>JBJERM010000084.1:0-1973 GCA_051882315.1 Ruminiclostridium sp.
ACTCAGGTATTCTTTAAGATTACACTCCCACTGCTTATGCCGATTATCGTTTATGTTGTTATTACAGCACTCATAGGCGGTCTGCAGATGTTCGATGTTCCTCAGATTATTTCTGCCGGACTCGGTACTCCTAACAGAACTACTATGACCCTTGTAATGTATCTGAATAGATTTATCGGTACAAGTAAGAACTATGGTATGGCAGGTGCCGTATCTGTTGTTCTGTTCATTGTAACAGGCGTACTCAGTATGTTTGTATTCAAGACAACCGAAGGCGGAGATTCCAAGAAAGATTCCAAGAAAAAGGGAGGTAAGAAGTAATGGCTAAAAATGTTAATGCCGGTGATTACGGCACACAGAGCGAGAAAACCAAGCTTCTTATATCAAGAATTGTAACCTATATTTTCCTCGCTTTCGTTACTATCCTCAGCCTTTTCTCTTTCTATCTGATGTTAATCAACTCTACAAGGTCGAATGCACAGCTCCAGGCAGGTTTCACACTTATTCCCCGTGAGCATTTCTTCGATAACCTTGTAACGGCATGGAATGATACAAGCATCTTCTTCCTGCCTCAGGGTCTTTTAAACAGCTTCATTGTTGCAGCTTGTACCTCTATTCTTACGACCTACTTCTCAATGATGACGGCTTACGGTATTTGTGTTTATGACTTCAAGGGCAGAAAATTTGCTCATAAGTTTATAATCCTCGTAATGATGATTCCTACTCAGGTAGGCGCATTAGGTTTCGTACAGATTGTAAACGCTCTCAAGCTCACAGACACATACTGGCCCCTTATAATTCCTGCAATTGCAGCTCCTGCTACATATTTCTATATGAAACAGTACATCGACAGTACTCTTCCTCTCGAGATTGTCGAAGCTGCAAGAGTTGACGGCTCAGGCGAGTTTAAGACCTTCAACACAATTGCAATGCCGATTTTAAAGCCTGCAATTGCGGTTCAGATGATTTTCGCTTTTGTTGCTTCATGGAATAACTACTTCACTCCTGCTCTTATCTTAAGCAAGAAGGAAACAATCACACTTCCTATCATGCTGGCGATTGTACGTTCCCGTATCAATTCCCAGGCAGGCGATATGGGTGAGGTTTATATGATAATCTTACTCGCAATTATCCCTGTTGTAATTGTTTACCTCTTCTTATCCAAGTTTATCATCAAGGGCGTAACCCTCGGTGCTGTTAAGGGCTAATAGTTAATAGGGCAATAAAAAACGGCGTTGTCGCTTCAGCGGCAGCGTCGTTTTTCTTATTATTTTAGTGCAGTAAGCGCTTCTCCGGGGCTTACTTCTGTTATCTCAAAATCGGGTTTTGCAGAGCAAACGGAAATGTAAAAGTCATCTTTTTTAATTATTTTTGCAGTTCCCGAGTCGATAAGCTCCTGGGCAGAAAACCCGCTGAAGCCTTCCTGAAACCCAAGCCCGGATAGCTTTCCCTTGCTTTCCTTGATACACCATATACGGGAGAGAAATTCCTGCTTATCCTCCGAATTTTCAGCCTGCAAAAGCTCTTCCTTCGTGCAGAAGTGCTCCGCCGCCCGCTTTGATATTTTCCGTATATCCTGTATGTCCAGTCCTAAGGGCAGACTGTCTGCGGCACAGATTACGGCATTTTTAGCGTGACTTATGCCGATATGAAGGTTACTGCCCTTAATTTCAGGCTTACCGTAGCCCGAAAAGTCAAAAACCGGTTTTTCCGTTATGCCGTATTCCTTAAGCAGACAATATCTCAGCAGAATATAAGCATAGGCGGAGGAAAGCCTTGCATTTTCGTTATTTATCCCCTCGCATCGGCTCGCCCTCTGTTCGGACAGATATTGCCGAAGCCGGTTATAATCTGTATTTTCAAATAACAGCTGATATATCTTCATAGCACATACTGCCCCCAAAATATTTTCATTAATATAATATCATTTTCTTCTATTATTTGCAATACCCGAATTTTCAGTCACAAAATCC
>JBJERM010000085.1:0-1971 GCA_051882315.1 Ruminiclostridium sp.
AAACAGAGTTGGCATCGCTTACCGATTGCAACTTATCAAAAGTTAAACGCAAGTCCGTAATCACCTCGGACAGCAACGATGTTGAAGGCGCAGCATTAGTTCGCGCATACATCAATGACTAACAAAAAGGAGAACAAAAGAAATGTTAAGAGATTTAATCGTACACGACTACCTCGCAGTTGACTCTACTTTTACCGCTGATGCGGAAATGGTTACAGGCGCAGGTGTTGTAAAAGACTTTACAGCAAAGACAGCGGGCTTCCCTGCTGCAGAAACAGCCGCTGACATTATGTTTGTGCAGAAGGCTCGTATTCCCACCGGCATAAATGCCGCAAGAACAGAGTTCTCGGATTATGACCCTGACTTTGTAAATGTTGCAAAGGGCGAAAAGGTAGTTCTTTACCACTACCCCGCTGACAATACATTTGGCACAGACCAGTTTAATGCCGAAACACTTACAAAGGAAAACATTAACAAGCGTGTAGCTTGGGGCGAAGACGGCAAGGCAACCATAGCATCCAGCTCTGTTGCATCTGTATATGTATTCAAGGGCTTATACGAGGAAGCTAAGGGACGCACACTTGCAGAAATCTACGTTTCCGACACACCCGCTACAAACTCTTAATTGACAACAGAAAGGAATTATAAACAATGGCAGATTATGAAGTTGCTGAGCTTTTAAAAAGCACAAATATGTACGACCTCGCCCTTAAGACCAACCACAAGATTGCTCTTACCGCTGAGGAAGACGAAGCCAAGCGACAGCTTGATGCTTACTTTAAGGACGCAGGCGCTCGTGGCGTTGACGCTAATCACGAAATTGCTGCGTTTATGAACAAGGTTGTAAACGAGGAAATCTACAACACACCCGACGAATTACTGGACTCTCTGTTTGACCAGTCTACTATCGGCGAGTTTGACGATTTCGAGGCAACCACTACTCCTAAGAATACTCTCGTAGCTTACGAAGCTGCTAAGGGCGGCAACGTTAAGCGTTCCTTCCTTGACATCGGCGTATTAAAGCCCACTTGGAAGAACAGACAGATTGAGACCGATATTTCCTTCGCCGACTTACGCCGCAACGGTTGGAAGACAATCTCTACATACACAGAGTATGCTCTTGCAGCATTCAAGAATATGCTCTTCAAGGACATCTTCGACGTAATCGACGTAGGTATTGCAAGCGGTGCAGAGAACTACATTGACGCAACCTCTATGGCTCTTCCCGACCAGGTTACAGCAGATGCTCTTTCTCTCTATCTTCAGGATAGAAATGATAACGGCTCCGGCTTAATCATCGCTCGTTCCAAGTATATTCAGGCTATGTCCAAGCTCAAAGGCTATCTCTCCGACGATTTACTGAACGAAATCAACAGAACAGGTAGACTTGGCACTTATGACAGCTGCTCCCTAATACCGATTTCCAGCGCTAAGAAGCTGGGCGACGGCTCCGGTCTTATTGCGGATAAGCGTATCTTCGGTATTGCTGGCAAAATCGGTTCTCTCAATATGAAGGGAGAAATCCACACATACCAGGTTGAAGACCCCAACAAGGAACAGATTCACCTGCTCTTCAAGGACTTCACATACGGATATGCGTTCAATAAGGACACACTTGATAATGTAGTCAAGGTTGTACTTAAGTAAACAAGAAAGCACAGGCGGGGCGCTTTATTGCGCCCCACAATATATCTATATGAGGACACGATACTTTTACTGCTACTCGGAAAGATTGAAAAAGGCTCTTGTAGCAAATGGGTTTAAATACATCTGCAAGGGTTACAACCTGAAAAGTCAAAGCTTCTTTTACCTTTTCGAGGGAACGGCAGCTTTAAACAATTATAAGAATTATGTATATCAAAGCGAAAGGGATAATTATAAGATATGAGCGAAAAAACTTTTTTACTTTACAACTATTCTCCGTCAATGGTGATAGTCCAGTGTAAGGACAACACTATTACTTTTGAAGGT
>JBJERM010000086.1:0-6562 GCA_051882315.1 Ruminiclostridium sp.
CTCTCTTACCCTTTATAACCTTTGATATATTATCGCAAAGCTTTGCGGCAAATTCGGCTGCTTTCATAAAACATTCCTTTCTATATGGAAATGCTGCCGCAAAATGCGGCAGCATCAGTATGTTTTTTTAGGGTGGCGAGAAGCCGCCAGCCTTTATGTATTTAAACGTTATAATATTTATCGTAATTTACAAGCTCCTCAAGCATCTTAGGCAGCTTTTCCTCGATTTCATCATCGCTGAACTGGCAGGTACCAACCTTTCTGTGTCCGCCGCCGCCGTATTTCAGCATAAGCTTTCCTACGTCAACATTACTGGTCTTGTTTATGATAGAGTATCCTACCGCCGCAGAGCAGCCCTTTCCACCCTTGCCCGAAACTATCCATGCAGAAATATTCTGCTCGGGATAAAGGCTGTAAATCATAAAGCGGTTGCCTGTATAAATCGGGTCAACGCCACGAAGGTCGGTTATGATAACGTCACGCTTTATAACGGTATGCTCATGCACCATTTTCTTAAAAAGCTCGCTCTGCTCGTTGTAAACCTCGATACGCTCCTTGATGTCGGGCATATCAAGAATTTCCTGTGTGCTCATTGTGCGGCAGCATACAAGCAGCTTTTCCATAAGCTGATAGTTGCTTATGGTGAAGTTGCGAAAACGTCCGAGACCCGTTCTGGGGTCCATAAGGAAGCCTACTAAAATCCAGCCCTTGGGATTTAAAATCTCGTCAACGGTAAGGTTTCCGCTGTCCACCTTGTCAACCGCCTCCATAAGGTCGTCGAACTGGGGGAAGCGCTCCTTTCCGCCGTAGTATTCGTATATAATTCTTGCACAGCTGGGAGTAATTCTGCTTTCACCCTTGTACTTGCCCTCAAGCTGTACTCTCTCGTACTCGCTGGAATGGTGGTCGAACCAGAGTCCGCAGCCCTCCACAAAGGGAACGTTTGCAAGAACGTCGTTTTCCGTAACAGGCACAAGCCCGTCCTGAATATCCTTGGGGTGCTTAAAGGTATAGGAATCTATAATGCCCGCTTCAAGCAAGAGAGCGCCGCAGGCAAGACCGTCGAAGTCAGAACGTGTAATTAAATTCATTTCAGCATATTCCTCCAAAAATACTTATTGCGGAAAACCGCTTATATCCTTATCAATTATAGCAAATTATTTCCGATTTTGCAACACTTTTCAATGCAAAAATAAGGAAATTTTAACAAAAAATCTCTTAATCGGGTTATATCTTCCCACAATTCGCCCATAAACCGCAGTTACAAGGCGGTAAACCGCTCTTCTCTCCTCCTCCTCGGCAGGAGAAATCTCGGGAGTTCCGAACTCGCACTTCTCAAAAATCGGCATAACGTCCATAAGGAACAGGTTAAGCCCTTTCATTATGATGTGTCGGTCAATGCGCTGTGCGTACTCGTAGAACTGCTCGCCCTCGGGCTGTAAGCCTTCAAGGGTATACAATTCAATCAGAAAACGGTACATAAGGCATACTGCCTCCGAAGGAGGTCTTTTTCTAAAGGCTGCGAAAACCCGTTTTTCAGCCTTAAATACCGAGCGTATGAACATTACTGTCAGAAGAATTACAAAAGCGATAACAAGTGCAATTACTATAAACGGCAGATATTTCAGCAGCTTATCTTCCGTTTTTGCAGGAACTCTTTCGGCGGCAGCTGTGCTTTCCGGCGGGGTAAGGGTGCTTTCGGTGGTTTCTGCTGTTTCGGTGTTTTCCGCTGTTTCGTTTTGCGAAGAACCTGCTGCATTATCGGCAGTTGTATTTTCGGGCGGAGCGGTAGTATCCTCCGGCATACCGTCAGTTACCTCCGGGGTCTGTTCTTCCTCGCCAAAGCCGGGTACGGCAGCAGTAGGGTCGAAGGGCAGCCAGCCTGCATTCATAAAATAAACCTCAACCCAGGCGTGCAGGTCCTTTTCCCGCAGAGTATAGCGGTAGCCGCCCTCAGCAGGCTCTCCCTCGCCGTAAGCCACATATCCTGTAACGTACCTTGCGGGGATTCCTATTTCTCTCAGTACAAGAGTCATCGCCGAAGCGAACAGAGCGCAGTGTCCCTCCTTAGTTTCGTAAAGGAAGCCCGAAATGGCATCATCTCCGTTGTCCACGGTAAGAGAGTAGGTAAAGTTATTCTTGAAATACTCGCAGATTGCCTCTGCGGCAGTATATTTATCCATGCCGGTTTTCAGCACGCCCTTTGTATATAGCATGCTTACGAAATCCTTTACCCTGTCGTCTGTTTTTGTGTATGCAGAATTAACAAACCCACGGTAATTTTCTATATATTCGGAATACCGGTCCGCAGAAACTCCCTCGGGAGGGGTTATATTCGTTCCTGTCCAGGTTTCAGCGTTTGTTACCGCAGCAGGCTTGGTAATATTCGGCGTAAGGGAAAGACATTCGTAGGTCTTTATATACCCTGAGCTGGGTTTAAGCCGCAGAACGTAATCGCCGTAGCTGTCATAGTAGTCGCTGTCCCTGTAATTAAGCTCGTAGGTTGCAAGGGGCTGGAAAACCACCCTTGAATTTCTGCGGTAGGTAACCGAAATCTTCTGAAGCGGCATAACCTCGTCCGGATTATAGCCGTATCTTGATAAAATCTGGCGGAAGACCTGATACTCCGCTTCGGGGTAATAGTCGGAAAGAAGCTTTTCGTAGCTTTCTCCGCCGGGTGCAGCGTAATCTCCGTAAACGTCGCCTATGACCGACCAGCCCTTGCCGTTAAAGTCAACGCCTATATCCCCTCTGAGATACACAGGCACATCGTTTCTTTCAAGCACAACGTCAAGCACGGGCATATTGCTGTCAGAGGGAGCGGAAAGCCCTATTTCATCGTTATTTCCGATTGCGCTGTTATTGCTGAAATAGTCCTTTTCGTCTGCATTTCCGAAGCTTTTCCCGATAATGTTTCCTATCCTGTCCGCAACCTCGATACTCATATCCGTAACCTTTTCTATGAGCATTTGTGCGTTAAGCCCCTGTCCCTCGGGAACGGCGGCTGCTGCACAGGCAAAGACCGCAGCGCAGAGGAGAAACGCCGCAAAACCGTTTGCGGTGTATTTCATATACCTTGAAGCGTCCTCTTTAAGCTTCCTGCCGAAAATGTAAAACCGTGTGCGCTTGCGGTACTGGGATTCGCCCCGATGCACCGCAACCCGTGCAGCCAAAGGATTTCCGAAAACCATATCGCTGTCAAGGCGGTAGCTTGAGCCTATTGCAAGAAGCGCCCCAAAGGAGGCCGCAAGAGGCACAACCGAATTATGAAAGCCCGCAATTTCCGCCCCGAAGGCAGGAACGCAAACAATTCCTATAAGAAGCACAGGGTAAAAGGGCTTTATTCTTGTACGAAAAGCGGCGGTAAAAACTACTGCACAAAGAAAAGCAAACACCAGAGCCGCAAGCAGACAGCCCGCCATCATTTCATCATCAAGATAGCCGTGATTAAGGCGAAAGGCGTCGTTTATAACTAAATCCTTTGTTTTGAGCAGTCTGCTGTCCAGCCGAAGCATCATATAATCCCAGAAATAGCCTGCGTACTTAATCAGGGGCTTGCGGAAGAAAAAGCCCGCTGCCGCCGCAAGAGCAGTAATGCCAAGATAAACGGCGGAGGAGGGCAGAACGGAAGCAAGTACAAAAACAACCGCCGTCATCGCCGCAGCAGCGCCTGCAATCAGAAACCTGTCAACCGTAAAATAGTACAGGTCGGCAAAGAAAAGAACCGCCGAAACGCAGAGAGTGCACAGCAAAGCAAGCCTCACCGTCATCAGACCGAAGACGGCGGGCTTTTTTGTAAAATATGCGTCGTGCATTATTCTCTGCCCATCGGTATTAGCCATAAATCTTCCTTATTTCATCGAATTTCTCAGGGAAAGCCCTATGTCGTCGGGGTCTATTCCGAAAACCGTGATATTGCTTCTTGCCGCCGCAGCCGCCATAAGCTCATCATCAGCCTTTTCCCCCGTAAGATATATCCTTATGCTTTTCATAGCTTCCCCGCCGCAGCTCATTATGCTGTGCAGTTCATCGGCGGTAAGGGCGGGCGCTATTATAAACAGGGTTTCCGCATTGTCGAAAACCTTCTTCTGCTCCGCCGCAAGCACAGCCGCCCCCGTTCCCTCAGCCGAAATCGGCAGGGTCGAAAAAGCGAGAAACAGCCGCTCGTAATCGCTTCTTGTTTCTGCGGCAATTACCTCCGCTTCTCCCGAAGCGTCCCGATACAGATTAACAGCGCATCTTCCGTCGGCTATAATTTTTCGTGTAAATGCAAGAGCGGACTCTATAACTGCGTCAACGGTACGCATATTGTCCTCGTCCTGTGCAAATATCCCTGTTGTGTCGGCAATAATAATGGTGTTGCTGCCGAGGTTCTGCTCCATCTGCTTTACAACAAGCTCGTCCTGCTTTGCAGAAAGCTTCCAGTGAACGTGCCGCAGGGAGTCCCCCTCGGTATATTTTCTTACTGCCGCAAAGGCGGTATTTTCAATAAAGCTGGGTGTTGTGCGGTTGCTGTCGAAATCGTCGCCGCTTAGAACATTGTCGTCCTCGATAGAGAACTGCCTCGGCGCAACAACGGCTGTACAATCCGGGGTAAGCCTTATCCTGAAACGGAAAAGCCGAAGCAAATCGTATATATCAACCGCTTCAAGTCCTAAGCTGTATTCCCCGCGGTAAAGGATATTGCCCGTAAATAAAAACTCGGCGGTGCTGAAGGGCATAACGCTTACAATAAGCTGCCGCTCCCCCGTAACTCGCCCGTCCGAGTCATGAAAATTCCCTGTCAACCGCAAGGGAGAAACAGGGAGAATAAACCTGTTTTTAACTTTTACGCATACGCTGAACTCCTGAAGCTTATGGACAAACATACTTTTAGGAGCAGTTTCCACCTTAATCAGAAGCCTTGTGCAGACGAACAGCAGAAAAGAAACAAGGGGAAGGGCTGCTGCCGCTATAAGCAGCACAAAGGTAAGGCGGCTCTCATAGCCCAGGGCGAGGGCAAGGGCTGCCAGAAGAAAAAGTATATAAAGTAACCTGTATTTCGCCATTTTACGCACCAATCAGTTTCTTGTAAAGGGTGGCTTTATGGATTTTATAATATCCTTTAAAACGTCCATAATATCCGCCCGCTTAATCTTTGCCTCCTGTGAAAGCCTTATTCTGTGGGGCAGGACGTAGGGCGTCATACGAAGCACGTCCTCGGGGACAACATAGGGTCGGTTATTAAGGAAAGCGTAGCTTTGCGCCGCCCTCATAAGAGCAAGAGAAGCTCGGGGGCTTGCGCCAAGCTGTACTGCGGGATGGGTTCTTGTTGCCGCAACGATTTCAACGATATAGCGGTAAACCGAAGGCTCTATGTTGATACTGCGGGCGTCCTCGATTGCCGCCTCGATTTCCTCCTTTGTGCAGATAGGTATAACCATATCCAGCGGGTCGGAGCAGCGCCTGTTTGCAATAATCCCGATTTCCTGCTCAATAGTAGGATAGCCCACGGAAATCTTCATCATAAAGCGGTCAAGCTGAGCCTCAGGCAGCGGAAATGTGCCTATGTAGCCAAGCTCGTTCTGTGTGGCGATTACCATAAAGGGCTGAGGAAGGTCGTGGGTAACACCGTCAACGGTAACTCTCTGCTCCTCCATAGCCTCTAAAAGCGCCGACTGGGTTTTCGGCGTGGCTCTGTTTATCTCGTCTGCAAGCAGTATATTTGTCATAACAAGCCCCGCTCTGTACTCGAAGCGGTTGCTTTCCTTATTGAACATTGTAAAGCCTGTTATATCCGAAGCCATAACGTCCGGGGTGAACTGGGCCCTGCGGCTTAAAAGACCCGCCGCCTTGCCTATTGCAGTAGCAAGCGTGGTTTTTCCTACTCCCGGTACGTCCTCCACAAGAACATGTCCGCCCGAAAGCAAAGCGATAAGCAGCATTGTAACAACGTCACGCTTTCCGACTATAACCTTTTCAACCTCGTCTGCAATCTGCTGAATTTTTTTATTCTGAAGCATTTTCAATCTCCAAGCATTTATATTATGATATTTTATTATACCATTTTCAGCGCGCAAAATCAACCGTTTTGCAAAAAAGACAGATTTTTCGCATAAACGGCATAGCAACCTCTATTATTAATAACAGTCTAAAGGGATAAAAAGTGACATAAATTTCACGGCTTTTTGCAAAAACAGCAAATTTTCTTTGATTTTGTACAAAAATATGCAGGCGGTTTTGTTGGCAATTACAAGAGAGAGGAGAGGTTTTGAGAGACTTTGAGAGCTTTTGAGCAAGGGGGCTGCTCGCCCCCTTGAACCCCTCGGGAGCGCGGGGGCGCTCCATCCCCTTTGAAGCTTGATTACTGCATTGGATTTGTGGGGTTAGAATAGAGGCACATTCGCAGTTGTTGTGCAGATTGTTCTTTTGAAAATTCTCGCTTTGAACAGCCTGATTTGTGGATTGAGTTTTGATTATATCTGTTTTTACCCATTGTTCGCAGCACCTGCCCCTTAGCCGCGAAGCGTCTGAAAGTTTTCCGCGCAGCTTGCTGCGGTCCCTTCTTACAAAAGGGCTGAAA
>JBJERM010000087.1:0-25319 GCA_051882315.1 Ruminiclostridium sp.
ATCTAGCCCCTTGAAATACCGATAAAAAAATCCGGCTTTGACAGCTATACTTTAATGAGTTTCATTGCATTAAGACTTCTGCTTGACGATTTTGACAGCGAGTTGGGGAAGCTGATATAAGTCAGGCTTTTACTTTAAGCGCTCTTACTGCATTAAGAATTGCGATAATTGAAACTCCTACGTCTGCAAAAACAGCCGCCCACATTCCCGCAAGACCTACTGCGCCAAGAATAAGAATTACCGCCTTTACAGCAAGAGAAAATACAATATTCTGCTTTACTATACTCAGAGTTTTTCTTGCACATTTAACCGCGAGGGCAATTTTCGAGGGCTTGTCGTCCATTATCACAATATCCGCTGCTTCAATTGCTGCGTCAGAGCCAACGCCGCCCATAGCAATTCCAACGTCAGCACGGCTGAGCACCGGAGCGTCGTTTACGCCATCGCCTACGAAAACTGTTACACCGCCGGATTGGGACATAATTTTCTCGGTAATTGATACCTTGTCTGCCGGCAGAAGTCCGCAGTAAGCCTTGTCGATCCCGATTTCAGCCGCCGCCTTTTGTCCTGCCGCCTCGGTATCTCCTGTAAGCATAATGGTCTGCTGTACTCCGCAGCGCTTAAGCTCGGAAATTGCCGCCTTACTGTCGCTCTTTACCTCGTCGGAAATAACAATACATCCGATATATTTTCCGTCAGCGGCAGTATAGACGATTGTTCCGATTTCGCCGCATGGGGTATATTCAATGCCGTTTTCCTGCATAAGCAAGCCGTTTCCTGCAAGTATTCTTCTGCCGTTTACATCTGCGGAAATTCCCCTGCCCGAAAGCTCGGTTATGTTTTCGGCTGTAAGATTATTTTCGCCGCAGGCTTCACGCAGCGACCTTGCTATCGGGTGATTTGACATAGCTTCAACTGCCGCAGTAATCTGTAAAAGCTCCTCCGCCTCAACGCCGCTCGGGATTACCTTGGAAACGGAGAAGCTGCCCTTTGTAAGAGTGCCTGTCTTATCGAAAATAACGGTTTTTACCTTTGAGAGAATTTCAAGGTAATTCGCTCCTTTAACAAGAACACCGCAGCGGGAAGCTCCGCCTATTCCGCCGAAAAATGACAGCGGAACTGAAATTACAAGGGCGCATGGGCAGGAAATTACAAGGAATGTAAGGGCACGGTAAATCCACTCGCTCCATTGTCCGGTAATCAGCGAGGGAATAACCGCAAGAAGTACCGCCGCACCCACCACTGCGGGAGTATATATTCTTGAAAAGCGGGTTATAAAAGCCTCGCTTCTTGCCTTGTTTGCGGAGGCGCTTTCAATAAGAGCAAGGATTTTTGAGGCGGTAGAGTCCTTGAAAGAAGCGGTGACTCTGCACTTTACCGCACCGCTGATATTAACACAGCCGCTTATAAGCGGGTCTCCCTCCCCTGCGTCACGAGGTACGGACTCCCCTGTTACCGAAGCGGTATCAACCGAGGTTGCTCCCTCGGTTATAACGCAGTCCAGCGGTATTTTTTCTCCCGGCTTGATAAGTATAATATCTCCGATAGCCGCTTCCTCGGGGCTTACTGTTACGAACTCGCCGTCACGAAGTACATTTGCGTAATCGGGGCGGATATCCATAAGATCGGAAATACTTCTGCGGCTTTTTGCAACCGCCATTTTCTGAAAAAACTCGCCTACCTGGTAAAACAACATTACTGCCGCACTTTCGGGATAATCTCCTACAAAAAATGCTCCTGCAGAAGCTATCGTCATCAGAAAATTCTCATCAAGAAAGCTTCCGGTAAAAAGCCCGCGGAAAGCCTTGAAAACAATGTCCCAACCAATAAGCAGATAAAGGACGGCGTAGTAGCAAAGCCGCCAGACGTCCTCAAGTGGCAGGAAATAGCCTGCCACAAAAATAACCGTCGCAGCAATTATGCGGGCAAGCATTCGTTTCTGTCTCGGTTTCATAGCTCTCTCCCTATTTAAGTATTATTTTGCAGTCGGGTTCAATTCTGCGGCAGATTTTAGCCGCCTCTTTCATTATCTTATCGTGGCGCAAATCGTCGGTTTCAATTGTCAGCTTCTGGGTAATAAAGCTTATCGACACCGCTTCAACGCCCTCTATTTTTGCAATAGCCGCTTCCATTTTAGCTCCGCAAGCGGCGCAGTCCAGTTCCTCAAGCTCGTATATTTTCCTCATATAATTCTCTCCTATTCTTCGATATGCTCCATTCCCTGTTCGATTATAGAACGTACATGGTCGTCGGAAAGGGAATAGAAAAGGGTTTTCCCCTCTCTGCGGTACTGCACAAGCCTTGCCTGCTTTAAAATTCTCAGCTGGTGGGAAACCGCAGAAACGCTCATTCCTATAAGCATTGCTATATCGCAGACGCAAAGCTCCGCTTCAAATAGCGCATAAAGTATTTTTATCCTTGTGCTGTCGCCGAATATCTTATAAAGCTCCGCAAGGTTAAAAAGCTCCTCCTCGCCGGGCATTATATCTGATATTTTTTCAACCAGCTCCTTGTGAGCATGCTGAAACTCACACTCGGGAACGAGTTCTTTATTATTTAGCAGCTCTGCCATGCTGTGCCTCCTTGTGTTTTGAATTACAGTTGAACAACTGTTCAATTGTTTGATTGTATTATACCACCGTTACTTTATTTTGTCAATAGCCTTGTGATATTTTTTTGCAAAAATTGCAGGTCTTGTCTTACTGCAATAATTATAGTATAATTATGAAAAAAGTTAAGGATTATTTAATAATTTGTCTGCTATAATGAGGTCAGAACGATGAAAGGAGCATAAAATGTATCTTAACATTCTGAAAAATGACCTTAAACGAAAAAAGGCGATGAACGTAATTCTGTTGGCATTCATTATACTTGCGACTATGTTCGTGTCCTCGAGCGTAAACAATATCGTAAGCGTTACCTCCGCTCTTGACAATTATCTGGAAATAGCGGACGCACCCGATTATTTTGCTGCTACTATGAACAAAGCTTTGTCGGAAAATATCGAAAAAGTGCTGTCAACGGCTGAAGCCGTAGACAGCCTTAGCAAGGAAAAGATAATATATATGTCCCAGTCCAATATAAATGGCGATAATATCACAATGCCGGTCGGCACTCATATTCTCCAGAGCGACAGCGATATGTCCATAAACTACTTTCTCGATGATAACGCTATTCTTCATGGAGTAGAAAAAGGCTTTGTTTACATAATTGAAAGCTCTATGGAAAAAGCAGGACTTAAAAAAGGCGACATAATCACAATCGAAATTGAAGGAATAAGCAAAGATTTTACAGTTGCAGGAGGTATCAAGGACGCCGTTTTAGGTTCGGGGCAATTATCCATGACAAGATACATTATAAACGAGGAAGATTTTGAGGAATACATATCGGTTGAAAAGCTTGATAAATACTACGGCGGAGAGCTGATATACATTAAAACCTCGGACATTGATAAACTGCTTGCCGAGATTGCCGACGCCGCAGAAAGCTTTGTTTTCGTAATGGATAAAGCTATGATAAAGTTCACCTACATTTTTGATATGATTGTAACAGGTATTCTCCTTGTGGTAAGCCTTATTCTTATTGCAATCGCCTTTGTTGTACTACGCTTTACAATAAGCTTTACCCTTTCGGAGGAATTCCGTGAAATCGGCGTTATGAAAGCTATCGGTATCGGAAATATGAAAATACGCGGGCTGTATCTTGTAAAATACGCGGCTCTGTCCGTAATCGGCTCTGTAATAGGTCTTGCACTGAGTTTCCCCTTTGGTGAGCTGCTTATGAGCGTTTCCTCAAAGTCGGTTATTATCGGAAATGAAAACGCCTTTTTTGTAAATATTATTTGTTCCCTTTTAGTTGTTACAGTAATTCTTCTTTTCTGCTTTGGCTGTACGGGTAAGGTTAAGAAAATGACTCCTATCGACGCTATCCGAAACGGTCAGACAGGAGAGCGCTTCCGCAAAAAGAGCATTATGAGCCTTGGCAAATCAAAGCTGGGCACTACCGCTTTTCTTGCAGCAAACGATATTGTAAGCAGCCCGAAGCGCTTTACAATTATTACCCTTACGTTCTTCCTCTGCTTATCCCTTCTGCTTATGCTCTCCGCCACGGTCTCAACCCTGAAAAGCGACAGCCTTATCGGTACCTTTGGTCTTGCACATTGCGACGTTGCTATAAACGGCGGAGAAGCAATAATGGAATTTATGGTTGACGGCGGACGAGAAAAAATGACAGAGTATCTTGACGATATGGAGCAAAAGCTTGCAGAAAACGGAATACCCGCCAAGTGCATACAGGAGCTATGGTTCTACTTAACAGTAACCCACGGAGAGAACAGCTGCAAAATAAACACATATCAAGGTACCGGAACTACTATGGATATGTACGAATATACCGCAGGAACGGCGCCCCGAAATTCCAATGAAATTGCAATAACAAGAATTGCGGCAGAAAGCCTTAATGCGAATATCGGCGATACCGTAACGATAAAGACAATCGACGGAGAAAAGAATTATATAATTACCGCATTTTTCCAGTCAATGAATACGCAAGGCTCAACAATACGGCTTTACACTGACGAATATATCAACTACGCTCAGTCGGCAGGAGGAATAGGAACTCAGATTATTTTCACCGACAGCCCGGACGAAGAAGAAACTGCCCTAAGAATAGAAAAAATAAAGGAGCTTTACCCCGAATTTACCGAGGTACTTACCTGCTCGGAATGGGTACAGAAAAACGTAGGCGTAGCAGATACCCTTGACAGCGTAAAACAGCTTGTAGCAATACTTACCGTTGTCCTAACAGCCCTTATTACCGTACTTATGGAACGCTCCTTTATTGCAAAGGAGCAGGGCGAAATCGCCCTTATGAAAGCAATCGGTACAAAAAACAGCAAAATCTATGCCTATCACGCAACGCGATTTGCTATCGTTGGAATTATTGCAGTAATAATCGGTGAAATTCTTGCTATGCCCTTAACTCACCTTTGTATTGACCCTATTTTCAGGATGATGGGTATGGAGCTTGCGGTTGATTATGTTATAAACCCTGTTGAAATGTATATTATCTTCCCCGTTATCGTTCTTGCCACAACAATCATAAGCGCATTTTTAACCTCGCTGTACACAAGAAAAATCAAATCCTCCGACACAGCCAATATTGAATAAGAAAGGATACTATTATGAATATTTTAGAAGTAAAAGACCTCTGCAAAACCTATATTGTAAACAAGCGCCAGAACAACGTGCTTAAAAACGTAAATTTTACCGTTTCCGAAGGAGAAATGGTGGCAGTAATGGGTCCCTCGGGCTCGGGTAAGTCTACCCTGCTCTACTCCGTTTCCGGAATGGACGCCGCAACCTCGGGAGAGGTTCTTTTCTGCGGCAAAAATATTGCTGCATTAAAGGAAAATCAGCTTGCAGACCTGCGGCTCGAGGAGATGGGATTTATTTTCCAGCAGATGTATATGCTGAAAAACCTTACAGTTCTTGACAACATTATTCTCCCTGCGGTACAGTCCACGAAAAACAAGGAAAGCAGGAAGGAAACTCTGAGCCGTGGGCAGGACTTAATGCGAAAGCTGGGGATTATAGAAACTGCAAACAACGACATTAACGAGGTTTCCGGCGGACAATTACAGCGGGCTTGTATCTGCCGCAGTATGATTAACAACCCGAAAATGATTTTCGCCGACGAGCCTACCGGCGCTCTTAACCGCACATCATCGGACGAGGTTATGGAGGAACTTGCAAAGCTGAACCGTGAAGGAACAACAATTATGCTCGTAACCCACGACGTAAAGGTTGCGGCGAAATGCACAAGAGTGCTTTACATAGTTGACGGGAACATAAAAGGAGAGTATAATTCAGGTAGATACGCTTCTCCCGCACAGCTGAGAGAACGGGAAATGGCGCTTAATAACTGGCTTATGGATATGGGCTGGTAAGTGGTTTTTGAAAGGAAATAATATGACCGATATACTGATTGTTGAAGACAACAAGGAGCTTGGAAAGCTGCTCTGTGACTTTCTCCGAAAGGAAAACTACACGGTTTCCGTTGCCGAAACGGGTGAAAAAGCCTTGTCGCTGTATGAAAAATACGGCGCAGGGCTTATTGTGCTTGATATAATGCTTCCCGGAATGGACGGCTTTGCGGTATGCGCGAAAATACGGAAAATGGGCAACACTCCGATTATGATTGTAAGCGCAAAAACCGAAAAGGAGGATAAGCTTAACGGGCTTATCCTGGGCGCCGACGACTACATAGAAAAGCCCTACGATATAGACATAATGCTTGCAAAGATAAACGGGATTTTCAAGCGCAGATATGCAAAAGACGACATAATCGACGGAGATATTCTCATAAGCAGGCAAAGCAGGACTGCATACAAAAACGGAGTTCTACTTGAAATGACGGGAAAGGAATTTGAGCTGCTTACCCTGCTTGTTGAAAACAAGGGCAGAACCTTAAGCAAGGAGCAGATTTTTTCCCAAGTCTGGGGCGGCGACAGCTTCTCCGAGCCGCAGACCCTTACCGTCCACATAAACAGGCTGCGGCAGAAGCTTGAGGAAGACCCTAAAAATCCGAAAAGGATAGTAACCGTCTGGGGCGTGGGGTATAAATATGAAGGCGTTTAATAAAATTTTTTGGGCAGTAATTGCGCTTTCGGTACTTATGCTGATTGCCGCAAATATTATCCTGCTTAACGGCAGCGGCGATAACGGGCGGGAATATCGTGTTGAGATAAGCAGGCTTGAAGCCGAAATACGGGAAAATGGCTTTGAGAGCGCCGATTTATCCGGGTGCGAATATGTGACGAATATCGAAAAGTACGGAGATAATTTCTATAACGCAGAAAGCGATTATGTTATCTGTGAAATCGGCGGTGAGCTGTACCGATTCGATTATTCGGCAGAGGAAAAGCAGGACAAGAGCAGGGATTTGCTTATTGTTAATATGTTTATGGGCATTATGCTGCTTGCTGTTATTGCGGTTCTTCTTTTTATCCGGCAGAAAATTCTTCTACCCTTTGAAAAAATGAGCGATGTGCCTTATCAGCTGTCAAAAGGAAATCTGAATACTCCCCTTAAGGAAAGCAGAAGCCGTTTTTTCGGAAAATTCGTCTGGGGACTTGATATGCTGAGAGAAACCCTTGAGCAGCAAAAGCGTAGGGAGCTGCAGCTGCAAAAAGAAAAGAAAACCCTTCTTCTTTCCCTCTCCCACGACATCAAAACTCCGCTTTCGGCTATAAAGCTGTACTCAAAGGCGCTTTCAACAGGACTGTACCCCGACAGCGAAAAGCAGCGTGAAACAGCCGAAAGCATTAACAGCAAGGCAGATGAAATTGAGGACTACGTTTCCCGCATAATAAGCGCTTCAAGAGAGGATTTTCTGAGCCTTGAAGTAAATATGAGCGAATTTTACCTTACGGAGCTGATTGAAGCAATTGAGAAATACTATAATGAAAAGCTGGCGCTTGTGGGAACGAAATTGTGTATTGAAAAGTTCGGAAACTGCCTTATAAAGGGAGATATTGACCGAAGCTGCGAGGTTTTTCAGAATATAATTGAAAACGCCGTAAAGTACGGCGACGGAAGAAATATTTCAATTGATTTTTCCGAGGAGGAAGGCTGTATTCTTATAACCGTAAGTAACGGCGGCTGCGCCCTTTCAAATACAGAGCTTCCCCATATTTTTGATAGCTTCTGGCGGGGAGCAAATGCAAAAAACAAGGAGGGTGCAGGTCTCGGGCTTTATATCTGCCGACAGCTTATGCACAAAATGGGCGGAGAGGTTTTTGCTGAAATCAGCGGCGATATTATTAGTATAACAACGGTTTTTGTAAAGGCATAGCCTGCTTTGTCCGGACTGTCATATATAAAAAGCCGCATAATGGTGAGCATTTCTCCATTATGCGGCTTTCTTCTATTTTCCGTTACCTCTGTATATCTCCCCGTTATACAGGAAATCGAAGCTTCCCTTTTCTGTTTTAAGGCAGGTCTCAAATACCTCAGACAGTATTTTAAGCTTGTTGTGCATACTTTTCAAATCCTCGGAAAAAACCGATTCATCAAGGAAAAAGGTCAGCACGGCAACAATAATTTCAGCGCTTTCCTTGGGGGTATCGGTGCTGATAACTCCCTCGGAAACGCCCTCAATAAGCAGCTGTGTAAGTACGGGGGCAATTTCCTGAACAGCCGCATACTTCATTTTCTGGTGCAGCGTGGTATCATCGTGCAGATGCATTGTTATAAGCATATTCTTTTCATTACCGCTGAAATCCCTCTTGATAGCGCTTAAAAACAGCATTTTTATCTTTTCCATAACCGTAGTTTCGGGGCGGCTTCGGATATTCTCAAAGAAATCGTGAACTGCTCTGCGGTAGCTGCGCTCAATAACAGCATAGAGTATTTCGTCCTTGCTCTTAAAATAATAGTATATGCTTCCCTTTCCGATACCTGCCTTTTTAGCGATACTGTCAACTGATATATCCTTATAGGGAATTTCTGACATAAGCTCTTCCATAGCCTTGAAAATAAGTTCTTTTTTGTCGGTTTTCATAAAATTACAGTTCCTCATTTAGTAAATTTAAACGGTAATAAGGGAGTAATATCGTTATTGATATGTATTATAACACAAAGTTTCGATTTTGGCAATTTATTTTTTTCAACAGACTTGACCGACGGTCGAAAATATGTTAATATTATAACAGTAAATTCGACTGACGGTCGAAAAAAGGAAGGAGAGATTTTTATGAATGGAGCAGCAATCGCATTTGCCGTTGCAGGCGGAGCATTAGCACTTGGTGCGGCAGGCTCAACAATCGGAGCCCTTACCCTTTTTAATCGGGTTATACCAAGACAGGACCAGCTGAGAGTCAACCTTGACGAGATGGCGGATATGGCGAAATGGGAGGAATACAAAAAGGTAATTCACCCCCGAAAGGAATGGATTTTACAGCGCACCTCAGAGCATATCACTATAAAATCAAGGGATAATCTTACCTTGCACGGCGATTATTTCCCCGCAGACAACCCCTCGGACACAATAGTAATAGCTCACCACGGCTACACAAGCATGGGCATGAACGACTGCCCCTCTATCTGCTCGTTTTTCCTCAAAAAGGGTGCTGACTGCCTTATAGTTGACAACAGAGGACACGGTAAGAGCGAGGGTAAGTACATAGGCTTTGGTATTCTTGACAGATATGACTGCCTTGAATGGATAAAGTATGCGGTTGACCGCTTCGGTCCGGATAAGAAAATAATACTCTACGGCGTTTCAATGGGCGCTACAACAGTAGTTATGACCGCAGGCTTTCCCGAACTGCCCGAAAACGTAAAGCTTGTAATTTCCGACTGTGCATTCACCTCTCCATACGACGTTTTTTCACATATACTTAAACGAGATTACCACCTGCCGCCCTTCCCTGTAATGAATATAAACGACGCTTTATGCAGACAGAAGGCAGGCTACGGCTTTCAGGATTATTCAACCCTTACCGCCGTATCTCAGACAAAGGTTCCGATTCTTTTTATTCACGGTAAGGATGACAACTTTGTACCAACATGGATGAGCGAAAAGAACTATGTGGCATGCCGCTCGCCAAAGGATTTGTATATGGTTGATAACGCAGGACATGCGGCAAGCCTTTATGAAAACCCGCCTTTATATGAAGAAAAGGTAGAAGAATTCGTTAACAAATATTCACCTATAAATCCCTGAAAACAAAGGAGAAATCAAGATGAAAGAATTTAGTGTAAACGGTTCGGTTATGAAGTGCTATCCGCTAACGGCAGCACAGCGGCTTCACTACTACACAGTAAAATACTGCCCCCGCCAGCAGGTTCTCAACATAGGAACCGGGCTTTATGTCAAGGAGGACGTGGATTTCCGCCTGCTCAAAAAGGCGATTTATAAAGCCTACGAGCGCTTTGAGTCTATGCGTCTTCGTTTTTTGCAGGACGAGGACGGAACGGTTTATCAGTACGTTGTGCCTTTTGAGGAAAGAGAAATCCATTTCTGCGATTTTTCAAAATGGCGTGAAGAGGACGCTCACAACGAGATGCGCAAATGGACCGAGGAACCTTTCGAGAGATACAATTCTCCAATGAACAAAATCGTTATGATAAAGCTCCCCGGCGGCTACAACGGAATTTATATGAAGGTAGACCACATGACTATGGATTCAAGCGCAATTATCGCCTTTGACAAGGATGTGCTTGAGCTGTACTGCTCCGAGAAATACGATCTGCCCTATCCTAAGCCTATGCAGTCCTACATAAAGGCGATTGAAAAGGACCTTGAATACGAAAACAATTCAGAGTCAAAGAAAAGGGACGAGGAGTTCTTTGCAGCAGAAATTGCTAAAAGCGAGCCTATGTACACCGACTTTACCGGTATGGGCAGGCTTATAACCCAGCGCAGAGAAAGCGGAAATCCCGACCTTCGCAGCGCAGTAATTACCTCCAACAGCCTTGACGCCGCAATTTCCGTTTACCACCTGGAAGCCGACCCCTCGGACAGACTTATGCAGTTCTGCGCAGACAACAATGTTCCTATGGCAAGCCTGCTTTTAATGGGACTTCGTACCGTTCTTTCAAAGTTCAACAACGACGAAAAGGACGTTTCGGTAAAGAGCTGTATTGCAAGGCGTGGAACTCTCCTTGAAAAGCGCTCCGGCGGAACAAGAATCCACTTCTTCCCTCTTCGTACAATCATCGAGCCGGAAACCACGTTCTTAGACGCTATAAGAGTAATCCAGTCCGAGCAGAACAAGCTTTTCCGCCACGCTAACCGTGACCCGATTGCTCATACAATGGAGCGTTCAAAGCACTGGAAGCTTTCTCCCGGCGCAAGCTACGAAAGCATAAGCCTTACATATCAGCCTCTTACTCTGAGGCAGAAGGAAGCCGAAATTCCCGACATCGACTACAAGAGCTACTGGTACTCAAACGGCGTAGCGGCACAGCCCCTCTACCTTACGGTTATGCACCGTGTTGAGGATAACGGACTTGACTTCAATTTTGAATATAAGCAGGACGTTGTAACAGAGGAGGAAATGGAGTACCTTTACTACTACCTTTGCCGTGTGCTTTTCAGAGGAATTGAGGACAAGAACAGAACAGTCGGCGAAATACTGGAAATGATTTAAGGAGGAAAAGGAAATGTTTGAACAGTTAAAGGAAATTATTCTGAACTATGTTGACGTCGACCCCGAAAGTATTAAGGGAGAGTCAAGATTTATCGAGGATTTAGGCTTTAATTCCTACGATTTTATGAGTCTGTTGGGAGAGCTTGAAGAGGCTCTTGGCGTTACGGTTGACGAGCAGGAGGTTCTTAAAATCCACACCGTTGACGAGGCAATAAGCTACCTTGAATCACTTAAGGGCTGATTTGGAAAGGAACTGACGAATGAATAAAGAAAACGTAAAAACACTTGCCGACCTTGTAAAGCAGTCTGCTGCCGAATACGGCTCAAAGACATTTATCTGCGAAAAAGACGGGAAAGAGCTTGCAGAGCTTTCCTTTGAAAAATTCTATGAAAACGCTAAGCGTGTAAACGGCTTCATCAAGGATTTCTCCAAGGGCGAAAAGCTTCATGCCGCAGTTATAGGTCCAACAAGCTCCGCATATCTCGAATGTTATTTCGGTACGGTTATCGGCGGCAGTATTATCGTACCCCTTGACGCACAGCTTCCCTGCCCCGATATATGCGAGCTGCTGGTAAGGTCGGACTCCGAAATTTTCTTCTACGACTCACGTTACACGCCTATGATTGGGGCAATACGAGCTAACTGCCCCAATATAAAGAAATTCGTTTCTCTCCAGATTGCCGACGGTGCTGATACAACCCTTCCCGAAATATTAAGCTCATTTGAGCCCGATAACAGCGGCAATCCCCAGCCAGACGACCTTGCTTCAATCGTCTATACCTCGGGAACAACAGGCAAGGCTAAGGGCGTTATGCTTTCCCACGGCAACCTTATCGACAACGCTATGTGTCAGGATAACGAAAGCTGTCCCGAGGACGTTCTGCTTACCGTTCTTCCCGTTCATCACGTTTACTGCTTTACCTGCGACATTCTCCTTTCCATGAGATACGGCACAACCGTCTGCGTGAACGACTCAATGCTCAGAATTGCCCAGAACCTCAAGCTTTTCCGCCCCACACTAATTCTGCTTGTTCCTATGATTGCTGAAACGATTTATAAGCAGATTATGGCGGCTGCAAGCGCAAAGAAGGAAATCCCCGCAGCAGCAATTGCACAGTCAGTTTTCGGAGGAAGATTAAAAGGCATTTACAGCGGCGGCGCATACTTAAGCCCCGAGCTTATAAAGGGCTATAACTCTCTCGGTATTCCGATTGCCCAGGGCTATGGAATGACGGAATGTTCGCCGAGAATTTCAACTGCAACTCTTGAAGATGAATTCAGCGAGGCTGTGGGCACAATCGTAAACGGCTGTGAGGTTAAAATTGTCGACGGCGAAATTACGGTAAAGAGCCCTTCTGTTATGCAGGGCTACTACAAGGACGAGGCAGCAACCGCAGAGGCGCTTACACCAGACGGCTGGCTTCGTACAGGCGACCTTGGATATGTTGACGAAAAAAACCGTATTTTTATCACAGGCAGAAAGAAAAACCTTATTATCTTAAGCAACGGCGAGAATGTTTCTCCTGAGGAGCTTGAAAACAAGTTTGCTATGGTTGATAAGGTTAAGGAAGTGCTTGTATACGCTGAGGAAGGCGTAATTACAGCCGAGATTTTCCCGAATTACGATATTTTTGCAAATGCAGCAGAAGAAGAAATCGCAGCTTCGCTTAACGAGCTTATCAAAAATATCAATGAAACCCTCCCTTCAGCAAAAACAATACGCAGAGTGCGCCTGAGAAAGAATGAATTTGACAAGACTACCTCCAAGAAAATAAGAAGAAATCAGGCTGAAAAGGGCGAAATTATCTGATTTTTTGCAAAATTTCCCGTAAGGTATTGCAAAATTCACCGAAATAGTGTAAAATATAATTTGTCGACTTACAGTCGGACAAATAAAGAAAGGTGAACAAATATGACCTACGAGGAAATTTTTGCGAAATCAAAGGAAATTATCATGCAAAGCGACGTAAGCGATATCGACGGGCATCTTGCCGTTGAAATCGACATTGTCGGAGAAGGCGAAGGCGCTTTCTATATCGAACTGCTTGACAGAAAGCTTTACGTTGAGCCCTACGAATACTACGACAGGGACTGCAAGTTCATTGTTACTGCTGAGGACTTTTTAAAGCTTGCCGATGGTTCTCTCAACGCAGTTTTCGCATTCACAACAGGAAAGCTTAAGGTTGAGGGCAGCCTTGACAAGGCGTTGGAATTCCAGAAGATTGTTGAAGCGGTTAAGAAAAAGGCGTAAAGTACATTAATAGAAAACCCGGCTTTTGCGGAGTGCGAAAGTCGGGTTTTCATTATACAATATGCAAAAGCCGCCCCGAAAGGCGGCATTTCGTTTACGCTATTACTATTTCCTTTGTTGCCGTATTCCCACAGAACGCCCTGTCATGCTCCACAAAAAGCAAGGTAGGCTTAGCCTTGATAATCAGCCGCTCAAGCTGTATTCTCGAAATAACGTCGATATAGTTAAGCGGCTCGTCCCAGACGTAAAGGTGCGCCTTTTGTGCAAGACTCGCCGCAAGCGCCGCCTTTTTCCGCTGTCCCTGACTGTATGTTTCAATCGGCCGTGAGAAAAGCTCGGGAGAGAAATCAAGCTTGCAGAGTATCGCTCTGAACAGGCTTTCGTCAATTTCCTTTTCCTCGGCAAATTCCGTAATAGTCCCCCGAAGTCCCTCTGCGCTCTGAGAAACGTAGGAAATTATAAGCCCGCCGCCAACATAAATCTCGCCGCTGTGTGGTACATTTTCGCCCATAAGAAGCTTTATAACCGTTGATTTTCCGCAGCCGTTACCGCCGCAAAGAGCAATTCTGTCCCCTCGGCAGATGTCAAAGCTGAGATTTTCAAAAATATTCCCGTCGCCGTAGTCTGTGGAAACTGAAACAAAGCTTGCAAGCTTACTGCTTCTGTATTCAAGTGGCGAAAGCTTAAGCGCTCCCGTAAATTCAACGTTATGGAGCAAGGCGGATTTCTCCGAAATATCCCTCTCAATTCTGACTTCCATAGCCTTTGCCCGGTTTATAAGCTTTCGGGATTTCTTTGCGACTGAATCCCTGCGGGTGAGGGATTTTTCGGTTTTTACAGGGTTAAAACCTATCTTCGTTGCAGCAATTTTTTCAGAATGTCTTGCCGCCTTTTCTGCTGCGGAAGTAAGCTGTTTTATTTCTTTTTGCAGTTTCACATTCTCGGCGGCTTCAAAGCTGTCACGGCGCTCTTTGTTCTCCTGCCATGAAGAAAAATTCCCGCTTTGAACCTCGATATTTGTCTTATTGATAGCGATAATATGGTCAATGCACCCGTCAAGAAAGGCTCTGTCGTGGGAAACGAGAATAAATCCCGATTTTCTTTTGAGATAGCGGCAAAGAACTTCTCTCGCATAAGCGTCAAGGTGATTTGTAGGCTCATCTATTAGCAGGAAGCTGTTTTCCCGCAAAAACATAGCCGCAAGCAGAACCTTTGTCTGCTCTCCGCAGGAAAGAGTAGAAAAAGCCCGCCATAACACATCTTCTCTGACCTCAAGCATTGACAGTTCCTTGACTATCTGCCAATTTTTAGCCATAGGAGCAATTTCACCGATAATGTCGGCTGTAAATGCGTCATAATCAGAAACGTGATAGGGGAAATACTCGAAGTCAAGCTCCGAGGATATTGTTCCGCTGTATTCAAGCTCACCACAAAGCAAGTGCAATAGAGTTGTCTTTCCCCTGCCGTTCCTGCCCGTAAGACCAAGCCGCCAGCCCCCGTCAATGCAAAGATTTACATTTTCAAAAATATTTTCATAGCTGCCCTCGTAACCGAAGGTAAGATTTAAAATATTGATATTTGCCATATAGCAGCACTCCTTTCGTCAATAACAAAAACGACCGCAGGAAATAATCCCGCAGCCGCTTATGCGCAGAAAAAGGCTACTGCACAAAGATAAGCGGAAAAAAGCGGTCAGATTTCCTGCCGCATAACCGAAAAACCACACACGAGTGCAGCTGAAAAATATCGGTTATGCAATTCAGCAAGAAATCTTACGCATCTTTCCACCTCAAATCCTTTAATATGCTGACATTGTAGCACAAAATTTTGCCAATGTCAACACCTGCAATAGAATTTATTTTTCAAACCTGAACCAGTTAAAATCAAACCTGCTTCCCGGCAGGAATACGAAAGAAATATTCCGCTTTCCGCTGATTTTTTCAAGAGAGAAAGTCTGCACGTGGGCTTCGCCGCCGCTGAAACTGATAAGCTGAGTCTGCTGCACGCCGTTATCGTCGCTGTAACGCAACTGGAAAGCGTTTACGTCATTAGGCGTTGAGCCGCATATCGTAAGCTTTTCCGTTCCCTCGCCGAAGTCCATATCGTTGAAGTTGAGAAGCACATTATTGCCTATTCCCACAACTGCGCTGCCCTCAACCTTATATTCGTCGCCGTAAATTTCGTCATAGGAAGCAGCTGTAAGCTGTTCGTAAGCCTTTACGGGCTTTACAAACTCAAAGCCGCCGAAAATGCAGCCTGCACTTACAACAAAGGCAATTCCGATAATTCCCGACAAACGCTCGGGCAGCTTAAACTCCTGAGGTGCAAAGCCGTCCCATACGCCGTTGTTTTCAAAATTCAGCGTTGTTACAAAATGTCCGCCGTTATCCGGGTCGCCCGTCCAAAGCTCAACAGCCAAAGGCTCGCTTCCGCCACTGTATCCGATATTTAAAATCAGCCTGTCAGAGCCGAATACTCCGAAATCTACATGCTGGAAACCGATAACCGTTCTTCCCGAGATTCCGCCTACTGCGCCCCGCTCGATTATGTTAAGAGGCTTTGTGCCGCAGTCCGAAAGGCTTGCCGAGATAAAGCCGTAGGGGTTGATATTCATATCTCCGAAGCCGTCGTTTCTCATGCGGATATCCGAGATTATCTGGGGATATTTTCCGCCATTATTGCAGACAGCACGGATAATATAGCTTCCGTCTCCCTTTGCAGTCACCTTTGCACCGTAGCCCGTCTTTTCTATCTCCGAAAGCCCTACTTCCACACCGGAAATCAGTATGCACCTGTAAGAAATATCCTTATAATCTGCGTTTTCGGGGTACAGCTTTGCTGTAATTCCCGCTGTCGGAGAGGAGGGTTCAAGCAGGTTCTTGGTAGTGTACAGTTCGATTTTTCTCAGCGGTACTTCGGGCTTATACTCCTGCGCCTTAAAGGGATAATATTCGCTTACAACAGAAACTCCCTCGGGCTTTTCGGCAGGCAGAGCGCTTACGGTAACTACCTTGCCCCACAAGCCCTGGCTTCTGAAGGAAACGGTAACTTCCCCGCTTTCAAAGGTAGACTGTACTATTGCAAGCAGCTTTCCGCTGAAAAGGCGCTTGTTGCTGCCCTTGTAGCTGTCGAAGTCGGTGCTGTCACCGTTGTCAAGTCCCACAAGTCTTGCAGGTCCTTCAACGGTTACATTTATTCTGTTGCGGGCATTTGCAACGGGTATTCCGTTTTTGTCAACAACCGTTATTTCAAAGAAGATAAGGTCTCTGCCGTCTGCGTTCAGGATATATTTGCTGGGAATTGCGTCAATGCTTACAGGGTCGCCGAAGGAGGAAATAGTATCCGTTGCAGCAATACTTCCCTTATCGTCATAAGCGTTTGCAGTTACAGTTCCCCGCTTGAAGGAGAAGGTCCATTCGCAGTGAAGCTTATCGCCGTGCTCAAAATCCACGCTCTGCTTACCCAAAGAGCGACCGTTAAGTATAAGCTCGACGGTTTTCAGATTGGAATAGGTATAAACCGTTATTTCCTCGCCGATATTGAAATCCCAGCAGGGCAGAATATGCACAAAAGGCTCAACCTCCGGCTTTGTCCAGAACGCCTTGTACAGATAGTAGGCTTCCTTGGGAAAGCCTGCTGTATCAACAATTCCGAAATAGGAGTTTTTGGTGCTGTATGGCGTGGGTTCTCCGATATAGTCGAATCCTGTCCATACGAACTGTCCGCCGCAGTATTCCCTGTCCCTGTCATCAATCAGCGCCTTCTCCTGATTTTTTCCCCAGCCCACAACGCTGTTGCCCATATCGGAGCACTGCATATCCTCGTGGGTAAGGATTGAAGCGTAGGCAGGAAGGTGGTAAATACCTCTTGAACGCACGGTAGAAGCGGTTTCGCTTCCGTATATGAACCAGTCGGGGTACTTTTCGTGATGCTCGTCGTACAAATCCTCTGCATAATTATAGCCTGCAAGCTTTACATAATCCGCAACCTTCTGGGCGTTATCCCACCTCATATAGTTTGAAGCGATTGTGCAGGCGACGTTTTCCAGGTAATCAAATTTCCTTACCGCCGTGCAGAGCATCTGTGCAACCTCAAGTCCTCTTTCGCTCTTGTGGGTGTCGAGAATTTCGTTACCGATACTCCACATTATCACGCAAGGGTCGTTTCTGTCGCGGCAAATCCAGCTTTCAACGTCCTTTTCGTAGTCCTCGTCAAAAAAACGCGCATAGTCGTAATCGGTTTTCGGAATTTCCCACATATCAAAGCACTCGCTGTCAACCATAATGCCCATTTCGTTGCAAAGGTCTATAAGCTCTCTTGCAGGCATATTGTGGGAGGTACGCACAGCATTAACACCGTAGCTTTTCAGTATTTTGAGCTGTCTTTTTAAGGCGTTTTTGTTCATTGCTGCACCCAGTGCGCCAAGGTCGTGGTGCATACAAACGCCCTTAAGCTTTGTGGGAATACCGTTGAGGAAAAAACCCTCCTGCGGATTAAATTCCGTTGTCCTGAAACCAAAGGTAGTTCTTGCCGAGTCGCATACTTCCCCGTCTTTTATAACCTCAGTAAGCATGCTGTACAGCTCGGGGTTTTCGGTATCCCAGAGCTTCGGATTCAGGGCGTAAAATCTTGCTCTGTAAATATCGCCGCTTTTCTTCGCCGCTGCCTTGGCAAGAATAGTGCCGTTTGTGTCGGTTACCGTATGCTTTACAGAACAGCCTTCTCCGATAAGCTTAGTATCAATTGTTACAAGCCACTTATCCACTGTCTTTTTCGGAGAAATATATACTCCGTTTTCCGCAATATGACAGCTGTCTGTTCTCCTGAGGAAAACGCTGCGGATAATGCCTGCGCCGGAGTACCAGCGGGAATTAGGAGCTTCATAGCGCACACGTACCAATATCTCGTTTTCGCCCTGTTTTACAAAGGGAGTAATATCAAGGCTGAAGCAGGAATATCCGTAGTGCCTTCCGCCCGCCTCGCTGCCATTTACATAAACCGTACTGTTCATATAAACGCCGTCAAAGCGCAGGTAAAAGACCTGGTTATCCTTTAAATCATCAATAACAAATTTCTTTCTGTACCAGCCGTCACCCGACTTGTACAGATTTTCCGTATCGCCGATAAGCCAGTCGTGGGGCACTTCTACGTCGTGCCAGTCAGCTTCCGAAATAGCGTCGGAAAGCTGCGAGCCATTGTCTTTCAGCATAAACTGCCAGTTGTCGTTAAAAAGTATTTCAGACATATAAAACTCCTTGTGGGTTTCCGTGAACAAGTTCAACTCTTGTAAAATCTGTGGGGTCGATAAGAATAACAGTTCTGTTGTTTTTCTGTGCGTATTTTACCGTTGACATAGTGCCGCCCTTAAGACCGTTGTAAACCGCAAGAATATACTGGGCGGTATCAACAAGAAAACGGTTTCGAGCCATCATGCAACCCTCCTTATAGGGCTTGTCGGAAACGTAGGTTACGCCCGAGCTGCCATCAAGGATACTCCTGTACAGACTCTTGTCCTCCTCCTTCC
Source organism: Ruminiclostridium sp. (assembly GCA_051882315.1). GTDB lineage: Bacteria > Bacillota > Clostridia > Oscillospirales > Ruminococcaceae > Ruminiclostridium_E. Next base: position 18,932 of record JBJERM010000087.1, read on the forward strand.
AGCCGTTGGTCTGATTACTGCATGGAATTATGCAGAACAAGTGAATATCACTATAGGTTTTCTTCAGCTCAAGAACAATCTCCCCGCACATAAGGTCAATTCCCATCGCCATTCCGCTCTGAAAATAGCGCACTCCCTTGTTGTATAGGTAAACTATCTCGTTTTTAAGGGCGTTGTACAGCCTTTCGTATTCCTCGGACTCCTTTTTCCACAAAAACGGAAGCTTTGCGGGGCGGTAGCCTGTAAAGGAACAGGTAAGGCTTAAATCGTCCTCTGATTTAATTTCCAAAGCTGTAAACACCGCCCTTTTCCGTTTCAAAGCTTACTATTTCTCTGTCTTTGGTGCAGGAAACTTCCTTTCCGCCGCAGGTTACAGCCGCAAGGTCGGTTTTAACTCTGCAAGTTCCTCCCTGCTTTGAAACAATCTCAATTCTTTCTGCCCTGCCCTTGCTCCATTTAACCGAAACCTCAAATCCGCCTCTTGCACAAAGTCCTCGGTATTCTCCCGACTCCCAGAGGTCGGGAACTGCCGCCAAAGGCTCAATATAACCCTCGTGGCTTTGTAAGAGCATTTCTGTAATTCCGGCACTTCCGCCGAAGTTTCCGTCAAGCTGGAATGGCGGGTGAAAATCAAATAAATTCGGGAAGGTACAGCTGTCAAGAAGTCCTCTCAAAATCTTATAAGCACGATTGCCGTCCTTGAGCCTTGCCCATAGATTAAGCTTATAGGCTCTTGCCCAGCCGGTTGAATCGTCCCCTCTTTCGTTAAGAGTAACCTTTGCCGCCTCCATAAGCTCCTTTGTTCCGCTGTTTATGGACTTACCGGGATACAGTCCAAGCAGGTGGGAAACGTGGCGGTGAAAGGGCTGGATTTTCGAGGTATCAAAGACTTCTGTATCCTCCTCGTACCATTCCTTAAGCTGCCCTCTTGCTCCTATATAATAGGGCTTAAGCTGCTTTTTCTGCTCGGAAATCTTTTCCCGAAGCTCCTTATCCTCACCGAGAATTTCGCTTGCCATTATAAAATCGCCGTAGAACTGGTCGATAAGACACTGCTCGTAGGTGTTGCCTATTGTGACAGGACCGTGCTCGGGGGAATATGTGGGGGATGAAACAAGTCTGTCCTGCTTTTCATCATAGATAAGCCACTGAGAGTAGAATTTTGCGGTTTCACGCATAATCGGGTAAATTCGTTCCCTCAGGAAAGCTTCATCAATGGTAAATTCGTAGTACTCCCATATATTCTGCATAAGCCACGCAACCGCAGCGGTTGACCAGCCCCAGTAAAATTCCCAACCGGGAGAGGTCCAGCCGAAGGGCGTTGACTGTGTATGTGCAATCCAGCCGTTTTCGGGGTTTTGTTCGTCTGAAACAATTCCGTAATATTCCTTTGCGGTAACTCTTCCCGCAGGACGCATTTTATCAAGAAAACGCACCAGCGGCTCTGCTGTTTCAGCAAGATTTGAGTTATAAGCGCCCCAATAATTCATCTGGAGATTTACGTTTATATGATAGTCGCAGCACCAGGGCGGCATATTTGATTCGTTCCATACGCCCTGTAAATTTGCCGGGAGAGAACCCTCCCTTGAGGAGGAAATAAGCATATACCTGCCGAACTGAAAATAAAGGGGTTCAAGCATTGACAGCGCCTTTACAGAGCCGCCCTTTTTATACTCAGCCATAAGCTCTTCAATCGGCGGAACTTCCCCGTATTCGCCGTTCAGCGACAAAGCAGCCCTGCCAAAAAGGGCGGAATAATCTTCGTAGTGCCTTTTATAGAGAGCGTCAAAGTCTTTATCGGTGCAGTTTGCAAGAATTAAGGAAACAGTTTCCTTCGGGTCAGCTCCCGTTCTGTATACAGGGTATTCGTCGGAATAATCGGTTGCGGCGGTAAAGTAAATTGTTACATCGTTACAATGCTCCGCCATTATCGCCTTTTCCGAGGTTATAATCTCTCCGCCGTTGTTCACAAGAGTAAATCTTGCGTTGTAGCGAAGTGAGTTATCGGTTAATGCGCCGTAATATTCAAGAGTATTACCATTTACGGAAACTTCCCCGCCCTCCTGAAGCTTGTTGAGGGATAATTTAAGGCAAACTCTTCCCTTAGCGCTGCTGCCAAAGCGCATACAGATAACTCTGTCGGGATAAGAGGCAAAGGCTTCTCTTTTGTGAACTGCTCCGTTATATGTAAAGCTGCAGCTGTACAGGGATTTATCGAGGTTCAGAGAGCGTGAATAATCGGAAATTTTTGACTCATCTATATTCGGAAATTCAATAATAGCGTCGCATAAAAGCTGATATGCGCCGAATCCCCAGCCCTGTGTGCTGCAGGTAAGCTCGGGAAGCAGAGCTTCCGCTTCATTTTTCTTACCCTCTGCAAGCAGCTTCTGCACCTTCTTAACGGTCTTATAAACCTCTGTACGATTGCCGCCGTTATAATCGGGTCTCAGCGGCGACGGACCTCCTGTCCATAGAGTTTTTTCGTTCAGGACAACTCTTTCCCGTCCTATTCCTCCAAAGAACGAAGCGCCCATATAACCGTTTCCTATGGGCAGGGAGTACTGCTCCCATAAATCCTGATTTCCCGGAGAGGTAAATTTAATTACGTTTTCGATAGTTTTCAATTTTAATCTTTCCTTTGCACTTATAAAATCACCGCCGAGTATTCCGCTCGGCGGCATAGAAACACTCAGTCACCTGTAGTTTCTCTTAAAATAAGACTATGTGGAAGCTTATAAACGCTTCTGTCCGGCACCTCAGCTTTCATATTTTCAATAAGCTTTTCAACCACAAGCTTTCCCTGTAAAAAGCAGGGCTGCTGAACGGTAGAAAGGTGGGGAACGAAAATATGGGAGTACTGAATATCGTCAAAGCCGAAAAACAGCACATCCGTACCGATTTTTATACCCTTTGCAAGGGCGTAGTTCATAGCGCCTATTGCAATCATATCGGAAATAGAAAAGACAGCGTCAGGCGGATTGTCCAGCTTCATAAGACATTCACAGCCCTTTGTTCCCGACTCCGCCTCATAGCTTCCGTAATACACAAGATTTGAGTCGTAAGGGATTCCATTTTCTTCAAGCGCTTGTCGGTAGCCGATTTCACGGTCTATTGAAGACTGGCTTCTTTGCTTTGTGGTAATAAGCCCTATGCGCCTTCTTCCCTTTCTTATAAGGTAATTTACAGCGTCCCTGCCTGCCTTAATATTATCAATAGTAACAGTAAGCACGTTGCAGTCCTCAAGACGTTCAAGGCACATGGCTATGTTATGATTTTTAGCAAGAGAAGAAATGGTTTTTGCGTCAAGCTTAGGTCCTAAAAGAACAGCACCGTCCACAGAACGGGAAAACAGCATGCCAAGCAGGTGCATTTCGTGCTTCGGGTCGTCTCTCGTTGTAGCGATAATAACGTCATAGCCCCTGACTGCGGCAGCTTCCTCCATACCACGAAGCACCTCGGAATAAAAGCTCTGCTCGGTTGAAGCGATTATTGCGAGGATACGCCTTGTTTCGCTTTTACGCAAATCCCTTCCGAGAAAATTCGGGCTGTAGCCAAGCTCTTCGACAGCCTTGTTGACCGCTTCAATTGCGTCCTCCGAAACATTGGACTTTCGGTTAAGCACACGGGAAACAGTTGCAACCGAAACATTCGCCGCTTTAGCTACGTCTTTTATTGTTATGCTCATAACCTGTTCCTCATTTCATTTACTGACTTTTCTGACCTACAGCAAGCGTTACATAGCAATTATAGTTATTATAGCATAGAATGTAACGGTTTACAATATGCACAATGTACAAATTTGACTTATGTTTTTTATTTTTAGGGCAGTAAGTAGTCCTGCAAAAAAATCTTAATCAGTAAGGTTTATAATTTTCGGTAAAATATACAAATTATCAAAAATAAAATTGTATGAAATGTTGATTTACAAATTCTTATTTTTAACTTAAAATAAATAATAAAGCAATTAATATGTGACCGAGAGGAACTGTATATGATAAAGAAATCTGTAACAATGAGCGATATTGCCAACGAAATCGGCGTAAGCACCGTTACCGTATCAAAAGCGCTTGGCGATAAGGACGGAGTAGGAAGCGAGCTGCGTGAAAAAATCAAACAGAAGGCAAACGAAATGGGCTATCGTTTCAGTTCTGCATCCAAGTCCTCAAAGGATAATTTTACTTACAGCATAAGCGTTGTTGTTGCCAAGCACTTTATCCACGACGCAAGCGCTTTTTACTGGGTAGTATACCGTTACATAGTAGAGCTTCTCCAGAAACAGAGCTACTACGGTATTCTTGAGGTTGTTTCAGACAGCGACGAGCAGCTTTGCGAAATGCCCAAATCAATTACCGACAAAAAGGTTGACGGAATTATAGTTTTAGGTCAGTTCAGGCAAAGCTACGCCTCCGCTTTGCTGAATATGAATGTTCCCACAGTTTTCCTTGATTTTTACAGCGGCAAGAATGACGTTGAAACGGTGCTTGCCGACAACTTCTTCGGCTCATACACAATCACAAATTACCTTATAAACAACGGCCACCGCAAGATAGGCTTTATCGGAACAATAAATTCAACCTCAAGTATTCAGGACAGATATCTTGGCTACTATAAATCCCTTATTGAAAACCGCATAAGGCTTAATCCTTCATGGATAATCGATGACAGGAACGCAGAAGGAGTTGCATTCAGCGAATTTGCCCTTCCGCCGGAGATGCCTACCGCTTTTGTCTGCAACTGCGACGAAGCCGCTTATGCCCTTATAAATCAGCTCAAAGCAAAGGGCTACGAGGTGCCACGGGATATATCGGTTGTGGGTTATGACAATCATATCTACTCGACTATTTCAAATCCGAGAATAACCACGATTGATGTAAACAGCTACCGTATGTCCAGCGAGGCGGTTGAAATAATTATCAGAAAAATAAGGGATAATAATTACAAATGCGGCAGGGTTCTTGTGACAGGAAAGCTTGTGGAAAGGGACAGCGTTAAGAAACTGGTATGAATTTAAAGGTTATCGACACCCACGCTCATTACGACGACGAAGCCTTCGACTCTGACAGAGAGGAGCTTCTCCAAAGGCTTCTTAGCAGCAGCGTGGACAAAATTATCACAATCGGCTGTTCCCTTGAAAGAAGCCGTATGGCTTCTGAGCTTTCGGAAAAACATGAAAATATTTTTGCGGCAGTAGGTATTCACCCCGAGGACTGCTATGACCTTCCCGAGGATTATCTTTATCAGATTGAACAGCTTGCCGGGGGCAAAAAGGTTGTTGCAATAGGCGAAATCGGACTTGACTACCATTACGAGGGCTACAACAAGGAGCTTCAGCAAAAATGCTTTAAAGAACAGCTCCTGCTTGCGGCAAGACTTGATATGCCCGTAGTTGTTCATTCAAGAGACGCTACCAAGGATACTCTTGACATTCTTCGGGAATACAAGCCCAAGGGAGTTGTCCACTGCTTTTCGGGCAGCGCAGAAACTGCACGGGAAATACTTGAAATCGGAATGATGATAAGCTTTACCGGGGTTCTTACCTTCAAAAATGCAAAAAAGGCGGTAGAAGCCTGTTCGGTAATACCTCTTGAAAGGCTTATGCTTGAAACCGACTGCCCATATATGGCGCCTGTTCCTTACAGAGGAGAGCGCTGCGACAGCGGTATGGTTTACAATATTGCGGAAAAGGTTGCTGAAATTAAGGGCATTTCCGTAAGCGAGGTTATAAAGACCTGCAACAGAAACGCAGAAGAATTTTTCGGATTAAATTAACTTTAGAAAGGACATATTATGGAAAGCGACGGGCGAAAACATAAGCGTAAGGCAGCAGAAATCCTGCTCTTCCCTCTTGTTATGCTGAACAAGGGGCTTACATTTCTGCTGAAAAAGGCAATAGGCGAGGGCTACGGCGAAGTAACCGAGGACGATATTCTGTCAATGGTGGACGCAGGAAACGAAAACGGAGTTATTGAGGACGCTTCCGTTGAAATGATAAACAACGTTTTCGAGTACAATGAGCTTTGCGCCGCAGACGTAATGACCCACAGGGTAAATATTACCGCAATCGACATAAATTCAGAGCTTGACGATATAATTTATATCGCACTTGAAATGGGTTTTTCAAGACTTCCCGTTTATGAAGAAACAATCGACAAAATTATCGGAATAATTATTGTCAAGGACCTGCTCTGCCTTATCGGAAGGGAAAGCCTTGAGGATTTCTGCCTGAAAAACTTTATAAGAGACGTAATCTATATCCCCGAAAACTGCACATGCAGCAACGCCTTTAAATTTATGACCAACTCAAAAACGGGTATGGCGGTTGTTGTGGACGAGTACGGCGGAACTGCGGGAATAGTTACTCTTGAAGATATAATTGAGTCCGTAATGG
>JBJERM010000088.1:0-6514 GCA_051882315.1 Ruminiclostridium sp.
AACATACAGAAAGGAGAAGAAGATGAGATGAGTCAATAAGCTGGTTGTAGAGGTAAAGTCCGACGGGGAATACTTTGAAAAGGCGCTGCTTTTTCTTAAACCCGAAAAGCAGAATGCACCCCAGAAGGAAATTTCCGACGGAGCAGACAGACTGCTGAAAAGAATAGAGGAAACGAAAGCGGAAAGCAGGCGGGGAGTAACCTTTGCGGCGGCGCTTATCGGAACTGCCGCAGGAGCGGGGATAACCTTTCTTACAATGCTGCTTTCAGGCTTTATCGGATAGCCTTTTTCTTATGGTGTCGCAGCTGACGTTGGTAATGTACACAACGCTGCTGCACACCACAATACTTTTCGGCATATCAAGGCTGACGTAATAAATCATACCCTTTTTCTGACACTTGGACAGATATTCGTTCATATACTTCTGTACCGTTACCTTTTCTATATCAAATATTCCTATTATCTCGCTGCTATGAACAGCCACATCGCTGCCTAAATGAACATACATATTTTTAACTCAGAGTATAAAAACTGCCTTTTTCTACTCTCCATACCTTTCCCGATACTAATTTTTCTATGTCAGATATATTACAGGAAGTAATAAATGTCTGAAAATTGTCTATATGATTAATTATAAAGCTTTGCCGCTTAGAGTCCAGCTCGCTTAAAACGTCGTCAAGAATAATTACCGGCACATCTGTGCTTTTATCGTAAATCATCTTTGCCTCCGCAAGCTTCAAGGCTACTGCAATACTTCTTATCTGCCCCTGGGAAGCAAAATCCTTTGCGGGCATATTGTTTATTGCAAAGGAAATATCGTCCCTGTGAGCGCCCACAACCGTATATTTCATTTTAAGCTCCCTATCCAGAGTTTCCGCAAGGCGCTTAACATAGGTTTCGTACATGAAATTTGGCTCGTCAATTGAGTAGGGATTATTCTCCATAACCGTGCTTTCGTAGGTCATTGTAAGCTTTTCTCCCGAGCCGCTTAGCTTGCCATAAAATTCGTCTGCATAGGAGGAGAGGATATTGAAGTACTTAAGCCGCCCACACATTACGTTTACTCCAAGCTTAGCAATAGTGTCGTTCCAGCTTTCCAGCATAGCGGAGGCTGCTGTGCTGTCGTAGCCGCTAAGATTAATCAGCAGATTATTTTTCTGCCGAAGAGCCTTATTGTATTCATAAATTTTAGTATTATGAACACGGTTTATCATATTTGAGACAAAATCAATATAATCCCGCCTTTTTTCGGGATTTCCCTTGACAATATATAAATCTTCCGGTATAAAAATTACATATCTTAACGCTCCGTATAATTCTTCCGCACTTTTCATTTCTATACCGTTAAAGGTAAGTTTAAAGCTGCCGTTTTTCTGAGTATAAAGAATTGTATTATTTTTATCCAGCTTATCAAATGAAAAGCAAAGCTCGATTGCGGTTTCGGCGGAATTGTCCCCGAAGGGAGCAAGCTCCGAGGTTTTCGGATTTCTGAAGCTTTTTCCAAGGGATACAGAAATTGCCTCGCACAGATTTGTTTTTCCCTGGGCGTTGCTGCCGGTAAAGATATTTACCTTTGGATCAAAACAAAAATCAGCCGAGGCTATATTTCTGAAATTTCTAACAGTTAAGGATTTAATAATCATTCTTCAATTTTACAGATGAATTCTTCTGTTCCTTCTTCAAAGTTCACCTGAACAACGTCGTTATTGTAAAGCTTTTTGCCCCGCATAAGGCAGATTTCTCCGTTTACGGCAACAATCCCGTCGGTTATCATAAGCTTAGCCATTCCTCCGGTTTCGGCTATATTCCCGAATTTAAGGAACTGCTCAAGCTTTATAAAAGGCGGATTTACTCTGATTTCGGTCATTTTCCGGACTTCCTTTTTATTTATTTCTTACGGGCAGGACGATACCCACAAAGCTGTCGTCGCCCAAGGGCTTTACTCTGATAGGGGAGAGAGGACCGGTAAAGTCAAGCTTTACCTCGTCGCACTCGCTGTTTCTGAGAGCGTCAATCATATACTTAGCGTTAAAGGCGATTTCAAGCTTTTCTCCATTATACTTAATGTTTAATTTATCACTCATTTTACCGAGAGATGTTTTTATTTCAATATCAAGGCTGTCATTTTCAAAGGTGCAGATAACAGGGCATTTATATCTGTCTGTATTAAGGAGCAGGGTTCTGTCAAGCGACATAGCAAATTCGCTTGCATTAACGGTAGCGGAGAACTTTTCCTCAAAGTTCATAATTCTGTCGTAGTCTATAAAGTTACCCTCAAGCAGGCGTGAGATAATCATATAGTCGTCTTTTGAAATACAAATCTGACTTCTGTCGATACAGATAGCCACATTTTTATCATCCTTAGCCTCGTCTGACAACATTCTCATCAGCTCGCCCAAGGTTTTTGCAGGAACGACGAAATCAATATCGTTATAGGTAACCGGCTCAACTCTCTTAGCCATTCTTACTCCGTCCACGGAAACCACGCTTAAAACGTTGTTTTCGATGTGGAATTTACTGCCCATGTGCACAGGCTTTATATCTGTTGTAGCAATAGCGTGGAATGTCTGCCTTATCATGCTTTTCAGCACGCTCTCCTGCACATAGAAGGTAATATCGTTGCGAAGCTCGGGGATATTAGGGTACTGATCCCCCGAAACGCCAACAACGCTGAAAACAACGGAGCCTGACTTTAAAGTAACGTTTACCCCTTCGGTATAAATTTCAACCAGCCCCGCCGGCATTTTTCTTATCATTTCACCGAATATTTTAGCGTTTACAACAATTTCCCCGTTTTCAATAGCTTCAGCAGGCATTACTTTACATTTAATTCCCATTTCAAGGTCATATCCCGTAACAGTTATAACCCCGTCCTTCAGGTTTATAAGTACGCCCTCCAGCGCCGGTATTGAAGACCTCGCCGAGCTGGCCTTAGATGCATTCACCAACGCCTCCGATAACGTATTTCTTTCAATTGTAAACTTCATTTCGTCAGATTCCTTTCAAGATATTTATGAGATTTTGAGATTTAAGAGAAAAAAGAGAAGACGCTTTTTGAAAAAAGCTTAGCAAAAACTTTCAGACGCTTCGCGGTGTAGGGGAGAGCGTTCAGAAAAGAATAGGAGTACAGCAATAATCATTACTTACCTATTAAACAGACTATTCAAAGAAATTCAACCCACAAGAACTGTGAATGTGCTACCAAAGTCACCCCATAAAGTAAAAGCCTTAATCAAGCTTCAAAGGGGGTGGAGCGCCCCCGCGCTCCCGAGGGGTTCAAGGGGGCGAGCAGCCCCCTTGCTAAAAAATCTGTATTCTGTTTTCTCTTATCTCTTCTTGTCTGAAAAAATTTCTGCAAAAGAAAAACAAAAAACATCTTTATATTTTAGTATTAGTAGTAGGGGGTGTTGAATGTGTGGAAATGTGGGGTGAGGCGTTTGGATAAGCGGAAAATCGGATGTTAAATTGCGGTTGAATAATTTTTGGAAGTGTTGAAATAGTTTTCAACATTTTAACTATTAAACTTTTTAACCGGGGCTGTTGGTTTAATGTTGGAAAAACTGTTAAATATTGATGAATGAAATAAATTAAAGTCGAATCGGAAATATACGGAAAGTATAGGCTTACTGCTGTGAGCTGCCTATATTTTTAATCAGGTCATCAACAGTTGCTCTGTAAGCGGGGTCCTTCTGCATTACCTTTTTAACCTTGTTTGTGGCGTAAACTACGGTAGAATGGTCTCTGCCGCCAAATTCCTTGCCGATAGAGGTGGAGGAAAGACCTGTTACCTTGCTTATAACGTAAATTGCAACCTGCCTTGCGGTTGAAACCTGAGAATTTCTGTTCTGTGAGCGGATTTCCTCGGGGGAAACATTGAAAATATGAGAAACCTCGTTTATAACCTTCTCAACGGTAACAGGGATTGGCTGCTGCTCGGTCATAACGTCTCTTATGATATTCTGCGCCATTAAAATGGTGGGAGTTGTTTCGGTAAGCATTGAGATTGCGTTCATTTTAACAATTGCGCCCTCAATCTGACGGATATTATTCTTAAGCTTGTCCGCCATATACTCCATTACGTTGTTGGGAATTTTAAGGTTCAAAAGCTCCGCCTTGCGCTTTATTATGGCAAGTCTTGTCTCAAACTCGGGAGGAGTTATGTCTGCCAAAAGACCCCATTCAAAACGGGTAATAAGTCTTACTTCAATATCATTGATTTCCTTGGGCGGTCGGTCTGAGGTAAGAATTATCTGCTTTCCTGCTCTGTGAAGCTCCTCAAAGGTATGGAAAAGCTCGTTCTGGGATTCCTTCTTGCCGGAGAAGAACTGGACATCGTCCACAAGCAGCATATCAGCAGACCTGTATTTTTTCTTGAACTCGTCGGTGGTATTTGTCTTAACGCTGTTTACAAACTCGTTTACAAAGGTCTCAGCGGAAACATATACTATATTATATTCCGGGTGGCGGATTTCAACCTCGTTTTTTACTGCGCATAAAAGGTGAGTTTTGCCAAGTCCCGGTTCGCTGTATATGTAAAGGGGGTTGAAATTCTCCGAGGATTCTATTTTCTTTCCTTGTGCAATAGATTTGCAGGCAGCGCAGGCTAAGCTGTTGCTTTCGCCTACAATAAAGGTATCGAAGGTATGCTTATAGTTGCTGTTCTTCTCGGTTTCCTGTAATTTATTTGCAATATATGGGTCGTCCTGAAGCTCGGGGATAGGGTCGCTTAAACGCACCTTTTCCTCCGGCGTCATTTCCGAGTCGTCCCCTGTCAGATACTCAATTTCAACGTCAAAGCCAAGTATGTCTTTAAAATGCATCTTGAAAATATCGTTATAATTTTCCGATACAATTTTTTTAACGTAGCTGTCCGCAACATAAAGCACGACCTTATTATTATTGAGCTTTACAGGCTTTATAGGGTCAATCCACAGGCTTCTCGCCGTTTCCGTTATATCAAGCCTCTTTTTCATTAGCTCAAAGATGTCGCTGAACGAGTTCATTCTTCTACCAATCCTTCCATATTCCTGCTTTTCGTGATACTTACTTTTATTTTATCATAAAAACTCGCTTTTTGCAATATGTGAGGGAGAGATTTTTTGAGAGAGAGGAGATTTTTTGATATGAGAGATTTTGAGAGAAGAGATTTTTTTAGCCAAGGGGCTGCCCGCCCCCTTGACCCCCGGCAAGCGCGACGGCGCTTGACCCGTTTGAAGCTTGATTACGGCTTTTGCTTTGTGGGGGAACTTTAGGCGCACATTCGCAGTTCTTGTGGGTTGAATTTCTTTGGATAGTCTGCTTAATAGATAAGTAATGATTATTGCTGTACTCCTATTCTGTTATGAATGCTTTTCCCTTAACCGCGAAGCGTCTGAAAGTTTTCCGTGCAGCTTGCTGCGAGCCTTCTTTACAAAAAGGCTGAAAATCTTTTTTCTCAAATTCTCTCTACCTCTCAATAAACTCTCTTATTCTCTCAATATTCTTAACCCCCTTCTCATATCCCTCTTTGTAGAAAGGTACCAGGACGGAGGATTTTTTTTCGGTGCGGGAGATGTTGTGGGTGGAGTCGGGGCGGAGAACGAGGGCTTTGCCGTCTTTTTCTAACTCTTTCAGCTTTTGCAGCTGGTTGTTGTACATGATATGGCGGTTGGCGAGGGCTTCGGCGAGCTTGGGGTATTTCGGGTAGGCTGCTTTTACGAGAGGGGTCAGGCTCTCCTTTTTCTTCTGATAGGATTCTTCTCTTGTCAGCAGTACAATTACCTTGTGGCAGCCGCCTTGGGTGAGTGCATATTCAAAAGGTATTGAGTCGGTTATGCCGCCGTCCATATAGAGATTTCCTGCAATTTCAATGGGCTGAAATAATAGGGGGAGAGCGCAGGAGGCACGCAGCACGTTCCATTTTCTGTCATCGGCGGGAACTCTCATGTATTCGGTTTTTCCCGTTTCTATATTGGTAAGAGCGCCGTAAGCGTTGGCTCCGTATTTTGCGTATGCGTCAAAATCAAAGGGTACAAGCCGTTCGGGAATTTCGTAGAAAACAAAATCAAGATTGTAGTAGCTGCGGTTTTTTCGGTTCAGCAGGTGTGAAACGCCCATGTAGCGCTTGTTCTCCATATATTTTTCAGTTATCTCAAGATTTCTTCCGGATTGGCGGGAAATATAGGAAACGCCGTAGGAAATTCCTGCGGAGGTGCCTGCAACATAGTCGAGAAAAATCCCGTTGTCAAGCATTGCGTCAAGTATTCCGCAGGAGTAAAGTGTGCGGCTTGCGCCTCCCTCAAGAACTATTCCTGTTTTCATATTCATCAGCCCTTTCTTTTGATATTTTAACATTAATTTTGAGTTAAATCAATAATTGCTTCACCAAAAAGAAAAAATTTTTGTGCATTTATTTTAAGGTTAAGTAAGTATAGTTTAAACGATTACATTATAAGCTTATAAAGTAATCTATATCTTGTATGTGAACGGAATGTTAAAACTATATCTATAAATTTTTTGATATTTTTTAGAAATT
>JBJERM010000089.1:0-25253 GCA_051882315.1 Ruminiclostridium sp.
ACCCGGGCAGCCGCCTTTGTTACGCCTGTGCTGGTGCCTGTGCTTGCAATTCCGTCCTCGGAGGAGAAATTGAATATCAGCACCATTACGGCAAGCATTGCCACAAAGCAAAAAATTGATTTTTTGTTGAATTTCATAGCACCGTCCATTGGTGAAAGCGTAAGCTTCAGCAGTTCTTCCTGCCGAATACCGAGGCAATCGTCAGAAAAATTATCTTTAAATCCACCCCGAAGGAACGCTCTCTTATGTATCGGTAGTCAAGCTCCAGCTGCTCCTCTATCGGCATATCGCCCGTATCGGTCAGCTGCCACCAGCAGGAAAGACCGGGCTTTACCGAAAGTCTGTCGTCGGGAAGCTGCTCCTGCTCGGAGATTATAAAGGGTCTCGGACCGATTATCGACATACTTCCCGCAAGGATATTGAAAAGCTGGGGAAGCTCGTCGATTGAGGTTTTACGAAGAAATCCGCCAATTCGGGTAATTCTCGGGTCATGCTTGATTTTGAAATGCACTCCGTCGGACTCGTTAAGCTCCATAAGCTCCCTTTTCCGCTCCTCTGCATTCTTGTACATGGTGCGGAATTTTATCATTCTGAAGATTTTTCCGTTCCTGCCCACTCTGTCCTGAACAAAGAAAGGATTGCCAAAATCGTCAATCATTATGATAACGCAGATAACGGCGAAAATCGGAAGAAGAACCGTGAGAGCAAGCAGACTGCACACAATATCAAAAATTCTCTTTGCAAAGTCATAAAAGGGTTTTCGGGCAGGTATGCACCTTTCGGGTCTTTCCGGGGCAATAACACCGCCCTGCTCTGCTTCTATTTCGTCGGTAAATAAGGTATCTTCGATTTCTTCGGCTGCTGTGCCGTCGATAACAGCTGCTGCGTCATTTTCTAAAGCCGTCAAGTAAAACACCCACTTTATGTAATAATAATTGTTGCTTTTCCTATTTAAAAATACTTTTATAAGTATATCAACTGAGTTGTGTTTTGTCAATAGCTTGATGAAAAAATCAAATACACCGTCAAAAACAGCAATTCTGATTGCATTTTACTCCCGCTTTTTGAATAAATCGGAATAAAATTCTGCTTCTGCACAATTTTATTCATCATTTATTATACAACAAAACATAAAAAGTGTCAATAACCCATATTACAATTTTTATTATTGTACGATATGATTTGTTGTAATATATGATAATGGATTTCAACATGGTTTTGTATATATATTTATAATAGTATGTTATATCAAAAAAAGCAAAGCCGCAGGGCTGATTCTGTCCTGCGGCTGATTCTGTAAATATTTATGCCTGAGCCTTTTTCTTTGCTTCAATATCGGCGAGAGCTTCCTTTCTGGAAAGACCGATTTTGCCCTGATTATCAATCTTGATAATCTTTACAATAATCTGGTCGCCTACGTTGCAGACGTCCTCAACCTTTTCGACACGCCTGTTTTCAAGCTCGGAGATATGAACCATACCCTCCTTGCCGGGTGCAAACTCAACGAAAGCGCCAAATTCCTTAACGCGGACAACCTTGCCCTTGTAGATTGCGCCGATTTCGGGCTCGGTAACGATTGACTTAATCATATCAAGACAAGCGTTTGCCTTTTCGCCGTTGTTGCCGCAGATAAATACGTTACCCTCTTCGTCAATATCAATCTTGACCTCGAAGTCAGCGCAGAGCTTCTGGATAACCTTTCCGCCTGTACCGATAACCTCTCTTATCTTGTCAACGGGAACCTTGGTGTTAATCATCTTGGGTGCATATTCGTTCACGGTAGGTCTGGGTGCAGGAATTGCCTTAAGCATAACCTCGTCAAGAATCTTGATACGAGCCTTGTGAGTCTTTGCGAAGGCGTCTGCAATAATTTCGGGGGTAAGACCGTCAATCTTAAGGTCCATCTGGATAGCGGTGATACCCTTGTGAGTACCGCCTACCTTGAAGTCCATATCGCCGTAGAAGTCCTCAAGACCCTGAATGTCAACCATTGTCATCCAGCGGTCGCCCTCTGTGATAAGACCGCAGGAAATACCTGCAACAGGAGCCTTAATCGGAACGCCTGCGTCCATAAGTGCAAGTGTAGAGCCGCAGATTGAAGCCTGGGAGGTGGAGCCGTTGGAGGAAAGAACCTCGGATACAAGTCTGATTGCATAGGGGAACTCTTCAACGGGAGGAATAACGGGTTCGAGCGCTCTCTGAGCAAGTGCGCCGTGACCGATTTCACGTCTTCCGGGACCTCTGCTTGCCTTGGTTTCACCAACAGAATATGCGGGGAAGTTGTAGTGGTGCATATATCTCTTGGTGTCCTCGTCGTCAAGACCCTCAAGCTTCTGGGAGTCGCTTATCGGACCGAGTGTTGCAACGGTAAGAACCTGAGTCTGACCTCTGGTGAAAAGACCGGAGCCGTGAACTCTTGGGAGAAGTCCTACTTCTGCTGCAAGAGGACGCATATCGTCCATGCCTCTGCCGTCAACACGCTTCTGCTCGTCAAGGAGCCAGCGGCGAACGATAACCTTCTGAAGCTTATAGATAGCCTCGTCAATCATAGCTGCCTGGTCGGGGTAAACTACGTCGTACTTTTCGTGGATAGCGTCCTTGATAGGCTGAAGTCTTGCTTCACGGACGTTCTTGTCGTCTGTATCAAGAGCGAACTTAACCTGGTCGCCGTATTCTGCAAGGAGAGAATCAAGGAAGTCGTGGTCGATTTCCATTGAGGGGAAGGAGAACTTGGGCTTGCCGATTGCAGCCTGGATTTCCTTGATGAAGGGGATAAGGGACTTGTTGATTTCCTCGTGACCTGCCATGATAGCCTTGAGCATTGTGTCATCGTCAACCTCGTTAGCGCCTGCTTCAATCATAACGACCTTCTTCTCGCTGGAAGCAACGGTAAGCTGTAAGTCGGACTTTGCTCTCTGCTCTGCGTCGGGCATAAGCACGATTTCGCCGTCAACAAGACCAACGGAAATGCCGCCGATAGGTCCGTTCCAGGGAATATCGGAGATAGAAACTGCAATAGAAGCGCCTATCATAGAAAGGATTTCGGGCTGTGTGTCCGGGTCAACCGCAAGGACGGTCATAACGATTGCAACATCGTTTCTCATATCCTTGGGGAAAAGGGGGCGCATAGGACGGTCAACCACACGGGAGGTAAGGATTGCCTTCTCGCTGGGTCTTCCCTCTCTCTTAAGGTAGCCGCCGGGGATTTTGCCTACTGCATAAAGCTTTTCTTCATAGTCAACGGACAGGGGGAAGAAGTCTACTCCCTCTCTGGGCTTTGGGCTTGCGGTTACGTTTACCATAACAACGGTGTCGCCGTAATGAATCCAGCAGGAGCCGTTTGCAAGTCCGCATACCTTACCGGTTTCAACCATAAGCTCTCTGCCGGCAAAGGTGGTCTTAAAGGTTCTGTAATTGTCGAACATATCTGTTCCTCCTTTTATATTTTATGAGGTACAGATTTAGCAATAAAGTCAGCCTGAAAATCAAGCTTTCAGACTCAATTTAATGCTAAATTGTCCGTACCTCGCAGTGCCAAATGCCCCAAAATCTCAGGACAAAAAAATTTGCAAAAGGGCAGAACAGCTTTACTGCTCCGCCCTTCGGCATTACTTACGGATACCGAGCTTTGCGATTATCGCACGGTAACGCTCAATGTCCTTCTTCTGAAGGTAGTTGAGGAGGTTACGTCTGCGGCCAACCATCTTGAACAGACCTCTTCTGGAGTGGTGGTCGTTCTTGTGGGTCTTTAAGTGTTCGGTAAGGTCAGCAATTCTCTTTGTAAGAATAGCAATCTGTACCTCGGGAGAACCTGTATCGTTCTCACTTGTGCGGTTAGCCTCGATAATGGCTGTCTTTTCGTCCTTGAGCATCATAATAAATACACCTCTTTTAAAATATTTGCATATACATAGCGAAGGGACAGGTGAATCTCTTTTAAGAGCATACGCCGCAGCGCCAAGTATATGTATGCCGATAACAGCTTTATGATTATACCACAAAAGAACAATTTTGTAAATAGTTTTTTCAAAATTTCATTAAAAAATATACTTTTAAATAAAATTTACACAAATATGTTGCAAAATACACGGATTTGTGTTAAAATAAAAATAACTGAGCGCTTTCCTGCTCATA
This sequence comes from Ruminiclostridium sp., assembly GCA_051882315.1. Classification (GTDB taxonomy): domain Bacteria; phylum Bacillota; class Clostridia; order Oscillospirales; family Ruminococcaceae; genus Ruminiclostridium_E. The sequence goes on from JBJERM010000089.1 coordinate 4,135, forward strand.
CAGCTTGCCGAAAAAGCTGTATTTCAGGGTGGCGAGAAATCGTCAGATGCTAGGAAACCACATAACGGCTAGGCTTTGTGCCTGCCGTTATGGCGCAGCAAGGAGGCTGCGCAGTCATCGCCAAAGGGCGGCACGGACGCCGCAATACAAAGCGATGACAAGTTGACAGACGCAGATGGCGGTTTATCGACAGCCTGACTGAGCGCTTTCCTGCTCAGAATTTTATATTTCCGAGGTGAAATGTAATGGCTGCGGACCCTAACGGGCGAAAACAGAATTTATTGCCGCTGAGTACCGCCGCAGCTGTCGGCTGTACTCCGTGAGAAGGAGTTGGCTATGCTAAGGTTTTATAAGACCCTTGAGAACGGCATAAGCGAGATTGAGGAGCTGGAGGCAGGCTGCTGGATTTCGGCTATATCCCCTACGGAGGCTGAAATTTCAAAGCTTGAAACCGAGCTTTCCCTTGACCGTGACTTTATCCGTTCCGCACTGGACGAGGAAGAGTCCTCCCGTATTGAAAACGAGGAGGGACAGACGCTTATCGTCCTTGACTACCCTGTTGCCGAAAAAAGCGACGAGGACGACGACAAGATTTTTACCTATTCCACAATGCCTATGGGCATTATCTTAACGGACAGGCATGTTGTTACCGTCTGCATTTCGGAAAATTCAATTATCGACGACTTTGCGATGGGAGTTGTAAAGAACGTAAAGACCCAGTTCAAGACCCGCTTTGTTTTCTGTATTCTGCTGAGAATTGCGGCTAAGTACCTGCAATTTCTGAAACAGATTGAGCGTATCTTCAACCACGTTCAGAAGCAGCTGCACAAGTCAATGACCAACAAATCCCTTATTCAGTTATTGGGATTGCAGAAATCACTGGTTTACTTCTCAACCTCTCTGAAATCAACGGAGACTGTGCTTGAAAAGCTGCTGCGAGGCAGAGTTATCAAGCTTTACGACGAGGACCAGGAGCTGCTGGAGGACGTACTTATCGAGGTTAAGCAGGCTATTGAGATGAGTAATATTTACTCGAATATCCTGTCAAACACCATGGACGCCTACGCAAACGTCATTTCAAACAACCTGAACCAGGCCATGAAGGCGCTGACGGTGCTTACGATTGTTCTGGAAATTCCGAATATCGTGTTTAGCTTCTACGGTATGAACACCTTTGATCTGCCGCTGCCCTATACTCTGTTTGCATCGGGAGTTGCGGTGGTTCTGGCGCTTGCGGCGGCAATAATACTGAAAAAGAGCAAGTTTCTTAAATAGCGATTCGACCTCCCGTGTACGGGAGGTTTTTCGTTGGAAAAGCGATTGCGCAAAACCTTTAGGTTTTGCGCTGTTTGCGCGCCCGAAGGGCGCGCATTTGGCGGCTTCGCCGCCGCCCCCTGCCCCGCCGCATAAATGCGGCGGGGCTTCTTGCCATAATCGCAGGCTCCACGGTTTCGGCGCAATAGCGGTCACGACAGGCGACAGCGCCCATTCGGGCGCGAAAAAGCGCAGCTGTTTCACACAGCTGCGCTTATACTTATTAAACACTAACCGCCGAGCTCGCCATAATAATCTCGTTGCGAAGCTCCGCCGAAAGCTCGGGAAGCGGCTCGGGAGCAGGCTTTGCGGTATAGAAGCCCTGTATAAGGTCAACACCGAAGCCGATTACGGTCTGAAGCTCCTCCCTTGTTTCTATGCCCTCCGCAACCACCTTTATATCGTTCATTCTGGCAAATTCAATTGCGCTTTTTACAAACATCTGCTTGTTTGTGTCCTTGTCGATATCCGTTATAAGGAAGCGGTCTATCTTTATAATCTGGGGCGAATAGCGTATAAGGTTTACGATATTAGAATGTCCCGTTCCGTAGTCGTCAACCGCCAGCTGACAGCCCGAATTTTCCCCGCCGAGGGACTTTATTGCAATCAGTTCCTCGTCGGAAACTGCGTTCTGCTCGGTGATTTCAATTACGCAGTATTTAAGGTAGTCCCCGTATTTTGAAATAAGAGCGGTATTGTCAAGGGGGGCAAGGAAGTTGCCGGGGATTGTGTTGATAAATATTCTTTTTCCGCCGAAGCTCTCAAAACGGGTTGAGAACTGCTCAAGAACATTAAAGAAGGTAGCCCGTTCAACCTCGTAAAGCATTTTGTATTCCTGCGCCGTTTCCAGGATTTCAAGAGGATTCATTTTTATTCCGCCCGAGGAGCGCATAAGGGCTTCATAAGCATAAATATCCCCTGTTCTTGCGTCAATTATGGGCTGGAACATATAGGTAAACAGATTTCTTTCGATAAGAAGCTTGAAATCATTGTAAAAATCGGAGGCTGTACGCTTTTCCTTCAGGACAGGTCCTGCTCCCGCCCGAAGTCTGTTAAGATACATTTCGCCGCTGGCAAGCTTTATGAAGCCTGTAATCGGCCCGTCCCAGCCCGGATAGGCTACGGTACAGCCGCAGTTTACCTCGATATAGTAGTTCTTTTCCTGACCCGAATTGTACTGCTCAAGAACGCTGTAAAATACGGAGGTGGAGTTGTTTATTGCATCGCCTATGCTCTTGCCGCTGTCCCCGTAGTTCAGCACCACAAACTCGTCCTCTGCGGTATGGGCAACTATTGCGTTTTCGGGATTTGCCAGCTTTAAAAGATCGCCAACAAACACCAGCGCCTCTTCAATGTCCTGAATGCCGTAATTCTCAAAAATATACTTGTACTGAGGCAAGCCGTAAATTGAAACAGCAATTGTTTTTTCGTGGTTTTTCTTTTCTGCCGAAAACTCCTTGAACCATTTTCCAAGACCCTTGAGGTTAGGCAGCTTTGTAATCGGGTCGGTATATACTGCGTTTTCCATCTTTACTGCAAGCTGCTTCTGGCTCATACGGCTTGCAAGGGCGCTGAAGGCTATGTTCATGATTCTGGATATGCGGTTGAGCCTGTGGCCGCTTTCCCTTACGTCCGTGGTTTTTATTGCATAATAGCCGCAGACCGTTTTTTCGGCGTAAATCGAATTTATTATGCAGATTGTATCGTCCTGCGCCCACTGCTCAAGCTCGGGCACCATATCGCTGCGTTTTATTCTGCTCTGCCCGCCGTCGGTAAAGTCGGTGCGCTTTGAGGAAAGGATTATGAGCTCGTTTGAGAAGGACTGCTCGCTTTTAAGCTCTGTTCCGTTAAGAACTGCTGCAACAAAATTATTATTGAGGCAGACGTATGAATTTGGCAGAACGTACTTGCTCATAACCGTACTGAGCCTGTTGAAATCAGCGCTTTCAAGTATGTGGTCAACCCATGTGAAAATGTGCTGCTCGTGCCATTCCATTCCTGAAAGCCTGTGATACAGCCTTTCAGCAGATTTGCGGTAATCTAATTTATCGTTATCGGGGCAGCCGCAAGACTCCGAGGGGCAATTTACAAAATGCTCAATAAAAGTACCGCTTTCAAGCCCTTCGCAAAGAGCGCCCCGGACAACTTCGACGCATATGCGGGCAAGGGCAGAGATATCCTCCCTGCAGGTGCTTATCTTCGGGGTGTGGTATGCACCGGTTTCGGTGCCGTCGAAACCGGTAACAATAACGTCCTCGGGGATACGGTAGCCCATGCTTTCCAGCTTGTCGCACACAGTGATAGCCATTGTGTCGTTTGCGCAGATAATTGCGCGGGGCGGTTTTTTTCCGTCCTCGGTAAGTCTTTCTATTGCCATCAGTGTGGGCACGTCCCAGTAATCGCCGTAATCCACCATACTATCGGAGAACTCGATTCCGTTTTCGGCAAGAACCTTTTTGTAACAACTCAGACGCAGCTCCGAGGCAGACTCGCCCTTGATTCCTGCCATAAAAAAGGTATCTCTTACTCCGTGCTTTTCAATAACGTGACGGATAAGTTCCTCATAGGTACTTCTATAGTCGGAAATTATGCAGTAACAGCCTTCCTCGCTGCCGTGGACAAGCACCACGGGAACATTTTTAGCCTGCGCTGCTCTTATCATCTGATTCAGCAGCTCATGGCTGTAAAACGCCTCGTAAAGAATAACAAGGGCGTCCAGCATATCGTAATTTATTAAATTATAAACCGATTTCGCGCCATCGTCGTAACCGTCGCCGTTGTACATATCGGTAACGCTGTTAAAAACAACAAGCTTGAAATTCTCCGTAGAAGCCGCTTCGTAAAAATTTGCGAGAAAATCTGTGCGGAAATCTTCATGCACCTTTGTAAGGCACACGCCTATAAGCTTTCTGTTGCCAACCAAAACACTCACCTGCTTCTTATCCTTAATGCAATTTATATAAATATTTTTTATGCAGCAGAAAAATATCGTATATTATTACAATAATTATAACACATAAATCACATATTGTCAATATCAGGAAAGCAGCATATATTACAAGCCAAAATTTTTGAAATCGGTTGACTTTTTACAAGTGATATGATAAAATTATAAGTACGACATTTTTCGGCTTTGTCAAGACGCAAAATGGCTGGTTTTGTCATTTTATTTAAAATTATATCAGAAAGCGGCGATATTTTTGTTAAAAAATTACAGCAAACGGATACTTGCTGCTGTTATCGCTTTAATTATATCGGCAGGAAGCTGCACCAAGGATATTTCGGGCAGAACCTTAGAGGACGCTGCTACGGCGACTGCCACCACAACCCCGGCATCTAAGGAAACCGAAGCGACCACAACAGCCTCCCACAAGCCCGTTACCATAAAAATCACCACCACCACAGCACCGCCCGTTTCAGAAACCGAGGATTCCTCGGAAACAACCCTGCCAATTGACGAGAGCTATTCCTCCTATAAATTCACCGATGAATACAACGATTTTATATCGAGGTGCGTTTTTGTGGGAGACAGTATTTGCAGCGGTCTTAAGCTTTACGATATTCTTCCGGCGAAAAGCGTTCTGGCTCAGGGTAACGTTGCGGCAAGAAATATTTTCGACTTCAAGTTCAAGCTTGACGGCGACGAGCTTTCAATACTTTCAGCCCTTGTGAACATAAAGCCCGAATATATCGTTTTTTCTATGGGCATGAACGACGTAAATATTACCTCGGAGGAGGCGTTCTGCGAAAATTACAGCGAGCTTCTTAAGCTTACCGAAAGCTTCCTGCCCGACGCTAAGCTTATTGTGCTTTCGGTTACTCCTGTTACAACCGAGTCAAATTTCACCTCCAACAAAAATATAGATAATTTCAACGCGGAGCTTAAAATCTGCCTTGACAAGACGGAAAAATGGACCTATGTTGACGTAACAAGAGAGCTTAAAAACTCGGATAATGCACTTAAAACAAACTACAACGGCGGCGACGGGGTACACCTTGCTCCCGAGGCTTATCAGGCTATTCTTTTCCAGCTCTGCGAGCGAATGGTTGACGGAAAGGTTTACGACGCCGAGGGAAATGTAACTATTGTTACCGAGGCAACCACCACAACCCAGAAAGAAGAGACTACTGCCACAAAAAAGACGAATAAGACCCAGAAGACTCTGGAAACAGCCGCCCCAGAGACCACGGAAGCCGAGGGAAACGAAAATGCGGATACAACCGTGCCGCCTCAAGAATAATTTTCTGATTTACTATTGATTTTTACAATATATTGTGGTATAATAATATCATAGCAACAATATATCGGAGGTTACGGCTATGAAAAACGTTAAAATCAACATCACGGGCGGAGAGCTTCAGAACGAGGAAATCCAGGCTTACGTTGACCGTGGCAGAGAGCAGAAGCCCTCACAGAAGCTTATCGGGCTTGATATAAACGTTGACGGGGAGTATGTTGACCTTACCTATCACTACGACGACAGACCCTTTGAGCGGATAAGACGTATTACGGGGTATCTTGTGGGCACTCTTGACCGCTTCAATAATGCGAAGAAGGCGGAGGTGCTTGACCGGGTTACTCACGAGGCTTCCGACGACTGCGAGGATATTTATACAGACGCAGTTTAATTAATAGGTAAAAGCAATTGACTTTTCCGACAAGCAGAGCGCCCTGCGATTACTGTTCGCAGGGCGCTCTTTTTATTTACTTTCTTTCATTTTCTCATCGGTTATATCCTTACAGCAATTAAGGAACGCCGAGCCGCGGGAGCTGAACAGGGAGGAAATTCCGTAGCGCAGCTGTTTATCCGCATTGTAATAACGATATTCAAGAGTGCAGGGAACCACAAGCTCTCCCAAAGCAGCGCTTCTGTAAAAGTCCAGATATTTAGTTCTGTCCTCGGGGTAAACTCTGTTCTCAGCAAACCACTCGAGGTTTTCGGTAAAGCAATTTTTATCGGGAGTTTTTGCCGTATGTGTGGTTTTGGAGAAAACAAGGGTGCTGGTGTTCTCCTTTGGGTCGAACTCGAAAACATCATCGTAAACCCCTACAAGAACTCCGCCCATGCGCTCCACTTCTTCCTGCTTCATCGCAGTTATGTCGTTGAACATGCATTGCAGTACTTCCTGAACTCCGCCGTATGTAATTTTCTGAATGAACAGATGCAGCCAGGCAACGCTGCCGTCCGGACGGTTTATCCTGTGCTCCATTTCAATTCTGGTAGTATCGGAATTGTTTATTATATCCGCCATCTTCTCAAGCACACGCTCACGGTCGGCATGATAAAACCTACTGGTAACCTTATAGTTCTTCATCATTTCCGAAAAGGCAGCTCTGCTGTCGTAGCCGAAAATATGCCATGCGCTTTCGTTGAAGCTTATAGGCTTAAGCTTTCCGTCGGTCAGGCTGTACTGAATTATACCGCAGGGAATAGTATCGTAAAGGCTCTGGACGAAAACGCGCTGCCGTTCCATTTCAGCCGCCTGTTTTGCCGCAAGCTGACTGCCACGGACGTTTTTGTCAATATCCAGAAGTATTCCGTTTAAATATAAAGCCTCGTTGGTGCGCCTCATTACCTTGCCCGTAAGGTGAACCCAATGCCAGCTTCCGTCCTTGCACAGACTGCGGTATTTTACGGAAAAGGCGGTTTCACCGTTCTGTATAGCTTCAATAGCCTTCCATACCACAGGCTGGTCGTCGGGGTGAATACTGTTGTCGGTGGTGTTGGTTATGAATTTTTGTGCATACTCGTCCTTTTCATAGCCCAGCATTTTCGCCGCCATATCATTGAAATAAACATCGTCCACGCTCCGCTTTTCGCCCAGATTTACACGGAAGTATATAATTCCTCCGGGAACGTTGTCAAACAGGGCGGAAAGCCTTGTTTTCAGCATTGTATTCTTCATAAGAAGATTGAAGCGCTGGGAGATATTGTCTATTGCGGCATAGTAAACCCGTCTGCTGTCGCTTGAAGCAAGATAGCGAAAACGCACTCTTATCCAGATATCCTCGCCCTGCTTGCGGTTGTGGCGGTAGCAAAGCTCGCATAAGGACTCCTCCCCCGTCTTTGCAGCTTCTTCAAGGGCGGAGATAATTCTTCTGCGGTATTCGGGACCGAAAACCTCAAGAATACGACTCTTAACGCCCTCAAAATTTTCCCGGGTCACGCCAAGTTCTTCAAAGAATCTGTCGTTTACCCTGAGGGCTTCCAGTCCCTTGCCGTCGTATTCAAGTATAGCCGCGCCGCCTACAAAGCTGTTGAAAAGGAGGGTTTCCTGATTTGAGGGATTGAGGAAATTCTCCGCTCCCTTGATTTCCGAGGCAAAGCGGGTGTCGATTTCGTTGTCTCTGTTACCTTCTATGAGCAGTTTGCGGAAATCCTCGGGCTTCATGGGCTTTGCGAAATAGTAGCCCTGCATAAAGATACAGCCTATACTCTTAAGGTAGTCAGCCTGCGCCTTGTCCTCAACGCCCTCTGCAATTACAGGCAGCTTTATCCAGTGAACCATGCGGATAACGGAGCTTAAAATACTTCCGCTGCGGTTTTCATCCTTGCCTGCCTGCAAAAACTTCATATCAAGCTTAAGTATATCAACGGGCACGTCCTTCAGGGTGTTAAGGGAGGAATAGCCGCTTCCGAAGTCGTCCATTTCCACCTCGAAGCCCGCCTGCCGCAGCTTATTCACAACCTTTACAAGCTGCTCCGGGTCGTCCATATAGGCGGATTCGGTTATCTCAAGCCGCAGCATTGACCGGTCCAGACCGTACTTTTCCACAAGGCCGATAATGACCTGACAAAGCTTAGGGTAATATATGTCAATTCGTGATACATTAACGGAAATCGGCACGGGTGTTATTCCGGCATCAATAATGTTGCGCAGAAATGCGCATGCCTGCTCCCAGACATACTCGTCAAGGCTTGTGATAAAGCCGTTTTTCTCAAATACGGGTATGAACTTTGCGGGAGAGATAAGTCCCTTTACAGGGTGATTCCAGCGCACAAGAGCCTCTGCGCCGTGGATTTTGTTGGTGGAGTAGTTGTACTGGGGCTGATAGTAAACGAGGAAATCCCTGTTCTCAAGAGCGGGCTTCATATCGCTTATAATTTCCTGCTCCTCAATAAGCGCCGCCCTCATAGTCTCCTCATAATAAGCGATGTTCGAGGTATAGCTTCCCTTTATTGAACGCAGGGCAAGCAGCGCCCTGTCGCACATAATTTCAATTGCCATATCCGGGTCGTCGACATGATATACACCGAAACGATTAACAAATTTGAAGCTTACCTTAAGGGAAGCGGCCGCCTTTTTACTCAGGTTTTCAATAAGCTCCGGGGTTTTTATACCGTCGAAGCTTTCCACATCCATACAGGCAACGAAATGGTCGGCGCTCCAGTGACCGTAAATCATACTGCCGTCGGAAAGAGCGCCATAAGCCTTTCCTATTTCCCGAAGATACCTGTCCCCTTCCGAAATACCGTAAACGTCGTTGAAAACCTTGAAGCGGTCGATATCCCAGCGGAGTATTATGAAATTCTTGTCAGGTTCTGAGGCAATAAGCTCCGAAGCGTGGCGGCAGAACGCCTGCTTATTGTAAACTCCCGTTTTCTCGTCGATTTCCGACTCTCTGAGAAGGGAGCGGTACATGCGGTTCTGCTCCTCAAGCTTGCTTGTGGTAAACCATGAGGTGATATTCTTTATTCTGTTAAGGGCAATATGCGGATTTACGGGCTTTACAAGTATATCTGAAGCTCCGCAGGCGAAAGCCCTTTCAATAATATCCTCCTTGCCGTGGCTTACAAAAGCGATAACGGGTATGCTACTGCTTTTTTCATCGGCACGGATTGCCTTTATAAGACCGTAGCAATCCATTATCCCCGAACATGCGTCCATAATAACCGCACAGACTTCATCGCGGTCGTTAAGGAAGGAAGTGACTGTTTCTGCATTATCGGAAAAAACAACATTGTAATCTGCACCGTACAATTCCGAAAACTGACGGTTGTCCTCCTCGCAGCAGCCTGCAATTATCAACGTTGACTTTACAGCATCAGAAGCCATTTAAATCACTCCCTGCATTTATAATCTGTATATATCCGATTTACATTTTACCATATTTTTATAATTTTTTCAAGCACTTTTCAGTAAAATTTCTACAAAAATAAATATTTCACAAAGTATGATAAATTTTAAGGCAGCACCGCACAATTAAAGACGGCAGCCCTTAATTGTGCGGTGTTGTCTAAAATACCGCCGCAAAGCGGCGCACCACAATTATTCAATATTCATTATTCCATATTCAATATTCATTTTTCCTTTCAGGTTATCTTCTCAAGCTCCTTTTTCAGCCGCTTTATTATCCGCTTTTCAAGCCGTGATATGTAGCTTTGTGAAATTCCGATAAGGTCGGCTACCTCCTTTTGTGTAAGCTCCTTTCCTCCGTTCAGACCGAAGCGCTTTTCCATTATAAATCGCTCACGGGGCGAAAGCTTCGCAACCGAGTCCAGCAGCAGCTTTTTCTCCGCCTCGTTTTCGATATTCTCATTTACAACGTCGTTGTCCGTTCCCAGAACGTCGGACAGCAGCAGCTCGTTTCCGTCCCAGTCGATATTAAGGGGCTCCTCGATTGAGATTTCCGACTTGTACTGGCTGGATTTTCGCAGGAACATAAGAATTTCATTTTCAATACAGCGGGAAGCGTAGGTTGCAAGCTTTATATTCTTATCGGGACTGAAGGTATTTACCGCCTTGATAAGCCCGATTGTGCCGATTGAGATAAGGTCCTCAATCCCCACCGCCGTAGCCTCAAACTTCTTTGCGATATATACCACCAGCCGCAGGTTGTGTATAATAAGCATATCCCTGCCCTTTGCGAAATCAGTCTTAAGAAGCGCAAAGGCGGTTTCCTCCTCCTCCTTGGTCAGCGGCGGAGGCAGGCTGTCCGCCCCGTTGATATAGTAAATTCCGCAGCTTTCTTCCTTTCTGAGCAGTTTTCTCAGAATCGCAGGTATAACAGATACCCCATTCATCTTCCATTCGTCCTTTCATATCAGAATTTTCGGGTTCAGTATAGCGTCAAAGCCCTCCCCCTCAAATAAATCCTTATCCACGCCGATAAGTGCGTTTATTCTTTTTTTGCAGCCGCCAAGCTCGGCGGTTATCCTGTCCGGGCGGAAAGCGACAATAAAGCCGCTGCCCTTTACGGTATTGCAGGGAATAAGCCGTATTCCTTTTACTGCATTAAGGTCGTATTCCCCGCCGCCAAGTATTTTCTTTATATTTTCGGGCAGCAGCTTCTCCAACGGCGCAGCCCTGCATATAATAACGGGAGTGCCGCTTAAGAAATCGCAAAGACCGTTGCCGCTGTCGGGGAAAGCCTCAATTTCCGCCATGTTGCCGCCGTATTCGATTATAAGCTCTACCCTGCTGTCGGCTGTGGGTTTGTCAAGAAAACGGCGGAAAAGTGAAACTCCGCCGTAAACCGCAGCCGTTGCACCTACAAGGGTAACTGCGGAAATATCAAGATAGGGGTAGCCGCCTGCCGCACCGATAATTCCGCCGCCCAAAAGCTCCCGTATAAGCAGGGCTGCGCCGCAGATAAGAAGACTTATTCCGGTGCATAGCGCTGTCGCCGTAAGCAGGCGTGAGCCGCCGCCAAAGCCGAAAGCAATAAGCGCCGTTATCAGCATAAGAGCGGATTTCAGCAGTAATGCCCCTAAAAAATCAAGGGAAAGCACCGCCGCAAGAGAAGAAAAGCCGCCGAAAACCGAGCCTGCCGCAAGACGGAAAAAACGATACTTTATATGCAGCAGCCTTGCCGCCGCCTTCAGAATAAAATATGTAATATATATGTTCACGATAATGAGCACATCAAGATAAACAGTCATAATCTCACTTCCAAGCTTATTATACTCCGAAAGCAGGAAAAATTATGTCGCTTCGGGCGGGAAAAAAAGCAAAATTTCGCTGATTTCCGGTCGCAGCAAAAGCCTTTTCGGGCTATCCGCAGGAAATTTGTCCGAACGAAGCGAAAAAGCTAAAGATTAAGAATTTTCTGCCGATATAATATTTGCACAGATAGGCACTTATCTGCGGAAAGGAGGGATTTACATGAGTGACCTCGGTATTTTTTACTCCTCGATGAGCAGCGTTATGAAGCAGTGGAACGATTTCAGCACCAGCAAGAATCTGTACAAGGCGTATTTCAATATGCAAAGCGCACAGACTCAGGAAAGCAGTGCAAATCAGGAAAGCTACATTCAGAAGCTCATCAACGGTTCAACCGAAAAGCTTTCGCCAGTCAGCGACAAGCTCAGCACCCTGTCTGGAAGCCTTTCCGACTCGGTAAGCAAGCTTGAAAAGGCGTTTACAGCCGACAGCGAGACAGGCGAAACAGATATGAACACCGCTTACAGCGCAGCTGAAAGCTTTGTTGAAAGCTATAACAAGCTTTCTGAGGGCATTAAAAGCTCCGGCAACTCCACGGTTTCCGGCAAGTCACAGTTCATCACAAATATGACCAACGCTTACAGCTACAAGCTGCAAAAGGCGGGAATTACCGCAAATGCGGACGGCAGCCTGTCAATCGACAAGGAGAAATTCATGGCGGCCGACGAAAAGTCAATCGACCAGATTTTCGGCAAGAAGGATTCCTTCGCCCAGTTTATGTCCAAGCAGGCGGAGCAGCTTTCCGCTTACGCACAGACTGACTTGTACCGTCAGGCAAGCTCCTATTCCGCTGCGGGAAACATCACCAATATCGCAAATATCAGCGGTTCTTATTTCAGCATTCTCGGCTAAAGAACAAAAGCGCCCTTGCAGTGCCGCAGGGGCGTTATTTGTCCTATAAAAAAGACCTCGCAAGGCTGTTATCCAACTGCCGCACAAAAATCCTGCAAAAAATTTTATAAAACCACTTGACAAAATCGAAAATACGTTGTATTATTTAGCTGTAAACTTAATAAATGCGTTGATGGGTGCGGCTTGCCGCTATGCCCGGAGTCATTTTTTTCAGAGAGCTGCCGTTTGGTGCGAGGCAGTAAAAAACCTCCGTGCGTAATCCGCCCGTAGCAGATAGTCCCAAAGGGCAACCGAGTAAGGCTGTACGGAGTTCCACCGTTATAGGGAAGTGCATTGTTGGATGTACAGAGGCTGAGTTTTGCAGAATATCCGCCCTCTATCCATAAGGTAGAGGGCTTTTTTATTCCCTTATCCTCTGCACACAATTAAACAGAGGAGGATATAATAATGCTTACATTAGACAAGGTTTACAAGGCGGCGCACGTTTTAAAAGGGGTTATAAGGACAACCGACCTTATAAAGGCGCCGAAAATCTGCCACGAAGGAGAGGTTTACCTCAAAACGGAAAATTTGCAGGTCACAGGCTCCTTCAAGGTGCGTGGCGCTTACTTCAAAATCTCCCAGCTAAGCGAGGAGGAAAAGCAGCGGGGCGTTATCGCCTGCTCCGCGGGAAATCACGCACAGGGCGTTGCTCTTGCGGCGGCAAAGGCGGGGATAAAGTCCCTTATCTGCCTGCCGGATGGAGCGCCGATTTCCAAGGTCGAGGCAACAAGAGCCTATGGCGCTGACATCTGCTTAGTTGAGGGTGTTTACGATGACGCTTACAAGAAGGCGCTTCAGCTTCGTGACGAAATGGGCTATACTTTCATTCACCCCTTTGACGACGAAGATGTTATTGCAGGTCAAGGTACTATCGGCCTTGAGCTTTTAGACCAGCTTCCCGACCTTGACGCAGTTGTTGTGCCTATCGGCGGCGGCGGGCTTATTTCGGGAGTGGCATATGCAATAAAATCCCTTAATCCTGCCGTTAAGGTTTATGGTGTGCAGGCTGCGGGAGCGCCAAGTATGGCGAACTCGGTTTACGACGGAAAAATTGAACGGCTTGCTTCGGTTTCTACAATTGCAGACGGTATTGCCGTAAAAGAACCCGGCGAAAATACCTTTAAGCTTTGCAGCGAATATGTGGACGAGATTGTAACCGTTACAGATGATGAGATTTCGGGAGCAATTCTTGCCCTTATCGAGCAGCAGAAGCTTATCGCAGAGGGTGCGGGTGCAGTTTCCGTGGCGGCGGTAATGTACGGAAAAATACCTACTGAGGGAAAGAAGACAGTCTGCCTTGTTTCGGGAGGAAATATTGACGTTACAATTCTGTCAAGGGTTATCCGCAGAGGTCTTGTAAAGTCGGGAAGAAACTGCCTGCTGAAAATACAGCTTGTAGATAAGCCCGGACAGTTAAGCGGCGTTTCGGCAATTATCTCAAAGCTTGGCGGGAACGTAACCGCAGTTCACCACGAGAGAGCGGACGAAAATCAGGATATTAACGGCTGTTTCCTAAGGATTCAGCTTGAAACAAAGAACTTTGAACACATTGAAACTATAAAAAAGGCGCTTACCGACGCAGGATATATCCTGTCGGAGAGCTGAGAAAGGACAATGACTATGAAAAACGTATTTACAGAAAAAGCACCTAACGCTATCGGACCCTATTCACAGGCTAAAATCTGCGGAGGTATGGTATATACCTCGGGTCAGATTGCAATTAACCCCGAAACCAACGAGTTTGAGGGCGGAACAATTGCAGAACAGACAAAGAGAGTCTGCGAAAATTTATGTGCAGTTCTTGAAGCAGCGGGAACAGACATAACAATGGCAGTTAAGACTACCTGCTTCTTAAAGGACATCGGCGACTTTGCCGAGTTCAATAAGGTTTACGGCGAATACTTTACTGGCAAGCCAGCACGCTCCTGCGTTGGTGGTCTTTCCCTGCCCAAGGGCGCTTTAGTTGAAATCGAGGTTGTGGCGCAGGCGGAGAAAGGACAGGAAGAATGAGGTTAAACGGAGCGGATATTGTCTGCGAATGTCTTATTGAGCAGGGCGCCGATACCGTTTTCGGCTACCCCGGCGGGGCTGTACTCAATATATACGACAGCCTTTACAAATACAGCGATAAAATTCACCACATAATCACCTCCCATGAACAGGGTGCCTGCCACGCCGCAGACGGCTACGCAAGGGCAACTGGAAGAACGGGTGTTGTTATTGCAACCTCGGGTCCCGGCGCTACAAACCTGATAACCGGTATTGCAACCGCCTATATGGACAGCGTTCCCCTTGTGGCAATAACGGGAAACGTTTCCTGCTCTCTGCTTGGTCTGGACAGCTTTCAGGAGGTTGACATCACCGGCATCACTATGCCGGTAACAAAGCACAATTTTATTGTAAAGTCGGTTGACCAGCTGGCAGATACTCTGCGGCTTGCCTTTAAGATTGCGGGCAGCGGCAGAAAGGGACCGGTTCTTGTGGATATTCCCAAGGACATTACTGCGGCTATTGCAGATTACGAGCCAAAAAAGCCGGTAATGCCCTCCCCTGCTCAGCCTGATGAAAAGGAAATCGAGGAAGCGGCAAGGCTTATATTGGAATCAAAGCGCCCCTATATTTATGCAGGAGGCGGAGTTATCGCTTCTGAGGCAGAAGCTGAGCTTAAGGAGCTTGCAGAGCTTGCCGACGCCCCCGTTTCCTGCTCTCTTATGGGGCAGGGAGCCTTTGACCAGCGTGACAGGCGGTATATCGGTATGCTGGGTATGCACGGAACAGTAAGAGCAGCCCATACTCTCAACGCCTGCGACCTGTTTATAGGCATAGGCACACGTTTTTCCGACCGAGTTACCGGCGATACCTCTCATTTCGGCAAAAATGCAAAGATAATACATATAGACATAGACCCCGCAGAGTTCAGCAAGAATGTAACCCCTTATCTTACTGTTTCGGGGGACGTAAAAACCATACTTTCCGCACTTTGCAAAAAGCTTGCAAAAGCAGACCACGCCGAATGGATTAAGGAAACAACAGAGGCAGAGTATGCGGAGCCTGCACTAAAGGGAACAGAAAAGCTTCCCGTTACTCCCGATATGGTGATTGAAAAGCTGGACGAGCTTACGAATGGACAGGCGGTTATCTGCACCGAGGTCGGACAGAGCCAGATGTGGGCGGCGCAGTACTATAAGTACAGAAACCCCCGCAGCTTCATTTCCTCGGGCGGTCTGGGCACAATGGGCTTCGGGCTTGGCGCAGCCCTTGGAGCTAAGACGGGCTGCCCCCAAAAGACAGTCGTAAATATTGCCGGGGACGGCTCCTTTGCTATGAACTTAAACGAGCTTATAACCGCCTCCGCACACAAAATCCCCATAATCGAGCTTGTAGTAAACAACAGCGTGCTTGGTATGGTGCGGCAGTGGCAGCGGCTTTTCTACGGGGCGAGATTTTCCCAGACTACACTTGATATACGGCATATCGACTATATGAAGCTTGGAGAAGCATTCGGAATCAAGAGCCTTGTTATTGAGAAAGCCGAGGACATTGAGCCTGTTCTTAAAGAGGCGATTTCCGTTACCGAAAAGGGCGAGCCTGTGCTTATCGAATGCAGGATTGACAGGGATATTAACGTACTTCCCATGATTCCCGCCGGCAAGCCCGTTGAAAACCCGATAACAAGCATTGATACGGAGGTGTGAGCATGCAGGAATATGTTTTATCCGTAAAAACCGCCAACAGCAACGGCGTGCTTATAAGGGTTGCGGGGCTTTTCAGCAGGCGCTGCTTCAATATCAAGAGCCTTAACGTGGCTGAAACG
Organism: Ruminiclostridium sp.; assembly: GCA_051882315.1. Classification (GTDB taxonomy): domain Bacteria; phylum Bacillota; class Clostridia; order Oscillospirales; family Ruminococcaceae; genus Ruminiclostridium_E. The sequence continues at coordinate 20,102 of JBJERM010000089.1, forward strand.
GAAACCCCCGAAATTTCCCGTATGACAATTGTGGTAGAGGCGGATTACCGCTCTATTGATCAGATAAAAAACCAGCTTTTCAAGCTTTACGATGTAAAAGAGGTTAATTTATTGCAGGACGCAGTATGCCGCGAGCATATACTTATACGGGCAGGAAAATGCCCCGAGGACAGGCACAAGATTATTGAAATTGCAAATCTTTACCGTGCAAAGCCTGTTGACGTAGGCGCAGACAGCATTATGCTTGAGCTTACGGGAGAGCCTGCGAAAATTGACAGCTTTATCGGGCTTTTAAAACCCTTCGGCATTGTGAAAATGGCAAGGTCGGGGATTTCGGCGCTGGAGAGAGACTAAAGACAGGACACAAGAGAACAAAAGATATATATACAGAAAGAGCCGCCGCAGAATGTGCTTTGCACATTCTGCGGCGGCTCGGTTTATAGAAGGATATTATACGGCGTAGTTGGCGGTTTGCGGCGGCTGCCTTCAGGCAGCCGCCGCATTTCGCCGAAAAAACCTTTAGGTTTTTTCGGCGAAATGCCCGCCCTGCGCCTCGGTTTTGCGGCTTTGCCGCAAAACTTAGGCGCAAGGCGGGCGAACGGGCGGCGGCTTCGCCGCCGCCAAAATTCCGCCGCATAAATGCGGCGGGCTTACTTGCCGATTACACAATATCGCAGTCTTTCCACGGACGCTTTTTGTCAAGCCACCCTTTCTCCTGCCAGTACTGCTTTTCTTCCTCTCCTGCGCCCATATTGCCCTTCTGCATCATTCGCATAGCAAGGAAAATAGCTTTTGTCTTTATGCCTACTGCGGGCTTGCGGCTGTCGGACAGCTTTGCGGCGATTTTATCGGTATCCTTTTCGATTCCCGCCTTTTTCTTCTCCGAAACCCCCTCCCAGCCCATAGCCTGTACGCCGATACCGTACTTTTTTATATATGGAACTCCCCAGTATTCAAGGGAAACGGAAATATCCTTTACAGCCGAGCCTGCTCCCGCTCCTGCGGCGGTAGATACAATAACCGCCTTTTTACGAAACATACTTTCTCTCGGCTTATGTATCATCCAGTAGGTAAAGGTAAGGTCGAGAAAGGATTTCATGGGCGCCGAGGCTCTCATACAGTAGGTAGGCGTTGTGAAAATAAGGCGGTCAGCCTGCTCTATTGCCTTAGTTATCCTGCTTTTTTCGGCGTAAAAAGGGCATTTGCTCTCGTCCCTTATACAGCTGTAGCAGCCTACGCAGAAATGGTTTAAATCCCTTGGCAGAAAAAACTCGGTTATTTCATTTTCTCCCCTTATTTTTTCGGCAATCATCCGCCCGATATGGTAGGAGCTACCCTTGTGGTTCTGCCCGTGAATTAATACTATTTTCATTATGTATCTTACCTCCGCAATGCTGCGCTGCTGTCCTTGGTAGAGTAGTTATACAGCGTTTTTTCCGGGAACATTCCGTCAATCAGCTCAATAATTTCGCTGCTGTTATAGCTGCCCTTTCTTGCGGCAAGCTCTATGCAGTAATCCCGCTTATCATCAGGATATTTATGTCCCAGAGCGTTAATAAGAACGTATCTGTCCTCCTCGCTAAGCTCCATTCCGAGAGCAAGGGCGACTGCGGTTTCCTTTGAGCGGGGAGCGTGGTCGCCGTTTTTGTACTTGCTTATAGCGCTGGGCTCAATGCCTGTAATTTCCGACAAAACGCTTGCACAGCGACCCTCTTCGGAGATATAACCGCAGATATAGTCGCTTAAAATCTGCTGTTTAATTTTCGACTTGCTGTTATAATGAGAATACTTTTCTCTTAGTGCAGTAAGCTTTTCATCGTAAATTCTGTAATCGGCTATATCAATGGCGGAGTTGGAAAGCGCACCCATAAGCTCGTCTATTTTCTCGGACAAGCCCTCTTTTTTAACGGTTATTGTAATTTCCTTTTTAGGTGCAGGCGGCAAATCGGGCTGACCTTTTGTGAAAATTTTCTCAAAACCGTCCTCGGTGATTGCAGTCGGAACGGAAACGGCAGCCTTCATATAGGGGTTTACTGTTTTTATCCAGAAATCCAGAGCGTTGGTTATTTTATTCTGAGAATAGCCCCTGAATGCCGCCATAGCTATAACTATACTTTTTGCCCGAAGCTCCTGTGCCGCATAATCAAGCGCATTAATAATTCGTCTGTTGATATGCTCTGCATCATATTTTGGAGACCTCAGCACAAGCAGAATTATATATTTATAATCAAGCCTTTTTCCCCTCACTGAATACAGCTCTATGTCGCCGCAGAGAGGCTTATTATCATCAGGCGAAATTATCTGCCCGGATTTAAGCAGGCAGCTTACTACTTCCGATTCTCCGTTAGTTTTTAAAACACCTCTTGCAAAGCCGGAGCCGCGGGTTATAATAAGAGCGTCTGCCTTAAGATTGGTTACGTCTTCATTTGTATAATAAGTGATTGGCATTTTCTTCCTCCTTTGCACAGGCTCTTTACCGATAATTATAGCACTATCCTGCATTTATGTCAATTATTGCAAAAGGAGGGGATAAGTATACTGCACAAAAAGAAAAGGCTTCACAATAAGTTGCACAAAAAGTTGCAAATCGGGTTGCACAAAACAGGAGATTTGCAATCGACAAGAGGGAAAATTCCCGCTATAATAAAGCCACAGTCAGGTTAAGACAAACAACATACTGAAAAGTGAGGTACAGAAAATGAACATTACAGAACGCATACTTATTGAAGGCTCGGATTCGGTAACCGAAACTAATCTTGCCGCCTTAAGCGCCTCAAATGGCGTGATCACAATCTCGGAGACAATAACCGCCGAAACCTCGGTGAAATTCGCCCTGCTGCTTAAGCACCTTGCCGCAGAGGAAAAGGATTTGACAATTCTTATAGACTGCCCCGGCGGAGAGGTGAACGCAGGACTTGTGATGTACGACCTTATACAGGCGTACCCCTACGGGGTGGATATGTACTGTATCGGTCTTGCGGCAAGCATGGCGGCGCTGCTGCTGGCGGGAGGAAGAAAGGGACGGCGCTTTATCCTGCCCCACGGACAGGTTATGATACACGAACCGCTTATTGCAGGAAGCTTCGGAGGCTCAGCTACTGCAATCGAAAAAAAGTCCCGCAATATTCTTGAAATAAAGTCGGCGCTTAACCGTATTCTTTCAGAGCACACAGGCAGAAGCCTTAAGGAAATCGACAAGGCAACCTCCTTCGACAACTATATGTCTGCCGAAAAGGCGGTTGAATTCGGAATTTGCGACGCTGTTCGCAGCATTTATTAAGGAGGATTTGAAAATGACGGAATCAAGGAATTTCAGAAGCAACATCAGGACAGCAAACCGACAGGAATGTTTCGTACTGCCAAACGGAGAGCTTTTCAGCCTTAACGGGCTTGAAACAAAGCTTAACAACAACGTTATCGTAATGGGCGCCTCAGGCTCGGGAAAGACAAGAAGCGTCGTTATCCCGAACCTGCTTGCGGCAACGGGAAGCTACATTGTAACCGACCCTAAGGGCAGGCTGTACAGCTGCTACGCCGACTATATGCGTGGGCAGGGCTATAACGTAATTCACCTTGACTTTATCCACCCCGAAAAATCCGATGGCTTCAACCCCTTTTCCTACGCTAAAAAGCCGGACGAGATAATGAAGCTCGCAAACTACATTACCTACTCCGGAAAAAGTGCAAACTCCAATTCCGACCCATTCTGGGACAACTGCGCTAATCTTCTGCTTTCGGGGGTAATCGGATATATGGAGGACGACCACTATCCTGCACACAAAAGAAACATTTCGGAAATTACTAAGCTTGTTTCGCTGATTGACCCACAGGCAATCGAGAACGGGGAGGCGTGCGGCTATGACGACAGGCTGAATATGCTTCGCAAACGGTATATAGCCATGGGCAGGCAGGACCCCTGGAGCTATACCCAGTACCGCAAGCTCAGACAGACTCCCGTAAAAACGCTTAACTGCATACTTACCACCCTGCACGGAAACTTGGGCGCACTTGACACTCCGGAAATTTGCAGCATGATGTCAAAGCCAACCGTAGATTTCAGTAAAATCGGCACTGAAAAAACCGCGGTTTTCGTTGAGGTAAGCGACACCGACCGCTCAAAGGACCTGCTCATAAACACCTTTTTTACTCAGGCGATGAACTCTCTTTGTTCCTTTGCAGACGAGAAATGCAAGGAGGGCAGGCTGCCTGTACCCGTGCGGTTTATTCTGGACGACTTCGGCACAAACTGCCGAATTGAGGGCTTTGAGAATATGATTTCAAACATACGCTCACGCAGGGTTTCCGCCACGATTATACTCCAGTCCGAATCCCAGCTCAGAATGGGCTACTCCGAAAGCGCCCACACGATTATGGACAACTGCGACACCTTCATCTACATGGGCGGAAACGACGTTGACACCGCCCGCACAATCTCCCGCAGAGCCAACACTCCCCTGAGCCGCATACTTGATATGCCCGTGGGAACCAACTGGGTTTTCAGGCGGGGGCAGAAGCCGAGATTTTCGGAGACTATTGATGTTGAGGGGTATGAGGTGGTTGCTTGTGTTGATGATAGGGATAAGGAGGAGAAATAAAATGGGAAAGCGATTACTGTAACAGAATAAGAAATATCCTCCCTGAGGGTGACTCGGGGAGGATATTGTTTGTTTTGTAAAAATGGGACGATTAACGCTTGGGGAACTACAAACTGCATAGCAGAGCGTTTTTTTGGGGGGTGTTAGTTACTTGTTAGTTGCTGGCTTTGGGCAACGAGGCTGCATAATAACATTTATCATTATTCCATCGGAAACACTCGCTGAATGTTAAATGTTGTGCAATAAGTAAAAAATAGCATTTTTCCAAAATCTCAATTTTCCGCTTAACAATCGCACAAACTCACTTTTTTACTAAGGAAGCAAAAAGTAAAAAAACATCGATTTTTCTAGATACTAAGGAAATTTTAAAAATATGAAAAAAGTCTTGTAAACCGCTTTAAAATGCGATTTATAAGACTTTTTTGCTTTATATTGCTTATTCGAGACTAAGGAAATTGAGGAAATTTATATATCCAGATTTATACCATTGATTTTTAGCATTGAATCATACATAGAATTGATTTGTTCCTGTATTTTGTCTGATAGGACTTGTTTTC
>JBJERM010000090.1:0-6473 GCA_051882315.1 Ruminiclostridium sp.
GTGGAATAGATGTCGGAGTTGCGGTCGGGCAGCGCACCGCGCTCGGAGAGCGTCCGCAGGTTCAGATATACGGCGGAAAACCAACCCTCGCTGGAATAGAGCAGGGCTTCAACCTGCGCATCGGAAAGCTCGGTACCGCATCGGTGAGCATAAATGGCAAGTTCCGTGTAGTTTAGCCGCAGGTGTTCCGTGCCAATCTGGTAAACCTTGCCCCCCAGCCGGACGGTTTCCGCGGCGGGCAGAAACCGGTCCCGGCTGGCAACGATCAGGTGTACGTTACCCGGCATACGATTTGCAAGGGTGCAGAGAAAATCGGAAACGCGGCTGTCCGTCAACAGGTGAAAATCGTCAATAAAGATATAGCAGGCAGTTTCTCCTGCCAGTTCATGGCAGAGATCATCTGCCAGCAGTCCCCCTCCGGCGGCATCCGTGGGGCAAGTATAGTCCCGCAGGAAGTCAAAACCTGCCCGAACAAAGGCGTTCTGTATGCTTTTCCAGAAGATCTCAAGGTTATCGGAATATACGCTGATGCGGATGACATTTAACGCTTCTGCTTTGGCGCGCTGCTCCAGATACCAGTTCACTGCCGTTGTTTTGCCATAACCCATAGGTGCCACCACCGTGGTCAGGGCGCAGCGGGAAATGGGCCGCAGACTTTCCTGCAGCCGCTCGGATATGTAAATGGTATTCAGGTTCCATTTTGGTTTTGGCATGACCTGCACCTCCAACTCATTCTATTTGTATCCGCTTTTCGCGAGGGGACGGATTTTTTGCATTCTCCGGAACTGCACAAGACATCCCGAAAGGGAAGGCAACGGGAATACATCTTTCAGCGCATTATTGATTGCCCTCCGTAAACTCAATATATAAGTCTAAATCAAAATGATATGGATAAATTTATCTAAATTATATCACAATACCATTCAAAAAACAAGCCGAATTTACATAAAACAGTTATTTGGATTTGTTGGTTTACAATAAAAGCGTTACAATAGATAAAAAAATATTAGCGGAAAAGCAAAACCTGTGTTACAGTAAGTTTGCGAGAAATAAAGCAACAGGAGGTTTGCAAAACCGCCATGAATACTGTAACACAAATTACCCGTCGCCGTCAAGCCCTAATACTATGGGCACAGAAAAAAGGTGTAACTAATAGTAATAACAGTCTTTCGGCAGGGAAGAGGAGAAAGCCGGAGGAGATTATTTCTGATAATTGATATAATTATAAAGCCGCTTGGGTTTTCTGAAGAAATCCTGGCGGTTTTCTATTCTGCAAGTAATTGTGTATATACAGCCGAAAAACCCGCACCGCACGCCACAACAAAACCCGCCAATTACGCATACTGCCCACAAAAAAACATACACAAACCAAACCGCTCACCTCTGCAATTTTTAAAAATTTAAGTTTACTCTGCCGCAAATCTGGTCTTATTAAATATAAGCATTTTGACTATTGCGATAATATCAAAATGCAGTATAATATAAACAGCGCAAATGCGTATTACAAAAATTAAGGAGACTTAGAAAATGAATAACAGAGCAGAGCTTAACAGAAACCTTGCCCAGATGTTAAAGGGCGGAGTAATTATGGACGTAACCACGCCTGAACAGGCTAAGATTGCCGAGGCGGCAGGCGCATGTGCGGTAATGGCGTTAGAGCGTATTCCCGCGGACATTCGTGCAGCAGGCGGAGTATCTCGTATGAGCGACCCGAAGATGATAAAGGGTATTCAGCAGGCGGTTTCAATCCCCGTTATGGCAAAGTGCAGAATAGGTCATTTTGCCGAGGCACAGATTTTACAGGCTATCGAAATAGACTATATCGACGAGAGCGAGGTTCTTTCTCCTGCGGACGACAAGTACCATATCGACAAAACCGTTTTTGACGTTCCTTTTGTCTGCGGAGCAAAGGACTTAGGCGAGGCGCTCCGCCGTATCAATGAGGGCGCTTCAATGATACGCACAAAGGGCGAGCCGGGTACAGGCGACGTAGTTCAGGCTGTCCGCCACATGAGAATGATGCAGTCCGAAATACGCCGACTTGTTTCAATGAGTGCGGACGAGCTTTTCGACGCTGCAAAGGAGCTTCGTGTGCCGTATGAGCTGGTGCAGTACGTTCACGAAAACGGAAAGCTTCCTGTTGTAAATTTTGCGGCAGGCGGCGTTGCAACTCCCGCTGACGCTGCTCTTATGATGCAGCTTGGCGCAGAGGGCGTGTTTGTAGGCTCCGGAATTTTCAAGAGCGGAAACCCCGAAAAGCGGGCGGCGGCTATTGTAAAGGCAGTAACCAATTTCAATGACGCAAAGCTTCTTGCAGAGCTGTCCGAGGACCTTGGCGAGGCTATGGTCGGCATAAACGAACAGGAAATCGAGCTGCTCATGGCTGAAAGGGGCAAGTAATGCGAATAGCTGTTCTTGCGCTCCAGGGCGCATTTATAGAGCATGAAAAAATGCTTGCTTCTCTTGGGGCAGACTCCTTTGAGCTTAGGCAGAAAAGCGATCTGGAAAAGCCCTTTGACGGGCTGATTATCCCCGGGGGAGAGAGTACCGTTCAGGGAAAGCTGCTTCGGGAGCTGGATATGTTTGAGGACATAAAGCGCAGAATAGAGGGCGGGCTTCCCGTTTTCGGAACCTGCGCAGGTCTGCTGCTGCTTGCGAAGCAGATTGAAAACGACGAGAGAACTCATCTTGCCACAATGGACATAACTGCCGTAAGAAACGCCTATGGCAGACAGCTGGGCAGCTTCCATACCGAGGCGGAATTCAAGGGGCTTGGTGTTATCCCAATGACCTTCATACGGGCGCCATATATTTCTTCCGTAGGGCAGGCGGCGGAAATTCTTGCCGAGGTTGATGGAAAAATCGTTGCAGCAAGGCAGGATAATATGCTGGTAACAGCCTTTCACCCCGAGCTTAGCGAGGATACTTCGGTGCATCGGTATTTTCTTGAAATGGTGCGGTGATAAAGGCGCAGGGGCAGTCCTGCGATTTTGGCTGATGTATAAAAACAGACCGTAAAGGCAGCACAAGGGTCTGCTTTGATATGTGATATGAAATAAGAAATAAGCCCCGCTTGCAGCTGAAGCGGGGCTATTGCTGTATAATGAAAAGACAGCCCGAAATAAATCGGACTGACCTTAAAATATTTTTATCCAACCGCATTTTCACTAATATATCTCAATGCCGGAAATATTGCAGCCTGCAAAAAGAGAAATGGACAGCAGCAGCGCCGCTGATTTCGCAAAGCTTTTTTCAAGAGAATACTTCCTTTATATATCCCTGATTTTAGCTATATAATAGCATATCGGGGTTTTGCCGTCAATAAATGCGGCTGAGCGGGGGAGACAGAGCCTGCGGAAAATATGCAGCTGTAAGGGCGGCAGATAGTGTGAACTGCGCCCTTACAGCTATTGCACATTTTATTTTGCTTTAAATGACAGATTTACATAGCTGCTGTATGCAACTCCGTTGACGCTTACTCTGTAGCAGCGTATCCTGAGCTTATAGGTCGTGCCCTTTTTAAGGCTCGAAAGCTTTGCGGAGGTGGTTTTGCTGTCGTATTTTCCTACCTGCTCCCACTTTCCGTTCTTGTACATTTCAACAACATATCCGTCTGCCTTAGAGGACTTTGACCACTTGATTTTTGCAGTTCCGTTATTGACCGATGAGGCGGTAAAGCTTTTTACCTTTGCAGGAAGTGTTGAAATAGCCAGATTATCGCCGTAAAGCTTATACTTTTTCGTGCCGTCTGAGGTTACGCAGTAGTTCACACGGAAAATGTAGTCGGTTCCGCTGCTGAGTTTTGTGAAGGTATAGCTTGTAGTCTTGCTGTCGAGAGTTTTTACGGTTTTCCATTTTCCGTTTACAAGCTGCTGGATACGGTAGCCCTTAGCGCCGCTTTTCTTTACCCAGCTTATTGTAACCGAGTTTGCCTTAAGGTTTTTGTAGGAAACCTTAGCGGTGCTTTTTGGTGCAGTATCTTCCTTTACGAAGCTGATTGCTTCCTCGTCAAGAGTAGTTACGGTTGACTTTGTAACAGTCTTTGTTCCATCGGACGTTGTGACGGTTGCGGTTATGGTTGCCGTTCCCTTGCCTTTTGCAGTAACCTTTCCCGTCTTGTCAACAGAGGCAACCGAGGGATTGCTGCTGGAATAAGCTACGGTACAGTCGGCTTCGTCGGTATTGACTGCGTTTTCCGCTGTTCCTCCGGTGGGAACCTTAAGGCTTCTCGTTGAGAAGGTTACGGTGGGTGCAACACTTGCACATTCAACATTTATTGTTAAGGTTTTCTTGATTTCCTTACCCGTGTTGGAATGCTTTGCAGGAACGGTTACATCGCAGTAGTATGTACCCGGGTTAGTGTTGTATCCCGTTTTTACAACAAGGGTTGGTTCAAGTCCCTTTCCCTTGGTTTTTACAGAAATAAGGCTGTCGGGAACGGTGTTGCCTTTGCTGTCACGAACGCTTATTTTAAGCTCGCCGAAATAGCCCTTTTCATAGCTTCCTGCAACGCCGTCAATGGGGTAGATGCTCATACCCACCTCGCCGCTTACGCCGTTTCCGAGGGTAAAGGGGCTGTTGGTAAAGCTAAGCTCGGAAATCTTATAGGTTTCTCCGTCCTTGTTGGATATGCTTATAAGACAGGTTGCCCGCTTCAGGTCGTTGTAGCCTACGGTGGTTTCTGCGGCAATCTGAACGTCGTTGTGAGCCTCGTTTGCCTTTACATAAACCGACTTGTAGTATTTTTTAGCTTCTAATTTCTTTGTGCAGGCAGCGTCTGCATAAAAAGAAACTATTTCTTTACCGAAGAGGGTATTTGTGTTGGAATACCATTTTGAGCCCAGTATTCCCTCAAAGGTAGGAATATCTGCGGGAACGGTATTTACGGTAAGCTTGACAACATTTCCCGGCTTTGTCGAAGCACGGTCGAAGTCGAACTCAATTGCCTGTATTTTTTCGGTAACTCCCGTATATACACGGCTTTCAGCGTATTTTATGCCATAGTCAAGATTATCCGTGGGCAGGTATCTTGCATAAACGTAATAAAGCTTATTGTAGGTTATGGGGTTTACGGCAGGGTCATCAAGATAGAGGTTTCCGCCGTTTCCTGCCTGCGCCCTTGACCAGTCGGGAGCGGTTGTCTGATACTCCATAGCCACATATTCCAGCTCGGGAGAGGAGTCGGGTATCATAAGCATACTTACCAAGGGGTCGTAGTAGGCGCCGAAATCCGGGGGAGTTGCGTAGTTAAAGCCCACGGAGCAGATTGCGCCGTTGGTTACAAGCTGTCCGTCGTAGCCGTCGGCGGTAATAACGCATCTTATCATTCTGCCCGCTTTAAAGGCGGAGTCCAGCAGGGGGAAGGTTCTCTTGTTGAAGTCGAGGGTGTTAGTGTAGCTTACCCACTTATTTCCCACGTCGCAGTACTGCCACTGATAATGGAGAAGACCCTTTTTATCAAGGCTTTCGGGGAAGTCGGAGAGTCTTACGGTGGTTGCTGAGCCGAAAACAACGCTTTCAGGAATTTCGGCAGTTCCGTAAAGCCCGCCTTTTTCTGCGTTCAGCACATAATACTTGCCCTTCATATCTACCCTTGTGCTGCCGTGCATAATGCACACGCCTGCCCATGCAAGAACCGTATCGCTTATTACGGGAACAGAACCCTTGCAGGTGCCCTTTGAAACGGTAACATCAGCCTTTTTCTCGGTTTTACCGTCCTCGGTGTACAGAATTGCAGGCTCTGCGGTAAAGCCTAAATCTTTAAGCTCAGAGCTTAAATCGGTGTAGGAGAACTCGAAGTCAAGATTTCTGCCGGCTTCGGTATTCAGCATTATGTAGCCGTCTGTTTTTTCAGCGGCGGGAGAAATCTGCTTAACGGTTACGTTATCTCCTGCCACAAGCTCCTTTGCGTATTCCATTGTGTGCATATTTTCTAAATGCACGGCGCCGGAAAAGTAATCCTCATCGCCGACGGTAACCCTGCAGCGGAGATTTACCTGTGCCCAGTTCTCGCAGCCCTCCTCGTTCCAGCCTGCCCGTTCACGGGTAGAGGCTTTAAAGGTGACGGTTTTTGCGTGGGTACCGCTCCAGGCGTCATTCTCAACGTCAAGGTCGAACCATTTCCCGTTAGATGGAGCCATAGCCTGCCAGGAATACTCCACATTGCTTGCGCCGCTTACCTTGGCGGTGAAGCTGTAATCCTCGTAGCCTATTATAACAAAATTCTGATTTTTGATAATCGTAACCTTTACATTTGAGTCGGCAAAGGCGCTTATCTGTACCGATGAAACAAGCAAAGCCGCCGAAAGAAGACCTGCCCCAAGCTTTTTAATAAAATTCAATCATAATTCCCCCTTTTTATTTTTCTGTATGCAGCAGTGCAGATTATCACGCCCAGGGGTCTGCCTCTGCGGGAGTTTTTACGCCGAGAAGAACGCTGGAGTATTCCCAGAGGTACCACTGATTGCCCTTGC
>JBJERM010000091.1:0-25200 GCA_051882315.1 Ruminiclostridium sp.
AGGTTTTCCTATGAGAATAGCAGGCAGCACAGTCCGCAGAAATTATCTTAAAAACTACGAGAGAAACTACTCCGACAAGTATAAGTCCGAGCAGAAAATATCCACATACCGCCAGTTCCAGCGGGCAAGCGAAAACCCCATAAGCGCTGCCAAGGCTTTAAGAGTAAGAAAGTCTATTGCGGAAATAGAAACAAGCCAGAATAACCTTAAATCCGCTTCTTCGATATATCAGGCTGCCGAATCCTCTATGATGACCTTGTCCGAGATTATCCAGAGTACCTACGAAAAGCTTGTTGAGGGCGCACACGGAACAAGAAATCAGGACGACCTTGAAATTATAGCAAAGGAAGTTGACAACTACGCTGAGGAAATGGTTCAGTCCCTTAACGTAAACGTTTCGGACAGAAGAATTTTCGGCGCACTCAATAATGCTACTGTTGCATTCAAGATTGAAACCTCCGTCACAGGCGATAAGTTCGTAACCTATAACGGAGTTGCGGTGAACTCCTCCTCCGACCCAAACAGCTTCCCATACAGCGGCACCTCTTATCTTGATATAGGCATAGGAATGTCGGTGGATAAGAGCACGGGCAGAATTGACGACCAGACCGCTCTCCCCATAACCTTCAACGGTGCGGAATGTACGGGCTGCGGCGTTACAAACAGAACGGCAATGATTGACATTGACTCCGTAGTTCCCGGTAATTCATACAAAATAAACGTTTCCGCAGGCGGACAGTCCAAGATAGTTGAATTTAACGGCGGAGATACAAATGAAGCCACCATTAATAATATAAATGCAGCCTTAAAGCAGGCATTTCAGGTTACTCCCGAAATCAGCGCCGACGGCAGCATAAAGTACCTTGATAATATCGAGGGCTACACGAGCACAGAGGTAAGAAACTACGAAAACGCCTCAATCGACGGTACTCCCGCTGTTGATATTGCTTCCCTCAAGGCGGATACCTACTATTCTCTTGAAATAACCGCAGGAGAAAAGACAAGGGTTATCGACTTTATGGGCAGTGACAATATAAACACAACCCTTGACAATATCAGAAAATCCCTTGCGGATAAATTCGGCGAGGACGCCCCCGAAATCTACTCCGACGGTATTTTCCTTGATGTCAACGGAAATCCCGCCGCTGTAAAGAACTGCTCCGACTATACAAACAACGTAAGCTTTACCGCTGACGGAAACATGGATTTAGCGGCGCTTACTCCCGGCGAGCAGTACACCGTAAACGTAAACGGCGTTAAGGTTTCCTTTGCGGCAGGAGCAGACGTGGATGAAACTGTAAATAATATCAACAAGGAGTTTGCAAGGGACGGAATTTTCGGCGAGATAAACGTTCCTTATGTTGACCAGAACGGAACTCTTATATATGACGGCGTTGACACATCAATCGTTATAAGAAACGAGGAGTCCGCTTCAAATGAGCTTCAGTTCTCCGAAATCGAGGGCTACTCGAAGAACATAATGCAGCTTATCCTTGACTCAGCAAAGGCGCTTCGTGCAGGCGACCAACAGCTTGTTGCAAGATATGCCGACAAGATATACGAGGCTCAGGCCTCTCTTTCAATTGCAATAGCCGAGCTTGGTACAAACGATAAGTTTATTGAGTTCAACGAGGAAAGAACAGCCGACATTCTTATAAATTTACAGGAAACCCAGAATGATATAGAAATTACCGATATGGCCTCGGAAATTACAAACTGGAAGGTGCTTGAGGCGGTTTACAATGCGACCTTGCAGATGGGCTCCTCGGTGCTTTCAATGTCAATCTTCGACTATATCAAATAATCCGGTTCAAAGCTCGTGAAAGGAGTGATAGGTTATGGTAGAAAGTAATCTTCTCGACATTACATCGGTACCGATTAAGGTAGAGATAAATATTAAAAAGGGTGAATTTGTAAACCCAAAGGCAGGAAATCCCGACCTTGCCCTTAAAATGGATATACAGACCACGCCCGGAAAGCTTAAAATCCAGTCCGAGCCTACGAAAATCAATATTGACACCTATGCCGCCCGTTCAAGTATGGGCTACGGTCAGTACAACAACGGCGACCTTATCAAGAAGGAGTCGGAAAAGGGCTTTTCCGTGGCTTACGAGGGTACGGCAAGGATAGTAAACGAGGGAAATCAGCTTGTCCGTGGCGCTTCTCCCGCTCAGATAGCGGCGCAGAACAACCGTGCAGGTCAGACAATCCAGACCGTTATGGAGTTTCTCCCGAAAACAGGCGCAGACGTAACCTTCGACAAGGGTGTGCTCAACATAAACTACGAGGTGGGCGACGTCGGAATCGACTGGGAGAACGCAGCGGCGATACCCTTTGAATATACCCCGGGCAGGGTTGAATTTCAGGTAACACAGATGCCCAGCGTGGAAATAGAGTATACCGGCGACCCCATATATGTTCCCCCACGTTCAAACCCGGATTATCAGCCGACGCTTGACGCAAGGGGATAATACTCTGAATTACAATGCAGGAAAGGGACTTATAATATGATTACTGTTGAAACAAGAGATTTTGGTGCAGTTGACGTAGAGGAAAGCGCAGTTTTTGAATTTCCCAACGGAGTTTACGCCTTTGAGGAGGATAAGAGATTTGCTCTTTTAAGCCCTCTCGGCGACGGAATTTACCCTATGTGGCTCCAGTCCGTGGATACCCCCTCTCTCTGCTTTATAGTTTTCGACCCCACTCTTATAGACGACTCCTTTACCGTGGTTCTTTCCGACAGCGAGAAGAATCTTATCGACATAAAGGAGGACTCGGATATACGCAGTCTTGTTATTGCAAGAGTGCCTGAGGACTATAAGCAGACAACTGTAAATATGAAGTCCCCAATTATTATAAACACAAAGAACAACAAGGCGGAGCAGGTTATCCTGCCTCTCGACTATCCCTTCCGCCTTCCGATCTATGAGCAGGAGGTGGTATAATGCTTGTCGTTACAAGAAAAACCGAGGAAAGCGTTATTATCGCCGATAATATCGAAATCGTGGTGCTTGAGGTCAGCAAGGACAGGGTGAAGCTTGGAATTACTGCACCAAAGGACGTAAAAATTATAAGAAACGAGCTGAGGAATACTCAGGAATCCAACCTTGAGGCCTCCAAGGCAGTTTCAAAGGCGGCAATAACCGCTCTGCTGGAAAACGCCAAGAAGTAAATAATGTCTGCTCGTCCCTCGGGACGAAATGAGCTTGACATCAAATAGTGTGCGCGGCGTAAAAGCCTGTTTTTCAGGCTTTGAGTCAATAACTGTCCGTTGGACAGTTATTGAGCACACACTAATTATCGAAAGGATTTGATACTATGTCCGATAATAAGATAAGAATGAGCGGTCTGAACTCGGGACTTGATACCGAAAGCATCATCAATGCTCTTACCGCAAACAGCAAGCTTAAAATTACAAAGCAGGAGAGAAATGTCCTTAAATATCAGGCTCAGCAGGAAGCCTACCGTGACGTTATCTCAAAGCTTACCGATTTAAAGAAAAGCTATTTCGATATTCTGAAAAAGGACTCCTACCTTGCAGGCGGTACTATGTGGAACAAGTACTCCGCAAAAACCCTTGTTGACGGCACGGAGAAGAATATTCAGGGCGTAGCTGTTTCCACCACAATCAACTCCGCAGCAGGAAACTACAAGGTTAAGGTTAATAAAACCGCTACCCAGTCGAAAATTACGGGAAGCTCCTTAAGCGACGGCGCAAAGATTGACGCGGGCGCTCTTACAAGCGGTGAAAGCTACGGTATCACCGTAACAGTAGGTGAAACCACAAAGAATATCACCTTTACGGCAGGCGACTCCGCCGAGGAAACCATAAAGAACATCAACGACAAGCTTTCCGAAGCCTACGGAGAAAGCAATTCCTCTGCGGCAGGAGGCAGCAAGGGACTTGTTTACGTTGACGACAGCGGAAAGTTCGTTTCCCGTGCAGGCAAGGGCATTTCCATTTCCGGAATAGGAACTATGACCGGCACCAACACCCTTGACCTTTCGGACATCAAGACAGGCTCCAACACCCTTACCTTCCAAGCCGGCGAGGAGGTTGTGAACGTTTCCTTCCAGACTGTTGCCTCCGATTATTTCAATGAAATTTTCGATGATGAGGGAAATATAAAGGAGGACGCAGACCAGGAGAAGGTTGCCCTTTACAATCAGATTAAGGACGACTACGTTGAGTCAAAGAAGTACGAGGAATATACCGCTTGGGCAGACAGCGCAACAGAGGACGAAAAGCAGGCTCTTCTTGACAGCGCTTTCGCAAAGGCAGAGGAAGCTCAGTACAACAAGTATCTTGACAAATTCTTAAGCGGCAAGTACGACGAGTACAAAGCCGGCGGCGGAACCGATGACTTTGATGAATGGAAGGCTGCAAACTATGCTGACAAGGACGAGAGTAACGCTCTTTATTCGGAATTTGCGGCGGACTAC
This sequence comes from Ruminiclostridium sp., assembly GCA_051882315.1. Lineage (GTDB taxonomy): Bacteria > Bacillota > Clostridia > Oscillospirales > Ruminococcaceae > Ruminiclostridium_E. The sequence continues at coordinate 4,444 of JBJERM010000091.1, forward strand.
TATGACGTAAAGCTTACCGATGAGCAGAAGGCTGCAAGAGAAGCCGACCTTGATACGTTCTTACAGGAAAAATACGCAGAAGCGCAGGCTGACGGCGAAACCGCTGAATTTGAGGACTGGAAAGCGGCGAACTTCAGGGATAAGGACGTAAATAACGCTCTTTACGCTGAGTTCAAGGCTATTGACGATGAAAAATATCCTACTCATGTGGGCTATCAGCTTGATAAGGATATGTGGAGCGCAGTATCCTATAAGGAATACAATGCCTACAAGGAAGAGCTGGGTTCGGTAAGCGAGGATACACTTACCATTACTCAGCAGGACATCGTTGACCACTACAATGCAACCAGCTTAAAGAACAGCATAGGCTCTCTTGAAACAACGTCGGGCGTTAAGTTCAGCGTTGAGATAAGCGGCGGCTCTGCGGTTGTAACCGCAGAGGATAAGGACGGCAACCCGCAGAACATTTCCGTTACATCCGCAGCGGGCAGCACCAACAATTTCGGCGCAACAGTTGCAACCACCTCCGTTTCTCAGATTTCCAATGCAACCACCCTTGCAAATTTGGGAATTGACCCGGACGAGAACGGCAATTACAATTTCACCATTAACGGCGTTGATTTCACCTTCAGCGGCGACACCACCGTAAATGAAATGATGAAAAGGGTAAATGCCTCCGACGCTGGAGTAAAAATGGTGTACTCCTCCCTTGAAAATGCATTTACAGTAACCTCCACCGAGTACGGCACGGGAAGTAAAATAGACATAAGTGCAGACGGTCAGGGACTTCTTGCGGGAATAGGTCTTATGGCAGGCTCACAGTACTCCGCAGGAACAAACCTTGAGGTTGAGATAAACGGAAGAATCCTCGAAAGCGACGGAAACTCAATTGAAGCGGACGGAACAACCTTTACCTTTACCGAGGGCAGCGAGGGTGCTGAATTTACCGTAAATATCGAAAAGGATACAGCGGCTATTGCGGATACTATAAAGGGCTTTGTTGAGCAGTACAACAAGGCGATAGAGGATATTTACGAATATTTAGACCAGGAGCCTGACACGAAATATTATTTTCTTGCAGACGCCGATAAGGAAGAGCTTGAGCTGAGCGAAAAGCAGGAGGAGCAGTGGGAGGAAAAGGCTAAGCAGGGCATAATCTACCACGATTCCACCGTAAGCGCAGCTATGACAAACTTAAGAATGGCTCTTATGGGAACTGTCGAGGGTGCAGACGGAAAGGCTTTCTCTCTTGCTTCTTTGGGCATTACTACCGCCACCGATTACAGCGAGCACGGAAAGCTGGTGATAGACGAGGATAAGCTTAACGCAGCAATTGCAGCAAACAGCGACGATATTGCAAAGCTGTTCTCCGACAGCGACAACGGCATTATGAAGAAGTTTGCCGACGCTCTTGATGGTGCAGTAGGCACTACCGGCGACAAGGGTACTCTTATCAACAAGGCAGGTCTTGCGACAGGCTCAACTGCCAAGGATAATGAGATTTACGAGCTTATCAAGAGAACTACTCAGAAAATATCCACTCTCACCGAGAGATACGAAAACGAGCAGGACAGACTCTGGAAGAAGTATTCCGCTATGGAGTCTATGCTTTCTTCTCTCAACAGCCAGCAGTCCTCCTTTATGTCATATTTCTCAAGCTGATTTCAGGCAGTGCTGACATTCGCACAGGATATTGCCTTCAGAAAGGAACGGTCATTGTTATGAACAACGCTTATGCGGCTTATAAAAAGCAGTCTATTTCTACTCTTACTCCTATGGAAATCGTAGTAAAGCTTTACGACGAGGCGGAGAAGCAGATGAATCTTGCTATCATAGGAATTGAGGGAAAGAATTACGAAGCGGCGAATAATTCCCTTAAAAAGACTCAGGATATTGTTAATGCTCTGCGCTCTGTACTGGATATGGACATCGAGCTTTCAAAAAATCTTGACGCTCTTTACGACTTTTTCAACAGGCAGCTGATTACTGCAAATGTAAAAAAGGACGTTGCAATCATAAAGGAGCTTATCCCTATGTTTGCTGAGCTGAGGGACGCTTTTTCCCAGGTTGCAGCTATGCCAAAATAAGTCGAAAGGCGGAGAAATGACTAACGAGATAAAAAACCGCATTATTGAGGTTATGGGGGAAATCGGCGTGCTTATCGAAAGATACAGCGCCGATACCTCCGAGATACTTACCACCGACATTGACGAAACCCTTGAGGATATAATTTCCCGCAGAGAAATAACCCTTTCGCAGATAGGGGAAAAGCGGGCTGAAATCGACAGGCTCAGGGAGGAATGTACCCCAGAGGAAAGCACGGTTATACATAAGATTATAACCAACGGTCATATACCTCTCGGCATTTCAAGGGAGCTTCGGGAAATACATAAAGCGGCTGTAAAAATGCGGTCGGTTTATATTTCCGCCGCCGAAAAGGATAAACAGGCGGCACTTCGTGTTGACGCAAGGGTAAAGGAGCTGAGGACCCGACTTGAAGCCTTGCAGGACGATAAGAAGAAGATTGATTTTTATTCCAATAACAAGCTTTCCGATAATAAAGGCGGTTCCTTTGACAGTCATCTTTAATCGGAAAAAGGAGTTTTACTTTGCTTATTGATTCCCACGCACACGCTTTTGCAGACAGTATTGCAGAGCGGGCGGTTGAAAAGCTTAAGGCCACCGCTAATGTTCCTGCATACACAAACGGCACGATAAAGGACGCAGACAGAGTGCTCGCAAGCTGCGGCGTAGACTACGCCGTACTTCTGCCTGTTGCCACAAAGCCAACTCAGCAGACCACAATAAATAACTGGGCAAAGGAAGAATACAAGGGTCGGTTTATCTCCTTCGGCACGGTTCACCCCGCTGCCCAGGACGCAGTTGAGGAAATCGGGCGGATAAAGGAGCTGGGCTTAAAGGGCGTAAAGCTTCATAACGACTATCAGGGCGTTTTTATTTTCGACGAAAGATGTATGCCGATTTATAAGCGCTGTGAGGAGCTTTCCCTCCCTGTTGTTTTCCACATGGGCTACGACCCCGTTTCTCCCCTTGTTCACCGTGCTATGCCCTACGACCTGATTGAGCTTTCGGAAAAATTCCCGAAGCTTAAGATTATCGCAGCCCACATGGGCGGAATGTATGCATGGGAGTCGGTTTATAAGTATATTGCAGGCAGAAAAAATATCTACCTTGATACCGCTTTTGTTGCAGGATATATCGACCCGGGAATTTTTGCAGAAATCGTAAGAAAGCACGGTGCAGACAGAGTTCTTTTCGGAAGCGACCTGCCCTGGAGCAGCCCCGATATGGAGGTTGAGCTTATAGAAAACTCGCCCTTTACCGACGAGGAAAAGGAGCGGATTTTCTGGAAGAATACGGCTGAGCTTTTAGAGCTGTTTTAATAGCTGATAAATGAAAAACCGCCTTTGGCAGGATTGCCGGAGGCGGTTTTGTGCTGTCAGCAGAGTATGGGCTGTATCTGCTTTCCCTCAAGAGCGGCAGAAAGTGCTGCGGGAATCTGCTCGAAATCTCCCATAAGGGAGGTGGGCTTACCCTTGCAGTCGTCCTGCAATACAGGTACGAAAAAGTAGTTCTTGTAGTTCATAAGGGAGAATATGTTCTTTGCGGAGCCTGCAAGAGCGTCGTTTGTGGCGATATTCAGCACCACAGCGCCGCCGTTTCGCAGGTGGCTTTTTACCGCCATTGTAACAGGCGTATCGGTTATGCTTGCCGCAAGTTTTGCAAGGGTATTTCCCGTGCAGTTCGCCACGAGCATAACGTCTGTCATTTTTTTCGGACCAATTGGCTCTGCGTCCTCGATTGTGTGGATAATCTTCCTGCCGCAGAGGCTTTCAAGCCGCTCTATATGCTCCTGCGCCCTTCCGAAGCGGGTATTAAGGCTGTATGCGTTGAAGGACATTATAGGAATTACGTCGCAGCCCAGCTCCAGCAGGTTTTCAAGCGCCGCAAAGCTTTTAGAAAACGTGCAGAAGGAGCCGCACATGGCGAATCCCACCCTTTTACCCTTAAGACTAAGCATCTGCAACGCTCCTTTCTGCAATTATATTTCCGATTGTGTCGGCAATTATATGCCCCGCCGTAATCGGGGCAGTTTTTCCCGGGAGGCTTCTTGCCCAGATAAGCTTAATACTCCTGTCGGCAGCAAGCCCCTCGTCCTCGGCGCTCATAACCGACGCAAGCTCAATAAAAAGCGCCCCGGTCTTAATGAGAGTAAGCCGCTTCCTGTCAAAAATCACGGCAGGAACCGTATTTATAATAATGTCTGCCTTTTTTATTGCAGTTTCAAATTCCCCCGGGGTATTGAAATTAACGGGCTTTGCTCCGTAGGTCTCAATCCATGCCAAATCCCCGTACTTTCGTGCAGCGGCGCTTACCTTTGCACCCAAGGCGGAGAAATATCTTACAAGAAGCTTTGCAATTCTTCCAAAGCCTGTGATAAGAACTTCTGCACCAAAAAGGGTAACGGGCAGCTCTCTTATCGCAATTTCAAGAGCCCCCTCAGCGGTCGGAACGGCGTTTTTAACCGCAAGCTCCTCCCGTTCAAAGTAGTTCACAAGTGAAAATCCGTTTTTAAGGCAGGTTTCCCGAAGGGCGGGAAACTCCTTGCTTGTAAAGACCGTACCGCCCCTTTTTACCGTTTTTTCCAGTATGTCAAACCCGGGCGGCGGAGCTGTTTTGAGCAAGGGGCAGTTTATATGAATCCCGTCAATGCTTGCGGGAAGAGGCAGGACGGCGTAATCGGAAAGGCTTTCGGGCAGCTTTTCACCTTCGGCTATCCCGAAGGCGGTACAGCTGTACCGCTCTCCCAGCTTTTCCGCCGCATAAATGCTGCGGCTGTCGCCGCCTATAAAAATAAAGCTTTTCATATATATCAATCCTTTCCGACATCTGTCGCTATCCGGATAAAGGCAATACCGCATAATTATTGTCGTGCGATTGCGCCGTCAGATTTTTCGTCAGATTGTGCAAAAGCGACGCAGGCGGGCTTACGCCCGTCAAGGAGTTTTTGTGCAAGATGATGGAAAATATGCAAGCAAGCGTGCGGCAAAGGCGGCAGCCGTTAATTGTGCGGTGTTGCCTAAATATTCTGTTGTGATATATTATGATAAAAGCTAAGATTTTGTGAATGGACAGGATATAAAAATTCCCCTGCGTATACCGCAGGGGAAAAACTGTTATTTATAGGCTCTGCCCTTGTTTTACCGTGCTTTCAGCGGTAAAGGACACCTTGTTCTTAAGCAGGTCGGTTACAATTTCCTGCCCGTCCTCGGTCATTGTTGTTCCCATAAAAACGAAGCCGGCTTCGGGAGTGTTGAAAAATCCGTAGAAAACGCTGGCGGATTTCGACTCGTAGTAGCAGTCAATGGAATAGTAGTAAATTCCACGGCTGATGTCGAAAATTCCGCTGCTGCCGCCTGTAACTGCGGCGCCTGCGCTTCTGAGAACCTTCTTGCTGTATTCAAGCATATATGACATTGTGGATTCGTTCAGCTCGCTTGCGGTAAGGGGAGTATTAAGCCTTGTGAAGCTTGTCATAATGCCGGGCTTCATCATAACAAGCAGAGTATTTCCGTCCTCGTCTTCAGCGGAAAAATCGCTTATGCCAAACCTTTCGGAGTATTTCGGCGGCATATTTTCAAGGCTCTGCCCCGTAAGATATACCCACTTGTCGCTCATATCAACCTCAATGCCCGCAGAGGTATTGGTATAGCGGTCATTCTGAAAAACTCCGCCTGTGCGGTAATCAGTTTTGTCGTTGCCTAAATTCGTGGTGATATAAAAGGCAAGACCGCCGTAAACCACCAGAAACAGAAATAACCATATAATTTTCTTCATTTTCTCTCCGTTCAGCCCGCTCACTTAAGCGCCGCAATAGATTCGTTTATTTTCTTCATCTTTTCCTCTGCCTTAGCAAGCTTAACCCGCTCGTTTTCAATCTGCTGTGCGGGAGCCTTTGAGAGGAAGCCCTGATTATTAAGCTTTGTGGAAAGGAAGTCGATATCCTTCTGTGCAGCCTTCTTTTCCTTTTCAAGGCGCTGTAATTCCTTTTCTGTATCAACCAGCTCGCCTAAGGGCATAAATACTCTTGCCGCCGCAGTAACAACTGTTACCATTCCGTCTCCTGCGGTAATACTCTCGGCAATTTCCGTTTCGCCTGCGCCTGCAAGCTTTTCAAAGAATACCTTACATGAACTGAAAAGCTCTGTATCCTTTGTTTCGATGTGCATTGTTACCTTCTTTGAGGGCGGAACATTAAGCTCGTTGCGCTGTGCTCTTACTGCCTTTATAGCGTCGATAATCTTTGAGAATGCGGTTTCTTCGCTGCTGAAATCAAGCTGCTCGCTGTATTCAGACCACTTTGAAATCATAATGCTCTCGGGCTGGTCGGCTACGGGCATTGACTGCCAGATTTCCTCTGTGATAAAGGGCATAAAGGGGTGGAGCAGCTTTAAAACGCCCTGCATTACATAAACAAGAACGTTCTGCGCAGCCCGTGCGGTTTCTCCGCCTGCGGCAATTCTCGGTTTTGTAAGCTCGATATACCAGTCGCAGTAAACGTCCCAGATAAAGTCGTAAAGCTTGCCTATTGCAATACCAAGCTCAAAGCTTTCGATATTGTCGGTAACTTCCTTGATAAGCTTATTGTAAAGGGAGAGTACCCACTTGTCCTCAATAGGAAGGCTTTCGGGAAGAACAGCCTTTTCCATATCCTCAGGCAGGTTCATAAGTATATATCTTGAAGCGTTCCAGAGCTTGTTTGCAAAGTTTCTTGCGGCAGTAACCTTTGTGGTTGTCCAGCGCATATCGTTTCCGGGACTGTTTCCTGTTACGAGGGCAAGACGAAGTGCGTCTGCGCCGTATTCGTCGATAATCTCCAGCGGGTCAACGCCGTTGCCCAAGGACTTACTCATCTTTCTTCCCAGCTCGTCCCTTACAAGGCCGTGGATAAGAACGTGCTCAAAGGGCTTTTCGCCGGTATGCTCAAGTCCCGAGAAAATCATTCTTGCAACCCAGAAGGGAATAATATCGTAGCCTGTTACAAGGGTGTTTGTGGGGTAGAAGTACTTTAAGTCCTCGGTTTCGTCGGGCCAGCCGAGAGTAGAGAAAGGCCAGAGAGCGGAGCTGAACCAGGTATCAAGGGTATCCTCGTCCTGCACCATAGGCTTACCGCACTTCGGGCATACGGAAACGGACTTTTCGCTTATAAGCTCGTGACCGCATTCCTCGTTGGTGCAGTAGTAGGCGGGGATTCTGTGACCCCACCAGAGCTGACGGGAGATACACCAGTCACGGATATTTTCCATCCAGCGCAGATAGGTATTTTCAAAGCGCTTGGGAACGTATTTCAGCTCGCCGCTTTTTACAACCTCAATTGCAGGCTCGGCAAGCTGCTTCATAGCTACAAACCACTGCTTTGAGCATTTCGGCTCAACTACGGTGTGGCAGCGTTGGCAGGTGCCTACGTTGTGAACGTGGTTTTCTACCTTTACGAGCAGTCCCTGCGCTTCAAGGTCGGCAACCATAGCCTTTCTTGCCTCGTAGCGGTCCATTCCCGCATACTTTCCGCCGAACTCCTTGTTGATAGTTGCGTCGTCGTTCATTACGTTGAGAACGGGGAGGTTGTGGCGGAGTCCTACCTCGTAGTCGTTGGGGTCGTGGGCAGGAGTAATCTTAACTACGCCTGTTCCGAAGTCCATTTCAACGTATTCGTCAGCAATAATCGGGATTTCCCTGTCGGTAAGAGGAAGCTTTACTGTTTTTCCCACAATGTCCTTGTAGCGCTCGTCCTTGGGGTTTACTGCAAGGGCTGTATCGCCTAAAAGGGTTTCGGGACGGGTGGTTGCAATCTGAACAAAGCCGCTTCCGTCGGATAAGGGATAGTTGATATGCCAGAAATGACCCTCCTGCTCCTCGTATTCGCACTCAATATCGGAAATAGAGGTCTTGCAGTTAGGACACCAGTTTATAATTCTTTCGCCGTGATAGATAAGCCCCTTGTTGTAAAGGTCGATAAATACCTTCTGTACAGCCTTAGAGCAGCCCTCGTCAAGGGTAAAGCGCTCTCTGTCCCAGTCGCAGGAGGAGCCAAGCTTTTTCAGCTGGTCAACGATACGTCCGCCGTAAACTCTTTTCCATTCCCATGCTCTTTCGAGAAAGCCCTCTCTGCCTATATCGTCCTTTGTAACTCCGTCAGCCTTCATAGCTGCAACGATTTTGGCTTCTGTTGCGATAGAAGCGTGGTCGGTACCGGGAAGCCAGAGGGCGGCGTAGCCCTGCATACGCTTTGTACGGATAATAATGTCCTGTAAGGTGTTGTCGAGTGCGTGACCCATGTGAAGCTGTCCCGTAATATTGGGCGGGGGGATAACGATTGTATAGGGCTTCTTTTCAGGGTCTCTTTCTGCATGGAAGTACTTCTTTTCCTCCCAGTTCTTATATATGCGCTCCTCAAATTCCTTGGGCGCATAGGTTTTTGCCAGTTCCTTCTTCATTTCATTGTTCCTTTCGCTTGTATATAATTATTATTTTACAATAAGTTGGTTGTAAAGCTCCTCGCTTGGATTAACGAGAATTGTCTTATTGTTGGTAAATATCACCATTCCCGGCTTTGCGCCGTTTGGCTTCTTGACGTAGCGGGCAAGGGTATAGTCAACGGGAATTTTCGTTCCGTTTCTTGCCTTTGAGCAGTAGGCTGCAAGGGTCGCCGCTTCTACAATCGTATTGTCGGGGATTTCTCTGCCCTCGGTAACGATAATTGCATGAGAGCCTGCGATATTCTGCGTGTGCAGCCACATATCCGTACCCTTGGCGGTTTTTAAGGTCAGCTTGTCGTTCTGGTAGTTGTTCCTGCCCACAAGGATTTCAAAGCCGTCGCTTGAGCGGAATTTAAGGGGCGGTAAAGGCTTCGGGGATTTCTGTCCGCCGCCCTTTGCTCCCTTTGCTCCCCGCAGGTAGCCCGTTTCGGTAAGCTCCCGCTTTATTTCCGAAAGCTCAGCCTCGCTTCCTGCGCCGCTGCCTATTCTGCTGGCGGCGTCGAAAACGCTGTCGATATAGAGAAGCTCTTTCTCGCCCTGCTCAATAAGCTTTGACAGCATTTTTTCCGCAGTGTCAAGCTTCTTGTACTCTGCGTAGTATTTTTGTGCATTTGCCGAGGGAGAGAGCCGCACATCAAGGCTTATAGTCCTCTGTCCGCCGTTTATATAGTCCTCAACGGTAATAGCGTTCATGCCCTTTTCCATACGGTAAAGGTTGGCGCTTAAAAGGTCGCCGCAGACTCGGAAATCATCTCTTTCGGAGCAGTTTGCAAGCTCCTGCCGCTGGAGTCCTAATTTACGGGAAATTCTCTCGTATATGTTTATTATGTTTTTCAGCAGGTCGCCGGAACGCTGCTTTATGCGGTCTGCGTCAGCCCTGCCGCCGAAGAATTTATCCAGCAGGAGAGAGGGGCTGTCCCAGCGGGTTTCGGTCATTTCCGAGCCGTACTGGTTTACCGGCACAAAACAGAAATCCTTGGGCTTCCCCGTTCGTTCCGATACCATTGTACAGCCCTTACCGCTTTCAATATAAGCGGCGCTTTGCTTTAAGAAGAATATGAGCTTGTCCCTTCTGTCGGGAGTAAGCTCCTTTACGGTAACGTCAACGTCCTTAGCGCAGGCGTAGGCACATTCACGGGAGAAAATCGGGGAAATTCCCTCGAAAATCGCCATTAGCGCCTTTGAGAGCCGCATTTCGCCGTAGCTTGCTAACTGCCCCTCAAAATCCGAAAAATCATATTCCAACAGGCTTATCCGCTTCTCACGGGGCGGCGGCTCGTAGAAAACTCCGGGGAGTATCCGCCGCACGGAGGAAATATCGTCGGTTATCCGCTTTACGCTGTCGATAACCCGCCAGCCCTCCGCCGTTTTCGTCATAAGTATTATATTGCTGTGCTTTCCCATAATTTCGGCGGCAATCCTGTTTTCGCAGAGGTCGCCGATTTCGTTGGTGCACTCAAAATCTAAGTTGATTATACGCTCAAGCCCGTCCTGGGAAATTCCCGTAAGCCTGCCGCCCTGTAAATGCTTTCGCATCAGCATACAAAGCATAGGTGGCTGCTTCGGGTTTTCGGGAGAGGCGGCGGTAAGGGAAACCCTTGCCGCAGAGGAATCCGCCGAAAAGAGGATTTTCTCTGCTCCGCCGAAGGTGCGTATTGTTATTATAAGCTCGTCACGGGAGGGCTGGTGGATTTTGTCCACTCGCCCGCCTACAAGCTTTCTGTCAAGCATTTCCTGCATAACGCAGTGAAGAAATGCGCCGTCAAGGGACAAAATATCACCTCGTTCCGTTCTGCTTTTAAAGCGATTTTAGGCAATACCGCATAATTATTGTCGTGCGATTACGCAGTCAGATTTTTCGTCAGATTGTACAGAAATTTCGCAGGCATACTAACGTATGTCAAGAAATTTCTGTGCAAGATGACGGAAAATATGCAAGTAAGCGTGCGGCAAAGGCGGCAGCCGTTAATTGTGCGGTGTTGCCTTTATATATAGCAGCCGTCAGACAGCGTGAAAACGCAGATGACGGCTTATCGTCAGTCCGATATGTATTTGCAGGGGTCTGACATACTGAGAGGAATGAAGATTTCTGCTTCCGGGAAGCTTTCCCGAAGTTTATCCATAAACATTCCGCAGACTATGCTTTCCGTGCCGTAGTGACCTGCGTCAATTACGGTAAGTCCTGCGTTTTTAGCGTCCACAAAGCCGTGGTGCTTTACATCGCCGGTAATTATTGCGTCAATTCCCTTTTCTATGCAGGTGTAGATTTCATCGTTTCCTGCACCCGAACAAAGGGCAACCTTTTCAATAGTCTTTCCTCCGTCGCAGTACCGCACGGTGTTGCAGCCGAAAGCTTTTTTCGTGTTTTCGGCAAGGTAGTCGGCGCTTATTCCGAAGTCAAGCCTTGCAATTCTGCCATATCCTACGTTTTCCTTTTCGTGAATAAGGTGCAGCACGGGTGCGTCCGCGGGATTTCCGAAGCCCATAAGCTCATACATCATATCGCTTATTCCGCCTCTTGCCATATCAACGTTAGTATGGGCGCAGACAGCGGCGATATTGTATTTTATAAGCCGATATACGGGGCTTGTCTCGTCAAGGGAGCGTATTTTGTTGAAAATTACAGGGTGATGCGAAACAATAAGGTCGGTGGAGGTTTTCGCACACTCCTCCACGATTTCGTTTGTTATATCAAGGCAGACGGCAATCCTGCTTACTTCCTTTTTCCTGTCCCCCACAAGGAAGCCTGCGTTGTCGAAGGAGTCCTGAAGCCCGAATGGAGCAAAGCTGTTTATACAGTCAAAAATTTCTTCTGCAAGCATAATTTCCGTCCTTTCTAATCAATGAGTTTTTTGTAATCGGGATTGCCCTTTGAGAGTTTCACAAGCCGCTTTTTTACGCTTTCTGCGTACTCGGGGCTTTCGTTCTTTCCGAAAAAGGCAAATTTTTCTTCGATTTCAGTCTTGATGCCCGTATATTTTACAAGCATTACGGTATAGATTTTCCCCGCCGCCTTTGCAGCTTCCTCACGTTCAATCTCAAAGCCGCCTTTGTACAGCTCTTTACGCAGAATTTCGGCTTTGGTCATTGGCTGGAGGATAAAGCGGGTATCGGGAGTTGTAAAGCGGCACTTTGTTACAATTCTTGCGATAAGCTCTCCGCCCATTCCTGCCACAATAATATCATCGCAGGGCGGCACGCTTTCAAGTCCGTCGGACTTTATAAGTTTTATGCAGTCTCCCGCCCCGTATTTTGCGACGGTTGCCGCCGCTGCTTCAAGGGGTCCCTCGTTTATGTCGCAGGCGATAATATCCCCCGCTCCCGCTTCCCGAAGATAACAGGGAAGCAGGGCGTGGTCTGTTCCTACGTCGCATATCCTGCGGTCGAGCCGCACCATTTTCGCAATTGCGGCAAGGCGGGGGTCAAGTCTTATCACTTGCTTACTGCTTCGTTCAGCTTCTTTACAAGAGCGTCAGCGTCAGCGCCGTGAACAGCGCAGGCTTCTGCAACGGTTTCGCCTCTTGCGGAGGGGCAGCCGAGACAATGCATTCCCATTTCAAAGAAATAGGGAGCGGCAGCTTCGCCGTGTGCGTCAAGAATATCGCCGATGATTGTATCCTTTGTGATTTCCATTTTAAAATTCCTTCTTTCTTTGGTATTCGCCTGTCGTTAGTATATAATGACAGGCTATTTTTTTATTATATATCATTTTGCAGGAAATTACAAGAGCAAAACGGGGGATTTCGGGGAAAAATAAGAGAAAATGATGTTGTGCGGGGGTTTGGTCTGCTTTTGGTTGACTTTGTTGGTCTGACGTGGTATAATAAACCAAAAACACCGATTGGAGGAATAAAAAATGGCTGATAAGGAAGAAATTAAAACCGAAGAAGAAAAAGAGGACGAAAAACATGCTAATTATATGGCAGTTGGTATGTGTATCGGAGCTGCAATAGGCGGAATAGCAATGTGTATTCTTGCCTTTACCGGCAATATCCTATGGGGCGGCGTGTGCCTTGGCGGCGGGTTAATCGGCGGTATGCTAATAGGATTGGCTGTTCCAAAGAAGAAGTAAATTCCGAACCATTGTTGAAATAACCCGAAAAGTACAAAAGCTTTTCGGGTTATTATTATCTTCGCCTACTATCGCCCCGCTCCTGCCACAAAAACGGTATTTTCCATAAACTTTCACCAAAAAATCTTGTAAAAGCATTGAAAAAGGAACAAATTTAGTGTATAATTATGAGGATACCATATTATCGGCATCTATATTCCCGCCAAGGGTGGAAAAGGAATGGTAAAATATGTTACATATCGGTCTTGACGTAGGTTCAACAACGGTTAAAATCGCCGTAATCGACGACAACGGAAAATTTGTATATAAAAATTATCAGAGGCACTACTCGGATATAAAGAAAACCCTTGCGGAGGTTCTTCTCGGAGGGCTTTCAGCTGTTAGCGAGGATACTGTTACTATTGCAGTAACAGGCTCCGGCGGTATTTCTGCGGCTAAATGGCTTGAAATCCCCTTTTTCCAGGAGGTTTCGGCGGGTGCGGCTGCAATTGAAGCCTTTATCCCACAGACGGATATTGCAATCGAGCTTGGCGGCGAGGACGCCAAGATAACATACTTAAAGGGCGGACTTGAGCAGAGAATGAACGGCTCCTGCGCAGGCGGCACAGGCGCTTTTATCGACCAGATGGCAGCGCTTTTAAATACCGACATTACGGGACTTAACGAGCTTGCAAAGGATTACGAAACTATCTACCCCATAGCCTCCCGCTGCGGCGTTTTCGCAAAGAGCGATATTCAGCCGCTGCTCAACGACGGCGCAAAGAAGTCGGACGTTGCCGCTTCTATCTTCCAGTCTGTCGTAAATCAGACCATAAGCGGACTTGCCTGCGGTAAGCCCATAAGAGGAAGAGTCGCTTTCCTCGGCGGTCCTCTTTTCTACCTTTCTGAACTCAGAAAGCGCTTTATTGAAACTCTTGGCTTAAAGGACGACGAAATTATCTTCCCGCCTGACGCTAATCTTTTTGTTGCAGCAGGTGCAGCCCTTGCAGACAACAGGGCTGAGGTAAAGACTGCTGAATTAAAGGAAAAGATTGCTGCCCTCGGAAGCATTACCGTTCACGAGGTAGAGCGGCTTGCGCCTCTTTTCAGGGACGAGGCGGAAAAGCAGGCGTTTATTGAACGTCACTCAAAAAATGTCGTACCCACGGCTGATTTGTCGAAGCACAGCGGAAAATGCTATCTCGGTATAGACGCAGGTTCGACCACAACCAAAGCCTGCCTTATAAACGAAAAGGGAGAAATCCTTTATTCATACTACAACAATAACTTAGGCGACCCCTTGAAGTCGGTTATCGGCATTTTAAAGGAGATATACTCTCTCCTGCCCAAGGACGCATATATCGCAAAGGCAACCGCCACCGGCTACGGCGAGCATCTCATAAAAGCGGCGCTGGGTGTTGACTTCGGCGAGATTGAAACAATGGCGCACTACAAGGCGGCGGAAAAAATCCTGCCCGGAGTTGAGTTTATCCTTGACATCGGCGGTCAGGATATGAAGTGCATGCGGGTAAAGAACGGGGAGATACAGAGTATTCTGCTGAATGAGGCTTGCTCCTCCGGCTGCGGTTCCTTTATCGAAAACTTTGCGGGCGCTCTTGGAATGACAAGCAGAGAGTTCGCAAAAATCGGTCTTGAAGCGGAACATCCGGTTGACCTTGGCTCACGCTGTACCGTATTTATGAACAGCCGTGTTAAGCAGGCGCAGAAGGAGGGGGCTTCCGTTGCGGATATTTCCGCAGGTCTTAGCTACTCCGTAGTAAAGAACGCCCTTTTCAAGGTTATCAAAATCCGTGACCCTAAGGCTATGGGCGAAAAGATAATCGTTCAGGGCGGAACCTTTATGAATCAGTCGGTTTTAAGGGCATTCGAGCTTACCTGCGGCAGAGAGGTTGTACGCCCAGACAAGGCAGGACTTATGGGCGCTTACGGAAGTGCCCTTGTGGCTTTGCAGCGTGACGACGGACAAGGCTCAACCATATCCAAGCTTGACGCACTTGAAAACTTTACAATAGAAAAATCCACCGCTCGCTGCGGCAGGTGTTCAAACAACTGCCTGCTTACAATAAGCAAGTTTGCAGACGGAAAGCGGTTTATCACAAATAACCGCTGCGAAAGAGGCGCAGGAACAGGCGCAGGAAAGGCAACCCTGCCCAATATGTACGACTACAAGTACAAGCGGCTGTTCGATTATAAGCCCCTGCCCGAAGAAGAGGCGAAAAGAGGAGTTGTGGGACTTCCCCGAGTTCTGGGAATGTACGAAAACTACCCCTTCTGGTTTACCTTCTTCACCGCCCTCGGCTACAGCGTAAAGCTTTCCCCGAAGTCATCAAGGGATATTTACGATATGGGTATTGAAACAATGCCCTCGGAGTCGGTATGCTACCCTGCAAAGCTGTCCCACGGACATATTGTTTCTCTCCTTAACGACGGAGTAAAGTTTATTTTCTACCCCTCTCTTACCTACGAAATGGACAACGGCGGAAAGGGCGACAACCACTATAACTGCCCTGTTGTTGCCACATACAGCGAGGTTATAAAGAACTCCGTGCCTGAGCTTCGGGACGGAGATGTGAGGTTTATGAACCCCTTCCTGCCCATTTACGATAAAAAGGCTATGGCAAGGCGGCTTGTGGAGGAGTTTGTGCCCCTCGGAATAAGCGGCGAGGAGATAGGCGAAGCTCTTGCAAAGGCTTACGCTGAGGACGCTGCCTTCAAAAAGGACATACGCAAAGAGGGCGAGCGTATCTTAAAGCTTCTTGATGAAACAGGCGGAAAGGGTATCGTCCTTGCGGGCAGACCCTACCACGTTGACCCGGAAATCAACCACGGTATTCCAGAAATGATAAACGGCTACGGCTTTGCGGTGCTTACCGAGGACAGTGTTGCCCACTTAGGCGAGCTGCCCCGACCCATACGAGTAGTTGACCAGTGGATGTACCACAACAGGCTTTACAATGCCGCAGGCTTTGTTGGCAAGCGGAAAAACCTTGAGCTTGTGCAGCTGAACAGCTTCGGCTGCGGACTTGACGCAGTTACTACCGACGAGGTTCAGGAGATTTTACAGGGCTTTGGCAGAATGTACACCCTGCTCAAAATAGATGAGGTTAATAATTTAGGTGCAGCCAGAATAAGACTTCGCTCTCTGATTTCCGTTATGGAGGAGAGAGAAAGAAACGGCTATACCTCCGAAAGCAGCTACACCGGCTATCAGAAGCCGCCGCTTTTCACAAAGGAAATGCGGGAGAGATACACAATTCTTGCTCCCCAGATGGCGCCCTATCACTTCGAGTTTCTTGAAAGCGCCTTCAACTATTCGGGCTACAATCTTGTAATTTTAAAGGACTACTCCAAAAAGGTAGTTGATACAGGTCTTAAGTACGTCAATAACGACGCCTGCTACCCCTCAATTCTTGTTATCGGTCAGCTTATGAACGCTCTTGAAAGCGGGCAGTACGACCTTAGCAAGACTGCTTTGCTTATAACACAGACAGGCGGCGCTTGCCGTGCTACAAACTACATCAGTATGATTAAAAAGGCGCTGGCGGACGGCGGCTACGGGGATACTCCCCTCCTTTCCCTTAACTTCAACGGAATGGAAAAGCAGCCCGGCTTTAAGATTACTCCCGCCCTTGCGGTGAGAGCCTTTATGGGCGTAGTTTACGGCGATGTTATCTGCCGCTGTCTGTACCGTGTTCGCCCCTACGAGGCGGAAAAGGGAAGCGCAGACAGGCTTTACGAAAAGTGGAACAAGTATCTGCGTGAGGACTTGAAGCATATCAGCCTTAAGCGGTACAAGAACAACATAAAGAAGATTGTTGAGGAATTTGGCGCTCTGCCGACACTTGATATTGTAAAGCCCCGTGTTGGTATTGTAGGTGAAATCCTTGTAAAGTACAATCCTATTGCAAACAACGATGTTGTAAGCTTTGTTGAGCAGGAGGGCGCAGAGGCGGTTGTTCCCGACCTTATGGGCTTTATCTACTTCTTCTGCGACCATGCAAACTCAAGAAAGGAATTTCTTACCGTTTCCGGCGCAAGACATTTCTTCAGCAACAAGGCTATAAAGCTTATCGAATGGCTGGAAAAGCCCTATTTCGAGGCAATAAAGGGAACAAAGTTCGGCGAGTTCATGAAGATTTCCGAGATGAGAAAGCTGGTTGAGGGAATAGTTTCTACCTGTAATATTGCAGGAGAAGGCTGGTTCCTGTCTGCGGAAATGCTGGAGCTTATGGAAGAGGGCGTAAACAATATCATCTGTATGCAGCCCTTTGCCTGCCTGCCCAACCACGTTACCGGAAAGGGAGTTATCGGAGAGCTTCGCAGAAGAAACCCCGAGTCCAACATTATTGCGGTTGACTACGACCCCGGCGCTTCCGAGGTAAATCAGATAAACCGTATAAAGCTTATGCTTACACAGGCTGTACGGCAGATTAAGAACAAGAACGGCGCACCGATTGCTCCTGCCGCAGAGGTTAAGGACAGCTATTCCGAACTTCTTGATGTGAAGTAAAATGATGTAAATAAAATTTACATAAAACTATTGACAATTTGACAATATTATGTTATTATAATGATACAGTAAATTTCATTTACATAGAAGTAAAGCCGTGAGAACGAAAGGACGGAACTATATGTCAGAAATAAAATTTTCAACAGGCTCTTCCTCAAAGCCCGCTTCGGGCGGCGATGGAAAGAAATACGGTAAAATCGTTGCCGTAGTTGTTATACTCTTTGTTGCAATAGTGGTGCTGCTCAACTGCTTCACTATCGTAAACGAAGGCTTTATCGGCGTCAAGTACCGCTTTGGTCAGATTGTAAACGACAGCCTTACCGCAGGTCTTAACTTCCGTATTCCCTTTGTTGAGGAAATCGAGCAGGTTGATATAAGACAGCAGGTTTACGCTACCACCACCGACGCTTACACCAGCGACACTCAGACGGTTCAGGAGCTTAGCTTAAAGCTTAACTACTCCTACGATAAGAGCAAGCTCTCCTCCCTTATAAGAGAGGTAGGTATCTCCAACGTTGAGACAAAGCTTCTTGTTCAGAACGTAGCTAAGATTACCAAGAACGAAATCGGTAAGGTAAAGGCTGAGGAGCTTGTTCAGTCCCGTGCGGATATTCAGCAGAAGATTGAAAACAGCCTTACTCCTATCCTCGCTCAGAACGGCATTATCGTTGAAGCCTTCGCAATCGAAAACTTAAGCTTTGACGACGCCTTCGAGTCCTCTATACAGGCAAAGGTAATCGCTGCTCAGGACGCTCTCAAGATGGAGAACAAGACCAAGGAGAAGGAAGAGGAAGCAAAGCAGATTGTCATTCAGGCGCAGGCTGAGGCAGACAGCCGCAAGCTTACCGCAGACGCACAGGCTTACGCAATCGAGGTAGTGCAGGAAAAGCTTGAAAACAGCCCCAACTACATCGAGTACCTTAAGATAACCAACTGGAACGGCGTACTGCCCCAGGTTATCGGGGACGGGGTAAACCCCTTCGTGGTGCTTGAAGCAGACAGCACAAATACCGCAGCAAACGGTACTGCAAACAGAAGCAATAACAGCGAAATACCTGATGTTGTAACAGAATAAAAGAACAAAAAAATAAGGCTGAGCCGGGCGTTTTTCGCCGGGCTTAGCTTTGTTTTAAGGCAATATTGTATGGAAAGGAAATTACCCCGAATGGACTATAACGAGCTTAAAAAAGCGGCGCTCCTACGATATTTTTCAAGAACAAACCCCGAACAGAGAAAGGCGATTTTTAAAACTGACGGCGCCGTTCTTATTATTGCAGGGGCAGGAAGCGGAAAAACCACGGTTCTTTGTAACAGAATTGCAAATCTCCTGCTTTTCGGCGACGCTTATGAGAGCAGCTATGTTCCGCCCATAAGCGCCGACGATATGCAGTTTCTTCGGTTTTACGCCGAGGGAAAATACCCCGACTCCCCCGAGGTTATCGGTCATCTCTCCGACGTTATCGGTCATAACAGAGCAAAGCCCTGGAAAATTCTTGCGGTTACCTTCACAAACAAGGCTGCCACCGAGCTTAAGGACAGGCTTTCGTCTATGAACGCTCCTGCGGGAGAGGTCTGGGCGGCTACATTTCATTCCTCCTGCGTTAAAATCCTCAGAAGAAGCATAGAGTCTATCGGTTACAGAAGCAATTTCGTAATTTACGATACAGACGACAGCAAGCGGGTTATAAAATCCGTTATGGAGTCCCTCAATATCTCGGAAAAGACCTTTAGCCCTAAGGTTGTTATGAACGCAATTTCACGGGCGAAGGATAAGCTTATCCCGCCCGATAAATTCCCTGTTTCCTACGGCGATAAGCCGGATTTTCAGCTTTCTGCAATACGGGAAATGTATATCGAGTATCAGAGAAGGCTGAAGGCTTCAAACGCCCTTGATTTCGACGATATTATTATGAAAACCGTTGAGGTTTTAAGGGCAGACCCAGAAGTTCTGAATTACTGGCAGAACCACTTCGACTATGTAATGGTTGACGAGTATCAGGATACAAATATTGCCCAGTACGAGCTTGTAAAGCTGCTTTCGGGAGGAAAGGGCAATCTCTGCGTGGTAGGCGACGAGGACCAGTCTATCTATCGCTTCCGAGGGGCTACAATCGAGAATATCCTATCCTTTGAAAAGGAGTTCGACAGCGTTGTTATAAAGCTTGAGCAGAACTACCGTTCCACCGAAAATATACTTAACGCCGCAAATGCAGTAATAAAGAACAACACCCAGCACAAGGAAAAGAAGCTCTGGTCAGAGCTTGGAGAGGGAGAGAAGATAAAAGCGTACCGCTTTACCGACGAGCAGGCGGAGGGCGCTTTTGTTGCAGCAGAAATTCTTGCCGCAAAGTCAAAGGGCGGAAAATTCAGTGATAATGCCGTTCTTTACCGCAACAACTCCCAGTCCCGAAGCCTTGAGCTTGCCCTTAGCAAGACTGCAATTCCCTATAAAATCGTAGGCGGTACAAAGTTCTACGACCGCAAGGAAGTAAAGGACGCTCTTGCCTATTTAAGCGTAATCTGCGACCCCTTTGATACCGTGCGGCTCGCCCGTATCATAAACGAGCCGAAAAGGAGTATCGGCGGAGTTACCTGGCAGGAAATCGAGCGTATTTCCCTTTCTTTAGGCATAAGCTGCGTGGAGGTTATGGAGCGCTGCGAGGAGTTTGTTTCCCTGTCCAAAAAGGCGAAGGCGCTTAAACCCGTGGGGCAGATGTTCCGGGAGCTTTCGGAAACTGCGGAGGAGCGGGATATAACCGCTATTTTTGACGATATTATGGAGCAGTCCGGCTATATGAATATGCTGCTGACCCAGGGCGAAGAGGGACAGACACGGATTGAGAACATAAAGGAGCTTAAGTCCTCCATGATAACCTTCACCGAGGAAAACGAAAATGCAAGTCTTTTTGACTTTTTACAGCAGGTTGCCCTTATCTCCGACCTTGACAGCTACGACAGCACCTCCGACCGTGTTTCCCTTATGACAATGCACGCTGCAAAGGGACTGGAGTTTGAGCGGGTATTTATTGTTGGGGCGGAGGAAAATATCTTCCCCTCATACAGAAGCCTTGCCGACGCCTTTGAGCTTGAAGAGGACAGGCGGCTTTGCTATGTTGCAATAACAAGGGCGAAAAGAGAGCTGTTTATAACCACCGCCCAGAGCAGGCTTCTCTACGGTCAGACCCAGCATAACAGGGTTTCCCGCTTTGTTGGGGAGATACCTTCGGAATATATCGAGTATGAGGATAAGACGAAGGGTATGTCGGGAGGCGGTTACTCAAAGCCCCGTACAGCCGACAGCGGCTACCTGCAAAGGCATACTGCACCTAAAACGGAGGAAGCGGCGGAAGTACAGAGCTTTTCTGCGGGAGAACGTATTCATCACAGGACTTTCGGCGACGGAACGGTGCTTACAGCAATGCCGCTGGGAAACGATACCTTGCTTGAAATAAGCTTTGATGCGTCCGGAACGAAGAAATTAATGGCGAAGTTTGCTAAAATATCGAAAATTTAATATAAATTCCCGAAAAAATTTCAAATTTTTGTGGAAATGCTGCAATTTTTATGCTATAATAATATAATAACCTTGAAAAAAGTGCGTCAGCACTTTTTTCAAG
>JBJERM010000092.1:0-24943 GCA_051882315.1 Ruminiclostridium sp.
CCCAGAGTTATTCCGGTTATCGTAACATTTTCGCCGGAAACGGTGTATTTTACCTTTGTTGCAGTATCGGGAATACCTGCCGCCGTCACGTCCGTACTCTCGGGGAAGAATATGCTTGTAAGTTCTGTGCAGGAGCTTACTGCACCGCTACCAAAGGAAGCAACTTTCTTGCCGCTGATAGTTGCGGGAATAACAACAGAAGTCCGGTCTGTTCCCAGAGTTATTCCGGTTATCGTAACATTTTCGCCGGAAACGGTGTATTTTACCTGTGTTGCATTATCGGGAATAGCGGCTTGTCCGATAGCTGCGCCATCGGGGAAGAATATGCTTGTAAGGCTGTCGCAGTAGAGAAAAGCTTGTTGTCCAATGGAATTAACACCGGCAGGAATAGTTATGCTTGTAAGGTTTGAACAGTATATAAAAGTACATACTCCAATGGAAATAACGCCGTCCGGGATAGTTATGCTTGTAAGACTTGAACAGTACCAAAAAGCTTTTTCTCCAATGGAAGTAATGCTGTCCGGGATAGTTATGCTTTTAAGGTTTTCACAGTTGGTAAAAGCACCTCTTCCAACTGATTTAACTTCGTCGGGGATAACATAGGAATCTCCGCTCTTGCCCCCGGGATATTGTATCAATGTAGTTTTGGCTTTATTGAACAATATGCCGTCTGTTGAGATATAGTTAGTGTTATCAACATCGACTGTTATGTCTGTAAGACTACAACAGCTAACAAAAGCATAATCTCCAATAGAAATAACGCTTTTCGGGATAGTTATGCTTGTAAGGCTTGAACAGACATAAAAAGCTCTATCTCCAATGGAAGTAAGCTCCGGATTTTCTCCGAATGTAACACTTGTAAGGTTTTCACAGCATTCAAAAGCACTATTTCCAATGGAATTAACGCCGTCCGGGATATTTATGCTTGTAAGACCTGAACAGCCCCAAAAAGCACTATCTCCAATAGTAGTAAGCTCCGAATTTTCTCCGATTTTAACACTTTCAAGTTTTGTACACTCGTAAAAAGCACCATTTCCAATGAAAGTAACGCCGTCCGGGATAGTTATGCTTGTAAGGCTTGAACACCAATAAAAAGCATTATCTCCAATGGTAGTAAGCTTCGAATTTTCTTCGTTTGGATCAAATATTACACTTTCAAAGCTTTTACACTCGTAAAAAGCATTATTTCCAATGGAATTAACGCTGTCCGGGATAGTTATGCTTTTAAGGTTGTAACAGCCGTAAAAAGCATTATTTCCAATGGAAGTAACTCCATTGTCAATCACAACGGTTTCAATACTACCTCGTAAATAATACCAAGGAACATCATTGTAAGATTCCCAATCCGGCATTGCGCCCAGTTCTTTATCGGGAATTACTGCAATTATCAGAGTGCCGTTGCCATCGTAATCCCAAAACAGACTATCACCAAATGTAGCGGGTTCCGCACTCGCCCTTATCCCGAAGCCTGTGCCTTCCGTTATCTCCGCCGGCGCAAACATCAGCAGGGCAAGGAAAACCGCCGCCGAAAAAATAAGGGCTAAGGGTCGTTTAAGCTTTTTAGTCATTAAATTACCTCCTTATTATATAACAATTCTTCCATAAAAGCATTATGAAATATTATCCGGTAATATTATACAGCAGGAAAAAGCCGTCTGTCAAGGGATTTTATGTGAAATTTTCCAAAGCGGGACGAAACGACGCCAAAGCGGGACGAAACGACAAAAATTTTTTTACCGTGCAGGCTGCTGCCCCGGAATTTCTGCTTTTACGGCGGTTTGGGGGCAGTTGGTAATGCGGAATGGAAACCGCCGGGGGCTGACCCTCGGATTAACGAGAGCATCCGCCCGGCGGAACTGCAAATATTATCGTTTCTTACTCTGCTTTCTCTTCCTGCCTATGACCGCAGCTGCAAATCTTATTTCATCATATTTAACGCAGTATTTTTGTGGATAAATATTACAGAGGAGGTTTTAGCCCCGCTGTTTTCCGTATTATAACGTGCTTGGAAACAGCCGCATTTTCGGCTATGATAAAATGGAATGCAGGCTCGTAGTCAACGAACCCGAATCGGAATTACGGGGAAGAATGTTTCGAAGCTGACAAAACCGCAAAATTTCAGATAACTCTTTTCCAAACACTTGAAATCTGCAAAAAATTTACCTGTAATATAAAAAACGGCTCGTGAAATAATACTATTGCAAGGGCAAAAGTCCTTGAATATATCGAGAGAGGAATGTCAATCTTCAATTTTAGGATAAGCTTTATTAAAAGTAAAACACATAAATTGAAAAGGATTTCCTCAAATGAAAGGAACGGTAATAAAAATGTCCAACTCTAACAAGAAGAACGCAGCTTTATCAAGCATCAAGATGCAGGCAGCCAACGAAGTAGGCGTGCCCCTTAAGGATAACGGCTACAACGGCGACCTTACTGCTAAGCAGGTTGGTTCCGTGGGCGGTCAGATGGTTAAGAAGATGATCGAATCATACGAAAACTCCGCTAAGTAACTTGTATAAACCCTCGGGGATAAATATTATCCCCATATAAGCCTCTTTTACTCGCAGGTTTATGCAAAAGCGCCTCCGTGCCCTTTGGTACGGAGGCGTTGATTTTGCGGTTTTATGCGTCGTTTATAATAACAATCGGTATGGGCGGGCAGTTTTTGCGGTTCACAAAGGGCATTTCTATAACCGTATATTTTGTGCAGTCCAGCGTGGGGAGAAATTCAAGAATAGCGTCCCGTTCCTCAAAGCCGGTTTCCCTGCCGTAATAGATTATAAGTGTCATTACCCCGCCCTTTTTAAGCAGCTTAAGCCCCTTTTCAATGGCGGGTATGCTGGTTTCCTTGCGGGTATTTACGTTATGATTTCCTTTGGGCAGCCAGCCGAAGTTAAAGGTTATGCAGGAAACAGTTCCCTCTTCACAGTACTTGTCCATTTCGCTGTGGCTTGAAAGAATAACGTCCGCACGGGAGCACATTCCGTTCTTTTGGAGCAGTTCTTTTGTGCTGTCAACAGCCTCCTGCTGAATATCAAAGGCGGTAACGTGGCCGCTTTCGCCAACGAGCCTGCAAAGGTGGAGGGTGTCGAAGCCTCTGCCTGCGGTGGCGTCGATACATATATCCCCCTCGCTGACGTTTTCGTCAAGCACCCTGTTTATAATCTCAAGTGCGCTGAATTTGTTTCCGAAAATCATAGTTGAGCCTTTCCCTGCCTGTCGTATTGAAGAATTTTTGATGAATTTTTTTGGCAGTCCTGCCCTTTCAAAAATATTTTACAGCTCTATTTCCCTGATACCGTCCTCAATCTGATAGCACATTTCCTCGTGTACCGAAGCGCCCTCGGCGATTTTCGCAACGTCAAGCTTCAGGTACTTTATAACTCCCTCCGCCAGTACGCTGCCCTGCTCATCGGTAATAAAAGCCTCAACCACAAAGAATTTTGAGCTGTCCTTTACCGTAATTCCCCGCCCGATAAGGGGCACGTTGTAAGGAACGGGCTTTCTGTACTTGGTTTCAAGAGAAATAGTAACCCCGAACTGCTCCTCGGAAAGCTGCTTTGCCCAAAGAGCACGAAGCCCCATTTCGTCCAGCATTGCGGTTATCATTCCGCCGTGAACCCGTAAGGGATAGCTCTGATGCTGCTCACGGTAGCTGAATTTTGTTGCAACGCTGCCGTCCTCCATATTGTAGAAGGGCGCCTTAAGCCCGTATTCGTTATCCATTCCACAGATTATACACATTCTGCTGTTGCTCTGTCTGCCGATTACCTTCATAGCATTACCTCTGTCATTTTAAAAATCCGGTTTTGATTTTTGGACTGAAAA
This sequence comes from Ruminiclostridium sp., assembly GCA_051882315.1. GTDB lineage: Bacteria > Bacillota > Clostridia > Oscillospirales > Ruminococcaceae > Ruminiclostridium_E. The sequence continues at coordinate 3,829 of JBJERM010000092.1, forward strand.
TATTATACTCCAAAAAGACCCATAGGTCAAGGGGTAATAGGGCAAATACACAGAAATTGATTATTTGAATAATCGGGTGCGCCGCCGCATGAAGCGCCACCCGGGGGAGCAGCGGATTCCCCGATGTTCTCAGAATATAAGCCGCAGGATTTTTGCGATGCCTGCTTTGCTATGCTCTGCACTGCCACTTTACGGATATTTTTATCAAAATTTTGTATTTTTTTGTCAAAATCTGTGTTATGATATTGAAATTTGCCTCAGACTTATGTTATAATAGTCATATATTGATTTAAATCCGAAATTTATGGCAATACCGCATAATTATTGCCGCAGAATTGCGCCGTCAGATTGTATAAAGCGACCAAGACGGGCTTGTCTGCCGGTCAGCCCCTCTGTCACTTTGTTACAACCTCCACGGTTGGGGAAGATTGCCCGTCAAGGAGTTTTTGTGCAATATGGCGGAAAATATGCAAGCAAGTGCGTGGCAAAGGCGTTAGACGTTAAGTGTGCGCTGTTGCCTTAAGAGCCGTTCCCGACCGTATCCGCAAATCAAGTCAACGGGAGCGCTTGCTGAATATATTGATAAAGCGATGATACCATAACCTCACAGGAAAGGAACTGTTATTCTGATGAAGAAAATTGGCATTACAACAGACTGCGTATGCGACCTGCCCGATGAATATATAAAGCTTCACGGCGTAGGTATAGTGTACTTTTATATAACAACCGCCTCCGGGCGCTTTAAGGATGGATATGAGATAACCTCGGGAAATGTTATAGAATATCTTGACGGCGGCGGGGAGCGGGCGGAAACGAATGCGCCCGAGCCGGAGGAATACAGGGAATTTTTTGAAAAGCAGCTTAAATTCTGCGAGGAAGTCATACACATCTCAATAAGCAGCCATATAAGCAACTCCTGCCCCAACGCCCTGGCTGCCGTAAAGCTTATGGGGGAACAGGGAAAGAGAATCCGTATTGTGGATTCGGAGCATTTGTCCACCGGTATAGGGCATATGGTTATAAGAGCGGTGGAAATGTGCGACGACGGGAAAAGCGCTGATGATATTGTTTCTGAAATGCAGGAGCTTAAAGCCCGTGTTTCCACAAGCTTTATTGCCAAAAACGCTGACTACCTCTACCGCAACGGCAGAGTAAGCAAGACAGTCCGCAATATCTGCTCTGCGCTGAGCCTGCACCCGGTTCTTACAATGAAGAACGGAAAAATGGGCGTTAAGAATTTACAGATAGGCAATTACGACAAATCGGTAAAAAGATATATAAAAAGCGAGCTGAGACGCAGCAAAAATATTGAAAGAAAGCGGCTTTTCATAACCCATGCAGGCTGCACCGTAAAGACCCTTAACGAGGTAAAGGCATTAGCCGAAAAGCTTTACAGCTTTGATGAAATTCTGGTTACAAAGGCATCTGCCACTATCTCAAGCAACTGCGGAGCGGGAACTGTGGGCGTGCTTTATATTTACGAATAAGGAGATTTTTATGAAGACAATACTGGTTGTTGACGATAATAAGCTTAACCTTGCGGCGGCAAGAAAGGTATTAAGCGACGATTACAAGGTAATCCCCGTTATGCGCGGCGCACAGGCGCTTACATACCTTGAAAGCGGCGAATGTGATATAATCCTGCTGGATATAAATATGCCTGAAATGGACGGCTTCGAGGTGCTGGAAAAGATAAAGGAAATGGAGCGCTGCAATAATATACCCGTAATTTTCCTTACCGCAGACAGCGACTCCGAAACTGAAACACGCTGCTTTAAAGAAGGGGCAATAGACTTTATCGCAAAGCCCTTTGTACCCGAGGTTATGCTGTCCAGAATAGGCAGGGTCTTAGAGCTTGAGGAGCTTCGCCGCAGCCTTGCAGACAGGCTTGAACAGAAAACAAAAGAAGTTTCCGATATGAAGAGCAAGTCCCGCCAGGACGCTCTTACAGGCCTCTGGAACAGGGCGCACACCGAGGAAACGGTGAACGAGCTTATTGCGGGCGGCACCAAGGGTGCGCTTATGATGATAGATATGGACAATTTCAAGGCGATTAACGACAACTACGGCCATATCGCAGGCGACCGCACCCTTAAGATGTTTGCGGATACCTTAAGGCAGTTTTCCTCCGAGGGGGACATACTCTGCCGTATCGGCGGTGACGAGTTCGTGGTTTTCTTAAAGGATATGACCTCAAAGAGCGAAATAAGCAACCGTGCCGCAGATATTATCTCCGACCTTTGCTACAAGATTGAGCAGTGCAAGTTTGATACAAACTCCTCGGTTTCAATCGGCATAGCCCAGACACCTGAGGACGGTACCGAATTCAACAAGCTTTACAATTCTGCGGACAAGGCGCTTTACTACGTCAAGCAAAACGGAAAGAACTCCTTCCACTTTTTCAGCGACAAGATTCAGGCGGAAAACAGCCGTGGCGGAAAGACGGTTGACCTTAACTACCTGCGTGAGTTCATGAGCCGTGCAGACAGCGGAAGGGGCGCATATCTCCTTGATTTTGACAGCTTCCACCATGTATACAACTTTATAAGAAGATTTGTTGAGCGCAGCAGCAGGGACGTTCAGACGGTGCTTTTCACTGTAAGCGGAACAGGTTCCGAAGAACCGGACGTTTCCGAAACCGAGCTTGCGCTGGAGCTGCTTGAAAAGGCTATTTACACATCTTTGCGCCGCTCGGATGTTTCAACCCGCTATTCCAGCAAGCAGATTATAGTTATCCTTATGGACGCAAACAGCGACAACGGGGATATGGTTGCTGGTCGGATAATAGACTGCTTCAACAGGCTTTACACCGGCGGAAAGATACGGGTGGACTACGGTATTGCGAAAATGGACGGAAGCGAGCTTATGGGTAAGAAGGTTGTTTTGGAAGAATAAAATTAATTGCCGCAGGCGTGGGATAACCGCTTGCGGCAGTGTTTTTTTGTTGGAGAGTTTCTGTTATCGGGAGGGTGCCGCCGTTTACGGCGGCGCACACCAATCTCAGCAATCCCCGCAAAAACGCCCCGAAGCAATAGCTTCGGGGCGTTTCAGTTCATCATACTATTATTACACCATTAAATCGCAAATCTTGTTGCAGTAGTCAACAGGATTTTCAATATTTATTCCCTCGATAAGCAGCGCCTGGTCGTAGAGAATATCAGCGTAAACCGCAAGCTTCTCCTTGTCGTTGTCGCAAAGGAACCGCAGCTTTTCAAAAATCGGGTGATTTGAGTTGATTTCAAGCACCTTGTCAGCCTTCGGCTTTCCACCGCCCTCGGGCATTGCACCAAGCACCTTTTCCATTTCGATAGAAACAGCGCCGTCGCTGGAAAGGCAGACGGGGTGAGAGCGCAGTCTTGCAGAAAGACGAACATCCGCAACCTTGCCTGCAAGAGCCTTCTTCATCTCCTCCAGCAAATCCTTGTTCTGCTCAGCCTTTTCCTTCTTCTCAGCCTTCTCCTCCTCGGTTTCAAGGTCAACGTCGCTGGACTGCACCGACTTGAACTCCTTGCCCTCGTAGTCGATAAGCATCTGGAGAGCAAATTCGTCCACGTTGTCGGTCATATACAGGATTTCGTAGCCCTTGTCCTTAAGGATTTCCGTCTGGGGCAGGCTGTCTATCTTGGCAACGGTTTCTCCGCAAGCGTAGTAGATGTACTTCTGGTCCTCCTTCATACGGGTAACGTACTCGTCGATTGTGACAAGCTTCTTTTCGGAGGAAGAGTAGTACATAAGCAGGTCTTTGAGCAGCTCCTTGTTCATACCGTAGCTGCTGTAAAGACCGAATTTAATCTGTAAGCCGAAATTCTTCCAGAACTCCTCGTACTTTTCCCGCTCGTTGTTGAGCATCTTTTTCAGTTCGTTCTTGATTGTGCGCTCAATGCTCTTTGCTATAAGCTTAAGCTGGCGGTCGTGCTGGAGCATTTCACGGGAAATATTAAGGGACAAATCCTCGCTGTCCACAAGTCCCTTTACAAAGCTGAAATAGTCGGGGAGCAGGTCGGAGCATTTCTCCATAATAAGCACGCCGCTTGAATAAAGCTGTAAGCCCTTTTCGTATTCCTTTGTGTAGTAGTCGAAGGGCGCTTTTTTCGGGATATAGAGCAGTGCGTTGTATGTGGCAGTACCCTCTGTCTTTGAGTGGATATGGGTAAGCGGGTCGTTGTAGTCAAGGAACTTCTCCTTGTAGAACTCGTTGTACTGTTCCTCGGTAAGCTCGGTCTTGTTCTTCTTCCAGATAGGCACCATGCTGTTGAGCACTTCAACTGCCTTATGCTCCTCATACTCGTTTTCCGTTCCCTCTTTAAGGTGACGGTGGGTACATTCCATCTTAATGGGGTAGCGGATATAGTCGGAATATCTCTTTACAAGGCTCTTGATTTTGTACTCAGCAAGGAAGTCATCATAGTCCTCCTCCTCGCTGTTTTCCTTAAGATAAAGGGTGATTTCCGAGCCGCAGTCCTGCTTCTCCGCTTCCGAAATGCTGTATCCCTCAACACCCTCGGATTCCCAGAGGTAAGCGGTTTCATCGCCGTACTTCTTGGTAAGCACCGTAACCTTTTTTGCCACCATAAATGCGGAGTAGAAGCCGACGCCGAACTGACCTATAACGTCAACCTCCTCCTTATCGGTATCGGTGTTCTCCTGCTTGAACTTGAAGGAGCCTGACTGAGCGATAACGCCGAGGTTATTCTCCAGTTCCTCCTTGTCCATACCGATGCCATTATCGGAGATTGTGATTGTTCTCTTTTCCTTGTCGGCAGAAATATTGATTTCAAAATTCTCTCTTGTAAGTCCCAAGTTTTCCTGCATGGACTTGAAATAAAGCTTGTCCATAGCGTCGCTTGCGTTTGATATAAGCTCTCTGAGGAAGATTTCCTTATGAGTATATATAGAATTTATCATCATTTCCAGCAAGCGCTTTGACTCCGCCTTAAACTGCTTTTTTGCCATTTCCGGTCATTCCTTTCAGATGTTTTTGATGTTTTAGCACTCTCAACCTTTGAGTGCTAACACTATTATAGCACGATTTTTGCTAATGTCAATAGCTATTTATAAATTTTTTTGCAGTAAGCAAAAGCGGCGGGTTAAAATTATTGACAAATAACGGTTTTTGTCATATAATATACTTTATATTAATTATATCAGTCTGTCGGAAGCCACATTTCAGAGTGGCGAGAAATCGACAGCCTGAAATAATATATTATTTCATCGGAGGAAATTGTTTTGTCTGAAAATTTTGTAACAAGATTTGCACCAAGCCCCACAGGCTTTATGCATATAGGAAACTTAAGAACGGCGCTTTACGCCTTTCTTTTAGCAAGAGCCAATAAGGGCAAGTTTATTCTGCGTATCGAGGATACCGACCAGGAGCGCTATGTTGAGGGTGCAGTTGACGTTATTTACAGCACTCTGAAAATGACGGGAATGACCCACGACGAGGGACCCGACGTAGGCGGTCCGAATGGTCCGTATATACAGAGTGAGCGCAAGGACATCTATATGAAGTACGCCTTAGAGCTTATCGACAAGGGCTATGCGTACTACTGCTTCTGCACAAAGGAAAGGCTCGAAAAGATACACGAGGAGGGCGACCTTGGCGCAGGCTATGACCGCCACTGCCGCAATCTCTCAAAGGAAGAGGTTGAAAAGAACCTTGCGGCGGGTATTCCCTTTGTAATCCGTCAGAAAATGCCCTTAGAGGGAAGTACGGGCTACGAGGACTCGGTTTTCGGTCATATCGAAATCGAAAACAGCGAGCTTCAGGATCAGATTCTTATTAAAGCCGACGGCTTCCCAACCTACAACTTCTGCCACGTTGTGGACGACCACCTTATGGGCGTTACACACGTTGTAAGGGGCTGCGAGTACCTCACCTCCACACCGAAATACGTCCTGCTTTACGACGCATTCGGCTGGGAAAGACCCGTTTACTGCCACCTGCCCTTGCTTATGGGCAGAAACGAGGACGGCACAACAAGCAAGCTGTCCAAAAGACACGGCTCCGTAAGCTTCCAGGAGCTTGTGAAAAACGGCTACCTGCCCGAAGCGATTATTAATTATATGGCATTCACAGGCTGGTGCCCCAAGGACACAAATCAGGAGTTTTTCACTATTGAGGAGCTTGAAAAGGTGTTTTCTCTTGAGGGCATAAGCAAGTCTCCCGCAGTTTTCGACTATGAAAAGCTGCTCTGGTTTAACAGCCACTATATAAAGGAGCTGCCCCTTGAAACCTTTATGGAAATGGCAAAGCCCTACTATAACGAGGACGTAAAGGCTTTTGCGGATAATAAGGAGCTGGCTCGGCTCATTCAGACAAGAATTTCCGTGTTCCCCGAGGTGAACGAAAAGGCAGAGTTCGTTAAGGGTCTTCCCGACTACGATACCGAGCTTTTCGTAAACAAGAAAAACAAGACCACCAAGGAGCTTTGCACAGAAATTCTGGAGTACGCTGTTCCTGCACTAAAAGAAATAACCGACTGGAAAAACGACCTTCTTTTCGAGGAGCTTAAGAAAATCGCGGAGGAAAAGGGCGTTAAGGCGGGTGCTGTTATGTGGGCAGTAAGAATAGGCGTTTCGGGACTTTCCGTAACCCCAGGCGGCGCTACCGAGCTTATGGAAATACTGGGCAAGGACGAGTCCATAAACAGATTAAATAGAAGCTTGGAAAAGCTAAAGAACTGAAAGGAACAAAAGTATGAGCAAGGAGAAAAACGGCGGGGAATTTGTAAGACGGGAGCCTGAGCGCCCCGTATTCCCCAAGAGAGCCATTATCACAGGCGGTATGCCCTACGGCAACAAGACCCTCCACTTCGGTCATATCGGCGGCGTTTTCGTTTTCGCAGACGTTTATGCAAGATTTCTGCGGGACAGGCTGGGTAAGGACAACGTTATTTTCGTTTCCGGCACCGACTGCTACGGCTCGCCTATTGCGGAAAGCTACCGTAAGCTTTGCGCCGAGGGTAAGTTCAGCGGCACTATTCAGGACTTCGTAAGAAGCAATCATGAAGCACAGAAGAAAACCCTTGACGACTACATGATAAGCCTTGACATTTTCGGCGCTTCGGGACTGGGAAGGACTGCGGAAATTCACAATCAGGTTTCGGATTTGTTCATAAGACGGCTTTATGAGAACGGACACCTTAAGAAAATCAGCACAATGCAGTTCTACGACGAAAAGGCGGGCTGCTTCCTGAACGGACGTCAGGTAATCGGAAAATGCCCTGTTGACGGCTGTAACTCCGAAAAGGGCTATGCAGACGAGTGCGACTTAGGACATCAGTATATGCCCGAAAACCTTATCGACCCGAAAAGCACCCTTACAGGGGAAACGCCCATAATGAAGAGCGTTGACAACTGGTATTTCGACCTGCCCTCATACAACGGACTTATGAAGGAGTACGCCGCAAAAATCGCAAAGCAGAAGAACGTGCGTCCCCTTGTAACAAAGACGATTTCCGAGTTCTTACAGGACCCTGTTATCCATATCAAGAACGAGCTGCTTGAAGCCTACGAAAAGGTAAAGGAGCAGCTTCCGCCCCACGAATTTATCGAGGAGAAGAAAAAGCCCTCCTTTACGATTTCGTTCACAGAACTGGACGAGATGAACAAGGCCTGCCATGTTCTCTCCTCCAACGGAATACGTTTCAGAACAGGTAAAACACTTGTTCCTTTCCGCCTTACGGGCAATATCGAATGGGGCGTGCCTGCGCCGGTTTTAGAGGGAGAAGACCCGCTGACTGTATGGGTATGGCCCGAATCCCTCTGGGCACCTATTTCCTTTACGGTTGCAGCCCTCGAGCAAAAGGGCAGGAACACCGAGGAATGGAAGGATTTCTGGTGCTCAAAGGACGCACAGGTTTACCAGTTTATCGGCGCTGACAACATCTACTTCTACGGCGTTGCGGAAATGGCTATGTTCATGGCTCTGCAAAAAGGTGAACAGAACACAGACGAGCCAACCGAGGGAGAAATGCAGCTTCCTATCCTCTGCGCCAACAATCACATACTGTTTCTTGACAAGAAGGCCTCCAGCTCAGGCAGCGTAAAGCCTCCTATGGCGCAGGATTTACTTGACTACTATACTGCTGAGCAGCTGAGAATGCACTATCTGGGACTTGGACTGGGACAGAGAAGCGTAAGCTTCCAGCCGAAGCCCTTAAATCCCGACGCTAAGCCTGAGGACGCAGACCCCGTTGTAAAGGACGGCTTCCTGCTCTCAAACGTATTCAACCGCATTATACGCACCTGCTTCTACACAACTCAGAAATACTATGACGGCATTCTGCCCCTCGGAGAAATCGAAGAGCAGGTACTTGCCGACGCAAAGAAGGCGATTCTTGACTACGAGCGGTTTATGTACCGCTTCGAGTTCCATCAGGCTACCTATGTTCTTGACAGCTACATCAGAAAGGCAAGCAAGTATATGGCTAAGAATCTTGGAGACGCAGACAAGAACGAGGACAACGAGCTGCGGAGAAAGACTCTTGTGAATGTTTTCCACATGATAAGGACTGCGGCGGTACTGCTTCACCCCATGGCGCCCAAGGGTACGGAAATGCTGCTTGAATACTTGCAGCTGGACGAAAGCTTCTGGAGCTGGGATAAGATTTTCGAGCCGCTGAGCGCTTTTGCTGAGGAAGGACACAAACTGAAATTCCTTGAGCCGAGAGTGGATTTCTTCACAAGGCATCCGAGCCAGTTTGCAACCGAAAACGAATAATAAATGACACAGAAAGCCCGCTGTTCACTTCTTTTCAAAAAGTGAACAGCGGGCTTTGACGTGTGGTGAAGGTTCGCAGGCACAAAACCTTAAGGTTTTGTGCAGATTTGCGCCGCCGCTTGGCGGCGGCACCCGACTAACACTCCACAAAAAAACAACAGGCAGACCAAAGTCTGCCTGCACCTATACAACAGTTTGTTCCTATCATTTAAAACTATGCACAATGCTGTCCATTTTCATAGCGTCGTCAGCAACCCTCTCCGCAATCTCCGTACTCTCCGCCGAGGTTTTTGTGCTGTCTGTAACAAGCTGCTCAATCTGCTGCACATGCTTCTTTACCGCAAAGGTTGACTCCGCCTGCTTTTGGGAAAGTCCCGTAATAAGCTCTGCGTGATGTGCGCTCTGCTCAGCCGAAGCTATTACCTCGCTCATTCGCTCAATCATATCGCTTACAACCGTATTTCCACGCTCAACCGCTTCAATTGAGCCTGCAATAAGAGAGGCAGTATTCTCAACCGCCTCGCTGCTCCTTGCAGCAAGATTTCTTACCTCGTCTGCAACAACCGCAAAGCCCTTGCCCGCTTCTCCTGCTCTTGCCGCCTCGATTGAAGCGTTAAGAGCAAGTATGTTGGTCTGGAAAGCTATATCTTCTATTGTTCCTACAATGCTTCTTATCTGCTCGGAGGACTGCTTTATCTCCTCCATAGCCGCAGCCATACTCTGCATAGCCTCGTTGTTGCGGCGAAGAAGCTCTGCGCTGCTCTGGGCGGAACGGGCTGCATTTTCCGACTCGGTAAGGCTCTCCTCGGTCTGGGCGGAGATATTCGCAATTTCTTCCGCAATCTCCGTGATAGCGTCCTGCTGCTCGGAGGCGGAAACGTTTATTCTCGCAGCAATATCTCTCATCTTGCCCGAGGACATATTGACCTCGGAGGAGATTTCAGCAAGCTGAGACGCAACCCTTCTCTGCTGCTCCATAAGAACGTTGGTTTCGTCCATCTGCTCCTTGACCTGTCCTAAAAGACCTTCGGTCTTTTCTCCCGCAAGCTGAACCTCGCCGATATGCTGGAGATTATTGTTGACAAGGTACATTATAAGGCATGCTCCTATGTTGATGCCCGCAATTCCCTTGATGACAAACTCAGCGTTTGCGCCGCTGTAAAGAGTATCCATCATGAAAAATCCCGCAACCGAGGCAGCGTCCATAATTACCCAGTGAATAATAAGGGATTTTTTGCTGTAATAGATAGCAGCAATCGCCATTGAAGCCAGCATAAGTGGGAACATAACGTGAAGCTCCTGCTTTGCGGCGGACATGATTATGATTAAGAGAAGCTGAGCCTGAGAAAGAATAAGACCTCTTGTAACAAGCTGAACCTTATTTTTCAGGGCAAAGCAAAGCCCCGTTACAACTGCGCCCGAACCGATAATAAGTCCGCCTAAAAGGGCGTTGCCCGAAACGAAGTTTATTATTCCGAAAATTACGCAAACGCCGAAAACTATCAGCGTATGAATAAGAACGATTTTTTCGTTAAGATACTTTTTTATTCCCACAGAAGCGCTCATAAGTCCCTCCAGCAGTTTTTTACACACGAAGGCATATAGTTACATGAAAATTATAGCAAATTTTCTTATATTTGTCAATAATATTACAAATTTTTGCATATTTTTAAGGCAATACCGCATAATTATTGTCGTGCGACCCCGCAGTCAGGTTTTTCGTCAGATTGTACAGAAATTTCGCAGGCATACTAACGTATGTCAAGAAATTTCTGTGCAAGATGACGGAAAAGATGCAAGCAAGCGTGCGGCAAAGGCGGCAGCCGTTAATTGTGCGGTGTTGCCTTAATTATTTTTGTGCAATAACAGGCAGCTTTATATAAAAGCAGTTGACACCGCCCTCGCTCTGCGCCCATATCTTCCCCTTGTGACTTTCGGCAATTCCAGCCGCAATCGGCAGTCCCAGCCCGTAGCTTTCTCCGCTGCGGGCTTTATCTATGCGGTAAAAGCGCTTGAAGATATTTTTTAGGTTCTCCTTTGAAATCGGGTCGCCGCAGCCCGAAACCGAAAGGATACAGCTTCCGCCCTGCCTTTTAAGGGAAAGCCTGACCGCCTTTTCGGGCAGGGAGTACTTAAGGGCGTTATCAAGCAGAATTTCCGCCGCCTGTGAAAGCCGTATTCTGTCACCGAAAAGGGTTATGCCCGTATCAATTTCAGTTTCAAGTACAAGCCCATTTTCGTAAAAAAGAGGCTCGAAGGGCAGTACTGCCTCCGAAACAAGTCCGCTGAAATCCAGACTTTCAAAGGCGTTCAGCCTGCCCTCGTCAATTCTCGCAAGCTCTAAAAGGCTTTCGGTAAGTCCTTTCATTCGCCCCGACATTTTAAGAATAGCCTCTGTACAGCCGCGGCAGCTGTCGCTTATACCATTTTCCTCATTAAGCAGCTGTGCATTGGTCATAATAACGGTAAGGGGCGTTTTCAGCTCGTGGGAGGCGTCGGAAATGAACTGTCTTTGCTGCTCCCACGCCTTTTCAACCGGCTTTACCGCCCAGCCTGCCAGCAGAATACTAACCCCGAAAAACAGCAGCAGACTTACCCCGCAAATCAGTCCGCAGGTTTTTGCAAGATTTTCTATAATCGCATTTTCCCTCGAAATATCTGCGAAAACTATCCTGCCGGGAGCGCAGAGATACCTCAGGTCATACTCCCTGATAACTCCCGTCTGCTCCTTACTGGCAGAAACAGTTTCGGCAAGCTCCCGCAGGAAGCTTTCGTCCGTAAGGTCGAAATCGCTGCTTCCATCGGCGGAAATTTCACCCGAGGGGCTTATTCTCATTACAAATAACAAAGAGCCGCTTCTGATAATCAGCCCCGGCTGTTCCGTATTTTGTGGCAGTCCTGCTCCCTCGGGCTGTTCCGTATTTTTGGGCAGGTCGGGCTTTACGGGATGAAGCGACTCCTCGGCGGCGGTTTTCATAAGCCCGAGGCTTTCCTTTACTGCACCCGCCTTAGTAAAAGAAAGGGTGAGTACAAAGATTACTGCCAGCAGAAGCGTAACCACCAGCATTATCACCGCCACGAACTTTATTTTAAGCCTTTTCAGCATTTTCTACCTCCAGATGATACCCAAGGCGGCGGATAGCCTCGATTTTTACGTCCGAGCCTATGCTTGCAAGCTTTTTCCGCAGGAAGCCCACATACACCTCAACATGATTTTCCACAGCCTCCGAGTCGTAGCCCCATACCTTGTTGAGCAGAGCTTCCTTTGAAACATTACTTTCTCCCGCCTGCAAAAGAATACGCATAACCTCAAACTCCCTTGCGGAAAGCCGCACGCTTTTTTCGCCGCATACAAGGCTTGCGGACTCAAGGTCAAGGGCGGTATTGCCGTAAACAAGCTCGTTTACGCTGCTTCCCTGTCTGCGCAGAAGCGCGTTTATGCAGGCAAGCAGCTCTCTTATATCGAAGGGCTTTGTAAGGTAATAATCCGCTCCTGCGTCAAGTCCCTCTATCCTGTCGTCAACCCCCGACCGTGCGGTAAGCATAAGCACGGGAGTTCCGCAGCGCTTTTCCCTCAGCCGCTTTGTAAGGGTATACCCGTCAGTCTTCGGCAGCATTACGTCCATTATAATAAGGTCGTATATTCCAAGGGAGGCGTACTCCTCCCCGCCTCGGGTGCTATAATACTTGAGGTTAAGTGGGACGAGTTTCTCCCCTCGGTTATCCGCGACGCGGTGCAGCTCAGCGGCAGAAATACGGGAGCCTTCTCAAAATATGCGGCTTGCAGGATTTACGGGTAGTTAAGGTTAAGATTTTTGTGCAGCAAGCAAAAGCCGCAAAACCTGCGGAAAAAAGAAAACCCCCTATTACCCGCTTACTGCACCAAAATACAAAAAACGAAAGGTCGGTAAACAAAAATGACATTCAGCGATATTTTCAAATCAAGCTTTCTGGAAAACGTAACAAGCGTAAGCCTTATTGATATGGCGGTGGCGCTTATTCTCGCCTTTGGAATAGGGCTTTTCATATTTTTTGTTTATAAGAAAACCTATTCGGGGGTTATGTACTCCTCGGGATTCGGGGTTACGCTGCTTGCGCTTACCATGATAACAACCCTCGTTATTCTTGCGGTTACAAGCAACGTTGTGCTTTCCCTTGGTATGGTGGGCGCACTTTCTATCGTCCGTTTCAGGACTGCAATAAAGGAGCCCCTTGATATTGCCTTTCTTTTCTGGGCGATTGCGGCGGGCATTGTGCTTGCAGCTGGAATGATACCTCTTGCAGTTATCGGCAGCGCAGTAATCGGAGTAATTCTCCTTGTTTTCGTCAACAGAAAGTCCCACGTTAACCCTTATATTGCTGTTATCCGCTGTGAAAATCACGACAGCGAAAAGAAGGCTCTTGAGTTTCTTAAGGAGAACTGCCTGCGCTGCGTAATCAAGAGCAAATCCGCTCAGAAGGGCGAAATTGAGCTTAACACCGAAATCCGCCTTAAGGACGACAACACGGATTTTGTAAACGAGCTTTCGGAAATGGAGGGCGTTTTAAGCGCAGTTCTTGTAAGCTACAACGGGGAATATATGGGCTGATAACAGAAAGGGATTTTTATGTCAACAAGCAAGTGGATTGACAAAATCTGTATAATCGGGCTGGTTCTGTCCCTAATTGTAACCTTTCTTTTCATAAACGGGGAGGCGCTGGGGCTTGAAAAGACTTCCTCCTCCCCCGCCTACGAGAGCCGCCTTTTCGATACCTCAAGGGTGCATACCATTGATATAGTTATGGACGACTGGGATGGCTTTATAGAAACCTGCGAGAACGAGGAATATGCTCTTTGTGCGGCGGTAATCGACGGCGAGGCATTCAGGAATATTGCAATAAGAGCAAAGGGCAACACCTCCCTCAGCACCGTTTCTCAGATGAACAGCAGTAGATACAGCTTCAAAATCGAGTTCGACCATTACGACAGCACCAGAACCTACTACGGGCTTGACAAGCTCTGCCTCAATAATATCATACAGGACAACACCTATATGAAGGACTACCTTGCCTATACCCTTATGGCAGAAATGGGCGCAGACGCTCCCCTTTGCAGCTACGCATATATCACCGTAAACGGGGAGGACTGGGGTCTTTATCTTGCCGTAGAGGGCGTTGAGGAGGCTTTCTTAAGCCGCAATTACGGCAGCGATTACGGTGAGCTCTATAAGCCCGACAGCATGAACTTCGGCGGCGGCAGAGGCAACGGCAAGGGCTTCGATATGGGTAACTTTATGGATGCCGAGGGCGGAGAAAGCGGTGAAACCAACGAAACCGCAAATAGCTCCGACAACGCTGAAAAGCCCGTTTCTACGGCTGAGCAAAGCGAAATGCCGCAAAACGGGCAGAACAACAGCTTTACTCCTCCCGATATGCCGCAGAACGGCGACAACAACGGCTTTACACCGACCGATATGCCGCAGAACGGCGGCAACAACGGCTTTTCACCGACCGATATGCCGCAGAACGGCGGCAACAGCGGCTTTACACCGTCCGATATGCCGCAGAACGGCGGCAACAACGGCTTTACACCGACCGACAGGCAGAACGGCTTTGGCGGAATGGGCGGGGATAAGGGAGGTATGGGCGGAAAAGGAAGCGACGACGTTAAGCTTATCTACTCCGATGACAACCCCGAAAGCTACAAAAATATTTTCGACAGCGCCAAGACCGACATAACCGAAAGCGACAAGCAGCGGCTTATCGCTTCACTTAAGGCGCTGAACGAGAACGAGAATATCGAAAGCGCAGTTGATACCGACGAGGTTATACGCTACTTTGCGGTGCATAACTTCCTCTGCAACGGAGACAGCTACACGGGAAGCATGATTCATAACTACTATCTTTACGAAGAGGACGGAAAGCTGTCCATGATACCCTGGGACTACAACCTGGCTTTCGGCACCTTTAATGGCGGAAACGCTAAGTCCCAGGTAAATTCACCCATTGACAGCCCCGTTTCCGGCGGAATGTCAGACCGACCCATGGTGAGCTGGATTTTCAGCAGCGAGGAATACACGGAAATCTATCACGCCCGTCTTTCGGAGCTGATAGAAAACAGGGATTTTGAAGCGCTTATCGACAGAACAGCGGCGCTTATCTCGCCCTATGTAGAAAAGGACCCCACGAAATTCTGCACTTATGATGAGTTTGAAAAAGGCGTCGCCGCTATAAAGGAGTTCTGTATTTTAAGGGCAGAAAGCATAAAAGGACAGCTAAGCGGCGCTATCCCTTCTACCGAGGAGGGGCAGTCCGCAGACAGCTCTGCTCTTGTTGATACGGGAAGCCTTAACCTGTCGGATATGGGAAATATGTCGGCGGGAGGTGCAGGCGGCTTTGGCGGCAAGGGAGATTTTGCTGACAGAGAGAATTTCCGCGACCGGCAGAAGCAGGAAACGGCAAATACCACAGAATAGCAAGAGCCGCCATGCAGAAGATTACTGCACGGCGGCTTAGCTATTATTCGCAATACCCGTAAATCTCAGGCACATCGCTAAGCAGGAAAAACCAGTTCTTCCCCTCTGCATACACCACAGCTCCCACAGCGTACTTTGTCTTGGGCGTTTCCTTTTCAACCCTTACCGAGAACTCGCCCAACATAGCGTAGTAGTCCTCCTGGCTGTCACCCTCCGAATCCTTGTAGGAGTGAAGAAGCTTGCCGATATAAACATATCTGTAAAAATACACCGTGCCGCTTCGGATAGCCATATCCGCCCGCCTGCGGTGATTCAGTCCCGAAATATAAAGAGAAGCGCCGGGAATGCCTGTTACCGCAGCGGCAATCACTCCTCCAAAGCCTATAGAAACGCCTAATATAGAGCCGGTAGAGATAAAGGTAACAATATTTACTATAACAGGAATTATAAAACTCAGCAGAATTACTCCGCCTAAGACCATCAGTATAATCGCAACTGTCCTGTTCTTCTTATTCAGCTTGCCGATATGGGAGATAAGCGCCGAGCAAAGCTTATCGTCTGCGGGTAAAGCCTCCCCGCCTAAAATTCCCGCTGTTGCGGCAGGAAGAAGCTGCGCCCCGTCGGTCTGGACAACGGCGGGCTTTTTACTGTAACCATCGTTATTTGAAAAGCGCTTGAAAAAGGACATAAACTACTTCCTTTCGGCGGTAAAATTTACTTGTATTTAAATTTTACCATACCGAAAGGAAAAGTTCTTCCCATTAAGTTAAAATTTTCGTAAAGCTTTTGTAAATACAATTTTTGAGCAGTCCGCCTTACCCCGTAATTTCAATTATTCTCTCCCCCGCCTTTATTTGTCCTGTCTTTACAGCCCGCACTTCCCCGAAGTCCTCGCTGTTGCAGACGATAATCGGGGTTATCGTCTTATATCCCGCCTTTCGGATTTCCTCAATATCAAAGGTAATAAGCAGGTCGCCCTTTCTGATTTCCTGCCCCTCGGTAACGTGGGCTTCAAAGAATTTCCCGCCCAGCTTCACCGTATCAATGCCTATATGCAGCAGGATTTCTGCTCCCTCGGCTGAAACAATATTGATTGCGTGCTTTGTTTCAAAAACCGTTTCAACCCGTCCGTCGCAGGGAGAATAAAGCCTGCCCTCGGTAGGTTCAACCGCTGCTCCCTCGCCAAGCACCTTTGCAGAAAAAGCCTCGTCGGGCACATCTTCAAGGGGCAGAACAGTACCGCTTAAGGGAGAGAAAAGCTCTGCCGAAAAGTCGGACTTTCTTTCCGCTGCTTCTTCCTTTGGCGGCAGTTCTTCTGCTGACGGCTCCTCTTCCTCTTCGGGAATTTCGTCAATTTCCTTTTCCAGATAGTCCTCAAGGTCGGATTTTATAACCGAAACTCCCGGTCCGTAGACTACCTGCACACCGTTTCCTTTTCGGATAACGCCCGAAGCGCCGCTTGCCTTAAGCTTATCCTCCCGCACAAGCGCTCCGTCATTAACCGTTACCCTCAGCCTTGTGGCGCAGCAGTCTATATCCGAGATATTGCTCCTGCCACCAAGACCAAGTACAATAAGAGCGCTTGTATTATCGCCGCCCCTGTCATTTCCCTGTTTCTCTCCCCTTTTCCTCTGCTCCATGTCCTTTCGGGTGTACAGCTTCGTTTCGGCGGTTTCCTCTCTTCCGGGGGTTTTAAGGTTAAGCTTAGTTATCATGAAGTAAAACACAAAATAGTAGATAACCGCATACAAAAGTCCTACCCCGATTATCCAGAGCCAGTTTGTCTTATCGTTTCCTTGCAGTACGCCAAAAAGCGTAAGGTCAATTATGCCGCCGGAAAAGGTCATTCCCACGGTTACTCCAAGCAGGTGCATAAGCATATAGGAAAGGCCCGCAAGAACGCAGTGAACGCCGTACATCAGCGGGGCTGCAAAAAGGAAGGAAAACTCCAAAGGCTCGGTTATTCCTGTAAGCGCAGAAGTGAGTGCCGCTGAAAGGAGAAGTCCCCCAACCGCCTTCTTTTTCTCCGGCTTTGCCGCACGGTACATGGCAAAGGCGGCAGCGGGAAGACCGAAAATCATAAAGGGGAACTTTCCCGTCATAAAGCGGGTTGCGGCAAGGGAGAAAGGCTCACCCGAGCCTGAGGCAAGCTGTGCAAAGAAGATATTCTGCGCTCCCTGCACAAGTACCCCGTCTATTACCATTGAGCCCCCAAGCTCCGTCTGCCAGAAGGGCATATAGAAAACGTGGTGCAGACCGAAAGGTATAAGCGCACGCTCGATTATGCCGTAAATCCATGTTCCTATATAGCCCGATTTGAGAACAAGCTGACCCAGCGCACCGATTGCAGACTGCACCAAGGGCCAGACAAAGAAAAGAAGTATGCCGACGCCAAGATAGACGATACTGCATATTATCGGTACAAACCTTGTTCCGCCGAAAAAGGAGAGAACCTGGGGGAGCTGGATTTTATAGAACCTGTTGTGCAGGGCTGCAACTCCAAGACCTACGATAATGCCCCCGAAAACTCCCATTTGCAGAGTTGTAATACCAAGGGTTGAGGTGGTTGTGTTCGCCCCCATTGTTTCAGCCCCGCCCTTTGCGGTTATCATAGCGCTTATCGCCGTGTTCATTATCAGGTAGGCTACCGCCCCCGAAAGAGCCGCAACCTCCTTTTCCTTTTTCGCCATTCCTATCGCTACGCCCATAGCGAACAGCAGCGGTAGGTTATCGAACACTGCGCTTCCCGTTTCCCTCATAACCTCAAGAATGGTATAAAGAAGCCCGCCCTCATGGATAATGCCGGTAAGGTGGTAGGCGTTAAGGGTGGTTGTATTGGTAAAGGAGCTGCCTATGCCGAGAAAAAGCCCCGCTACGGGAAGCAAGGCAATCGGCAGCATAAAGGAGCGTCCGACCCTTTGCAGGACTCCGAAAATTTTGTCTTTCATTTCAAAAAAATCCTTTCTTCTGCGTGTTTCGTGTTTTAAGAATATTATTCCTGTTTATTCTTGTTTTATTATTGCAGAGAAAAATTAAAATTTTGAAAATAATGAATTAAGGGGCTGTTACAGCAAACGCCGCAACAGCCCCTTTCGTATTCATCTCAAATCACTTTGCGCTTTTCAGCAATCCTTTCAGCTCCTCGCTTGTAAAGCTGTACTTCTTGTCGCAGAAATGGCAGCAGACCTCGGTATTCTCCTGCTCCTCTGCAAGTCTTTCAAGCTCCTTTGCTCCGAGGCTTATAAGAATCCTCTCGGTTCTCTCACGGCTGCACCCGCAGCGGTAATTTGCCTCCCAGCTGTCAAGAATATCGCCGTTCAGCCCCTCAAGCCCTTTCAGCGCAATCTCCTCGCTTGTCATACCCGACTCGATAAGGGCGGTAACGCTCTGCATATTCTGTATATTCTTTTCGATAACGTCTATTGCAGCCTCGTTAATGGGCGGAACAAGCTGGATTATATATCCTCCCGCCGCCTTTATGCTCCAGTCACGGTCAACAAGAACGCCCAGAGCGCAGACGGTTGGTATCTGCTCGCTTACCGCAAAATAGCTTGTGATGTCCTCGGCGATTTCCCCCGAAACAATGGGAGTCTGGGTTGCGTAGGGTTCTTTCAGCCCCAAATCCTTTATAACCCCGAGAAAACCCTCAGTACCCACATATCCCGAAACGTCAAGCTTGCCGTTTGGCTTTAAGGGCAGGTCGACCTGGGGATTTTCGGCATAGCACTTTACATTTCCCATATAGTCCGCCGCAGCGACGATATTTCCCGAAGGACCGCCGCCGTTAAGACGAAGCGTAAGCGTATCCTCTTCGCCTTTGAGCAAAGCGCCCATAATGCTTGCTGCGGTACATAGCCGTCCGAGGGCAGCCGAAGCTACCGGTGTGGTTTTGTGTATTCTGAAAATTTCGTTTACAATATCCGTTGAATTTATAGCCGAGCAGAGAACGCTTCCGTCCGCCGACAGGGCTCTTACAATCTTACCCAAAATAATTCTTCCTTTACTTCTTTTTTGCTACAAAAGTAAGCTTCTCGCTGTCCTCTTTCGGGGGCAGCAGGGTTGGATACTCGTAGCAGGCTAAAACCAGGAAGCCCGCTTTTATGAGCATTTCCTCAATCTGCTCCTTAGGATAGGCGGTTTCGGTAAAATCATCGCTGTAACGATGATATACGCCCTTCCTGCCCTCAAAAAAATCAAGGTAAATTCCTGTTTTTCCCTCGCCGAGATACTCGTTCTGCCATACGCAGTAAACCCTTTCGTCGTCGTACACAAAGGTGTTGTCGCCAAGCACCTGCTCATGCTTAAAAAGAGTATTGACGTCGAACATAAACAGCGCTCCAGGGTTTGAAAACAGGGAAACACGGTTGAAGGTCTGCTGTACGTCCTCGGCGGTTTCAAGGTGGTTTATGCTGTCGAGAGAGCATATCGTACCGTCGATTGTGCCGTATAAATCAAGGGAGCGCATATCCTGACAAAGATATTCTATCCCCTTATGCTCCTTTGAAACAGCGATACTAAGCATTTCCTCCGAAATATCCGTGCCTATAACGTCGTAGCCCATACCCTTAAGAATAACCGAAAGGCTGCCCGTTCCGCAGGCAAGGTCAAGCATAATGCCCTTCCTGCCCCCGAATTTACGGTTCAGCCCGTCGTAGTATTCCGCAAGACTCCGATAATCGATATTCTCAGTCAGAAAATCGTAGTACCCTGCAAAAGCCTCGTATCCCATCAGAGCTTGTTCTGCTCCTTAAGGCGGTTGAAGACAACGTTGTAGCCGTCTCTGCCGCACTGGAGAGTTCTGTTTACACGGCTGATTGTAGCGGTGCTGGCGCTGGTTTTTTCAACTATGTCAGCGTAAACCTTGTCCTCTGTGAGAAGCTTTGCAACCACAAGGCGCTGAGAAATTGAAGCAAGCTCCTGAACAGTGCACAAATCCTCGAAAAACGCCTCGCACTCCTCCATATTTTTCAGCTGAAGAATAGCCTCGTAGAGAAATTTTCTGTTTTCATAGTTAATATTCTGCTTTTTCATAATAAACGTTCCTTTCCTTTGAAGGATACCTGCACAAAACGGCAGGAATGCCCGATATAAAGCCTTTTCTCGGCTTTTGGGGCAGTTATTCTTGATACCGCTTTTTCTGCGGCGGCGGCAGACGTAAACGGTACGCCGGAAAATCGGAATTGCCGCATTAATATTTATAGTTTACTACACAAAAGCAAAAAAGTCAAGTGATTTGGTGAAAATTGAGGGAAAGCAAACATAATTTTGCCGATTAGCGGCAGAAACCGCGCCGTCGGGAATATTTTTCAAAAAAATCATATTTTTTGTCGAAAAACTATTGACAACGCCGCTTTAACATAATAAACTATATGCGTATGCTTTTTGCATATTATGAATAAGGAAGGAAAAAAGCTTGATGGAAAATATTATAAGTCTGAAAAACATAGTTGTAAGCTTCGATAACGAGCAGATTTTAAAATGCATAAATCTGGATATAAAGGACAAGGAGTTCGTTACGCTCTTAGGCCCCTCGGGCTGCGGTAAAACTACAACCCTTCGCATTATCGGCGGATTTTTAACCCCCGACAGCGGGGACGTTATGCTTGAGGGCAAGCGGATAAACGACCTGCCCCCACATAAAAGAAACGTAAATACGGTTTTCCAGAGGTACGCTCTTTTCCCACACCTTAACGTGTACGACAATATCGCCTTCGGTCTTCGGGTAAAAAAGCTGCCCGAAAAGGAGATACAAAAGCGTGTGGGCGAAATGCTGGAAATGGTAAACCTTATGGGCTACGAAAAGCGCTCCGTAAACCGCCTTTCGGGGGGTCAGCAGCAGCGTGTCGCTATCGCCCGTGCCCTTGTAAACCGCCCGAAAATCCTGCTTCTTGACGAGCCTCTTGGCGCTCTCGACTTAAAGCTCAGAAAGGATATGCAA
>JBJERM010000093.1:0-6412 GCA_051882315.1 Ruminiclostridium sp.
AATTCTTATTGTGGTTCTTCTTGTTAAGCCCTCGGGTATTCTCGGAAAGAACATTCAGGAAAAGGTTTAAGACAGTACAGCAAAATTAGCGGCTCAGCCCTCAATCTGAGGAAAGGAAAGTTAAAATATGAAGAAAAACACCGTAAACAATTTAATAACCTACGGAATTGTGGTAGTCGGCTATATAATTTTTACAATTATGGGCGAAACAGGCAACCTTTCAAGCTCTATGAAGGGTTACCTTGTGCCTATGTGTATTTACATAATTATGGCGGTTTCCCTTAATCTGGTAGTGGGTATTTTAGGAGAGCTTTCTTTGGGACATGCGGGCTTTATGTGTGCAGGAGCCTATTGCAGCGCAGTTTTCTCCAAATGCACACAGGATATTATAACAATTGCTCCCTTACGCTTTGTGCTTGCTATCCTTGTAGGTGCAGCTGCCGCAGCGATTTTCGGAGTTCTTATCGGAATACCGGTTTTAAGGCTCAGGGGCGATTATCTTGCGATTGTTACCCTTGCCTTCGGCGAAATTATAAAGAATATCGTAAATGTAATATATCTGGGAATTGACTCCAACGGCGTTCATTTTTCAACGGAAAGCGCAATTGCGCTGGGACTTGAGGCTGACGGACAGATAATAATAAAGGGCGCACAGGGTATTTCCGGAACGCCTCAGGACGCAAACTTTACTGCGGGCGTAATTCTTGTCTTGCTGTCCCTGTTTATTGTTCTCAATCTTATCCATTCAAGGGACGGACGTGCGATAATGTCTATCCGTGACAACCGTATTGCCGCCGAGTCAATCGGTATCAATATCACAAAGTACAAGCTTATGGTTTTTACGGTTTCCGCAGCTTTAGCGGGTGCAGCAGGTGCGCTTTACTCCCACAACTTCGCAACCCTTACCTCTGCCGGCGACAAGTTCAACTACAACGCTTCCATTATGATACTGGTTTACGTTGTACTTGGCGGAATGGGCAGCGTAAGAGGCTCGATGATTGCGGCGATTATCCTTTATATCCTCCCCGAAAAGCTCCGCTTCCTGAACGATTACAGAATGTTGGTTTACGCAATTGTGCTTATTGTGGTAATGCTGTTCAACTGGAGCCCCAAGGCTATCAATCTTAAGCAGACTGTTATCGCTAAGGTAAAGGGAAAGTTCGGAAGAAAGGAGGCGGCGCTCAATGAACATGCTTGAGGTATCACACCTTTGTATTTCTTTCGGCGGCTTAAAGGCGGTAAACGACCTTAATATGACTATTGAAAAGGGTCAGCTTTACGGGCTTATCGGTCCTAACGGCGCAGGAAAAACCACCGCCTTCAACCTGCTCACAGGCGTTTACAAGGCAGACAGCGGCTCTGTAATTCTTGACGGCAAGAACATTACGGGAAAGAACACTATTGAGATAAACAAGGCGGGAATTGCCCGTACCTTCCAGAACATCCGTCTTTTCAAGGCGCTTTCCGTTATCGACAACGTTAAGGTAGGCCTGCACAATCAGATGGGCTACACCACCTTTGAGGGAATTTTCAGACTTCCCCGTTATTTCAAGGTGGAAAAGCAGATGAAGGAAAAGGCTATGGAGCTGCTTACGGTTATGGGGCTTGACAAGGAGGCTGACGTTATTGCTGCCAACCTGCCCTACGGAAAGCAGAGAAAGCTTGAGATTGCGAGGGCGCTTGCAACCTCTCCGAAGCTTCTGCTTTTAGACGAGCCTGCTGCGGGAATGAACCCCAACGAAACCGAGGAGCTTATGGAAACCATACGCTTTGTACGGGACAAATTCGATATGACAATTCTGCTGATTGAGCATGATATGCGGCTTGTTGGCGGTATCTGCGAGGAAATAACCGTTCTTAATTTCGGGCAGGTGCTTGCTCAGGGCAAGACCTCCGAGGTTTTAAACGACCCGAGAGTAGTTACAGCATATCTGGGCGAATAATATTCCTCAGCAGGAAAGGAATGGACAAAGTATGTCAATGCTTGAAATAAAGGACCTTGAAGTAAACTACGGAATGATTAAGGCAATCAAGGGAGTTTCCTTTCAGGTCGAGCAGGGCGAGGTTATCGCTCTTATCGGCGCAAACGGCGCAGGCAAAACCACAATTCTTCACACCATTACGGGACTTATTCCCCCGAAGCACGGAAGTATCGTTTTTAACGGAAAGGAGCTTACCAAAACTCCTGCCCACAAGATAG
Source organism: Ruminiclostridium sp. (assembly GCA_051882315.1). Lineage (GTDB taxonomy): Bacteria > Bacillota > Clostridia > Oscillospirales > Ruminococcaceae > Ruminiclostridium_E. The sequence goes on from JBJERM010000093.1 coordinate 2,201, forward strand.
TTTCAATGGGCATGGCGCACGTTCCCGAGGGTAGGCGTGTTTTCCAGCAGCTTACGGTTTACGAAAATCTGTTAATGGGCGCTTACACCAGAAAGGACAAGGCGGAAATCGCCGAGTCCCTTGCCAACGTTTACAAGCGCTTCCCCCGTCTTGAGGAGCGCAAGAACCAGATTGGCGGTACTCTTTCCGGCGGCGAGCAGCAGATGCTTGCTATGGGCAGGGCGCTTATGAGCAAGCCCTCGATTATACTTATGGACGAGCCTTCAATGGGCCTTTCGCCTCTGTACGTCAACGAGATTTTCGACATTATCGGCGAAATCAGCCGCGGCGGCACTACCGTTCTTCTTGTAGAGCAGAACGCCAAAAAAGCCCTGTCAATTGCAGACCGTGCCTACGTCCTCGAAACAGGCACAATCAAGCTTTCCGGCAAGGCATCAGATCTTATCAACGACGACAACATCAAGAAAGCCTACCTCGGCGAATAAATTCTACCCCCTCTCGCTTATGAGAGGGGTTCAGTCTGTCGATAAACCGCCACCTGCGTCGTCAGCCCCATAACGGCAGGCACAAAGCCTAGCCGTTATGGGGTTTCCTAGCATCTGGCGGCTTCTCGACAGCCTGAAAACTGACTTTTGTGTGGAGATTTTTAGAGAGGAGAGAAGAGAGAAAATGAGCAAGGGGGCTGCCCGCCCCCAAATCAGTTTTTCCTCTTGAGGAGGTATGCGCCATAGCGCATACCGACGGGTTCAAAAATCGTAGATTTTTGAACATACCCCCGGCAAGCGCGACGGCGCTTGACCCGTTTGAAGCTTGATTATTGCATTTGCTTATGGGGGAACTTTAGGCGCACATTCGCAGTTTTTGTGGTTGTGTTGTTATTGGTGAGATTTGCTGAATTGAGAAGTAACGAGTCTTGTCTTATGTCTGCTGATGTTTGCTAATGCGCCCGCTTTGCGCGAAGCGGCTGAAAGTTTTCCGCCAGCCCTTTTACAAAAGGGCTGAAAAATCTTTTTTCTCTCAAATTCTCTCAAACTCTCTTCTCTCTCCAATTATTGACAACAGCCCACATTGGTGATATTATAATAAAAACAGGAAAAAATGGGGAAAGGGGACTTATTGTGTCTGACTTTAAAATTGCTCCGATTTTCAGCGATGGAATGGTGCTGCAAAGAGGGAAAAATATAAACGTTTTCGGAACAGGCGTTGACGGGGAGCGGGTTACTGTCTGCTTTGAGGGGGATACTGCTTCTGCGGTTGTAAGAAATGGCGAGTGGCTGGCGGTTCTGCCTCCTAAGGAGCAGGGCGAGGGACTTGCTATGACAGTAAGCTGCGGCGGCGTTTCCAGAACCTTTACCGATATTGTTATGGGCGAGGTGTGGCTTGCAGGCGGACAGTCAAATATGGAGTTTGAATTGCAGAACTGCAAGGGGGGAGCTGACTGCCTTAAAAACGACAAAACAGAGAACGTACGCTTTTACTATACGCCTAAAATCTGTAAGGCTGAGCCTGCATACGAGGAAAAAATGAATGAGAGCGGCTGGAGCAAATTCAGCCCCGAAAGCGCTAAGTGCTGGTCGGCGGTTGGGTATTTCTTTGCAAAGGAGCTGGCGGATAAGCTGGGCTGTACCGTGGGTATAATCGGCTGCAACTGGGGCGGAACTAAGGCAAGCCAGTGGATGAGTCTTGAAAGCCAGATTAAGGACGAGGATATGCGCTTCGATTGGGATGAGTACTGCAAGAATATTGCAGGAAAAACCGATGAGGAGCTTACAAAAGAATACCGTGACTACGAGCAGTACAGTATCGACTGGAACAAGCGGGTTGAGGCTCTTTATAAAGAAAACCCCATGACGGATTGGGGGGACTGCCTTAAAATCTGCGGCGAGTGCAGGTATCCGGGACCCCTTACACCCCTTAACCCATTCCATGCAACGGCGCTTTATGAAAGTATGATAAAGCGGGTTTGCCCATATACATTAAAGGGCTTCATCTACTATCAGGGCGAAAGCGACGACAACCGCCCGTTCGCCTACTACAAGCTTCTGCGTGGGCTTATTACCCTCTGGCGGGAGGATTGGGGGGACGATAGCCTTCCCTTTATTATCGCACAGCTGCCTATGCACCGCTACAAGGGCGATTCGGATATGAAGAACTGGTGCGTTATAAGGGAAGCTCAGGAAAAGGCGTTCCATACCATAAAAAACACGGGGCTTGCGGTTATTATCGACTGCGGCGAGTTCAACGAAATCCACCCTAAGGATAAAGTGCCCGTAGGTCACAGAATGTACCTACAGGCGCTTTATACCGCCTACGGCAACGAAAATCCCGACTACTGTGCGCCCCTCTATAAATCACATATCCAAAAGGACGGCGGTATTGAGATAAGCTTTTACAACGCTAAAGGCTTTGAGTTGCGGGGAGAAAAGTGCGGCTTTGAAATTGCGGGGGCTGACGGGGAGTATAAGCCTGCGGATTTTGAAATACGGGGTGATAAGATTTTTGTTTTCAGCAGGGAAGTAAGCGAACCCCTTAATGTGCGCTATCTATGGACAAATTACGGCGAGGTAACGCTGTACGGTGCAAACGGGCTGCCTGCTGCGCCGTTCAGAACCGACAGAAAGGAAGCGTAAGAAATGCGAAGCTGCGGAATACTTATGCATATAACAAGCCTGCCCTCTCCCTACGGAATAGGCACCTTCGGAAGCGAGGCGGAGGCCTTTGTGGACTGGCTTAAGGCTGCCGGACAGAAGTACTGGCAGGTTCTTCCCATAGGTCCTACGGGCTACGGGGATTCCCCCTACCAGTCCTTTTCGACCTTTGCGGGAAACCCTCTGTTAATCGACCTTGACGACCTTGTAAAGTCGGGGCTGGTAAAAAAGGAAAGCTGCACCTCGGCGGACTACGGAGCAGACCCATCTTTCGTGGATTACGAGAAGGTCTGCCGCACGAAAATGGCAATTCTCCGTGAGGCTTACTCAAATTTTGACGAGAACGTAAGCTATCTTGCCTTTACAAAAAGCGAGGCGGCGTGGCTGGACGATTACGCCCTTTTTATGGCAGTAAAGGAGGAAAACGGCGGCGTTTCCTGGAGCGAATGGAGTGATGACCTGCGGCTTCGCAAGCCACAGGCTCTTGAGGCGGCGGCTGAGCGGCTTGAAAAGGAAATCGGCTTCTGGAAGTTCGTACAGTTTATTTTTTACAGCCAGTGGGAGCGGCTCAAAAGCTATGCCAACAAAAACGGCATAAAAATAATCGGCGATATTCCGATTTACGTTTCTCCCGACAGCTCTGACGTCTGGGCTAATTCCTATCTTTACGAGATGGACAGAGAGTGCAGACCGAAACGTGTTGCGGGAGTCCCTCCGGATTACTTCTCCGCCACCGGTCAGCTCTGGGGCAATCCCCTTTACAACTGGGATGCTATGAAAAAGGAGAACTATTCCTGGTGGATAAGTCGTATTGAAAAGGCGACAGAGCTTTACGACGTTGTAAGAATAGACCATTTCAGAGCCTTTGATACATACTGGGCTATACCCTACGGGGAAAAGACTGCGGTAAACGGTAAATGGGAAAAGGGTCCGGGTATGGATTTATGGAATGCTGTAAGAAAGCAGCTTGTTTCCGTTCCGGTTATTGCGGAGGACTTAGGGGACATTTTCGACAGCGTAAAGGAACTGCTTAAAGCCTCGGGCTTCCCGGGAATGAGGGTTTTGCAGTTCGGCTTCAACCCGGGTAGCGAGGACAACGACCACCTGCCCCACCGTTATCCATTCAACAGCGTGTGCTACACGGGAACTCACGACAATTCAACCATTGTGGGCTGGTACAAGGCGGCTGACCCGAAAACAAAGGCGATGTGCCGCCGTTATATAAAGCCCCGCCTTTTTGAGAAAATCAACAAGGCGATGATACGGGAGCTTTATAAAAGCACCACGGGGCTTGCAATCGTGCCTATGCAGGACGTTGCGGGACTGGACGACAGGGCGAGAATGAATACTCCCTCCACCCTTGGCGGAAACTGGAAATGGAGGGCGGAGAAAAAGCTTTTCAGCGAGAGTAATGCAAGGTTTATGAGGGAAATGGCGGAAACATATTACAGATAAGACAATGGGACTGTTGCGTTAGAGAAAAGAGAAGCAGAGAGAAATGAGAGAAATAAGAGAAGACGCTTTTTGAAAAAAGCTTAGCAAAAACTTTCAGCCGCTTCGCGCA
>JBJERM010000094.1:0-6404 GCA_051882315.1 Ruminiclostridium sp.
CTCCGAAAGCGCCGACATAAAGAAAATCGGCAACGAAAAGTACGAGATAAACGGCGAGGCTGACCCGGAGGAGGTTCTTGAGCTTTTCGGCTACGAGCTTCCCGAGGAGCACGAGTATGAAACCATTTCAGGCTTTGTGGTTGACCTGTTGGGCTACCTGCCCGAGGACGTAATGAACCCGCCCCACGCAGATTATAAGGACGTAAGGTTTGTCATAACCGAGGTTATGGACAACTGCATAGAAAAAATTATTGCATTCAGAAATACCGCCCCTGACAGGCGGGAAAAGGAAAAAATATGAAGGTTTTAAATTCAGTTCCCGCTGCCGACGGGTTTTATATGCCTGCGGAATTTTCGCCCCATTACGGGTGCATACTGATATTCCCCGAGCGCTCAGATTCATGGCAGTACGGCGCTTATGCGGCACGGAAGGCTTTTGTTAAGGTCTGCGAGGCTATTGCAGAAAGCGAAAGGGTTACGGTCTGCGCCAGCGAAAAACAGTACGAAAACGCAAGGCGTATGCTTCCCGAAAACATAAGAGTTGTAGAGATGTCCTCAAACGACTCCTGGGCAAGGGATTACGCTCCCACCTTTGTTACCAATGGCAAGGAAATTAGGGGCGTAAACTGGCGGTTCAACGCCTGGGGCGGACTTGTTGACGGGCTTTATTTTCCCTGGGACAAGGACGATAAAATGGCAAGAAAGCTCTGCGACCTGTACGAAAAGGATATGTATGACGCAGGAGATTTTGTGCTTGAGGGCGGCTCAATCCACACCGACGGCGAAGGCACCTGCATAACAACCGAGGCCTGCCTTTTAAGCGGCGGAAGAAATCCCGGACTTACAAAAGAAGAAATTGAAGAGAAGTTAAAGCAGTACCTTGGCGTTCAGAAGGTTATCTGGCTGAAACGGGGTATTTATAACGACGAAACCAACGAGCACGTTGACAATATCTGCGCTTTCGTTAAGCCTGCCGAGGTTGTTCTTGCGTGGACGGAGGATAAGAACGACCCACAGTATGAAATGTCCCGCTCATGTCTTGAAATACTTGAGAATGAAACCGACGCAAAGGGCAGAAAAATAAAGGTTCACAAGCTTTTGCTTCCCTCCCCTGTCACCATCACGGCAGAGGAATGCGACGGGCTGGACACTATGGATTTTCAGCCAACAAGAACTCCGGGAGAACGGCTTGCCGCCTCCTACGTGAACTTTTATATATCAAACGGCGCAGTAGTTATGCCATTTTTCGGCGACCCTGCCGACGAGCCTGCAAAAAAGCTTCTCTCAGAGCTTTTCCCCGACAGGAAAATAATACCTGTCTATGCACGGGATATTCTTATCGGCGGCGGAAATATACACTGCATAACCCAGCAGATACCTGTCTTTTAACTGAAAGGAACATATTATGAGAAAAATAACCGTTGCCGCCGTGCAAATGTCCATACCACCCACTCCCGAGGAGTCGATAGCAAAGGCAGAGGCGCTGGTAAGAGAGGCTGCCGAAAAGGGCGCACAGGTTATCCTGCTTCCCGAGCTTTTTGAAAACCCATATTTTTGTCAGGAGCGCAAGTACGAAAGCTATGCTCTTGCCACAAAAACAGAGGAAAACAAAGCAGTAAAGCATTTCAGAAAAACCGCCGCAGAGCTTAAGGTTGTAATGCCCATAAGCTTTTTCGAGCGGGATATAAATGTGCTTTACAACAGTGTCGCTATGCTTGACGCGGACGGCGAAATCCTCGGTGTTTACAGAAAAACCCACATTCCCGACGACCATTTCTATCAGGAAAAATTCTACTTCACCCCGGGAAACACCGGCTTTAAAGTATTCGATACACGATACGGAAAATTAGGCTGCGGAATCTGCTGGGATCAGTGGTTTCCGGAGGCGGCACGCTGTATGGCGCTTATTGGGGCGGAAATAATCATGTATCCTACCGCAATCGGCTCCGAGCCGGTACTTGAGTGCGACAGTATGCCCCATTGGCGGAGGTGTATGCAGGGTCATGCGGCGGCAAACCTTGTGCCTGTTGTTGCGGCAAACAGAACAGGCGAGGAAAGGGTTACTCCCTGCCCCGAAAACCAGAATCAGAGCTCTTCCCTCACCTTCTACGGCAGTTCCTTTATTGCAGACTGCACAGGAGAAATTGTTCAGTCGGCAGACAGAGTAAGCGACTGCGTTCTTTTGCAGGAGTTCGACCTTGATGAAATTGCAGAAATGCGGCTGAGCTGGGGTGTTTTCAGAGACAGAAGACCCGAGATGTATGGGGAAATTGTTAAATAAAGAAAAACCTGAGAGGAATTTCTTCTCAGGTTTCTTTTTTAGCTGTGCAAGCTTATGCAATATAGTCAAGAATACTGAGCGCAAGCTGCTTTGCCTCGGGCTTGTCCGCTATTTCCCAGAGCCTTGAGGTGCAGACGGTTATCTTCCCCGCCTTTGTTTCCTTTTCAAAGATAACGCCCAGTTTCTGCGCTCTGTCGGGATTGTCAATTGCCCACACAACAGGGATAATATCCGTTCCGTCAAGATTTTCGCAGTGGCTATGCATTATTATCTCAAACCATTGGGGCTGAGAAAAGCTTTCAGTAGGAAATTCATTCAGAATTTTGCTGTTCTTGTCAATAAGACAGCCGAGAGTGCCTATCGGAACAGGCTTTTTCATCCATTCGGAAATGGACTTGAACATAGGATAGCACCAGAAGTCGGTGCAGTAGGTTCCGGGAAGCTTTCCCTCGCTGTCGGGAATGAGAAGAGCTTTTATTCCGTTTTGCAGGCAGTCTTCCGCCTCGCTTTCGGAATGAACTATCCTTATCCTTTTATCGCCGCAGGAAATTTCATTTTCCGTTATTTTTACGCTGTTTCTGGGATAAACAATAAACTTATAGCTATTGCAGTACAGCGTACCGTCAATTCTGAGATAAAGTGTATATTCTGTCGGAACGGTGATATTTTTGCAGCTGAAATGAACCTCGCCAAGCCTGTTAACCCGCTTTTCGCATTTTATCGGCGCTTTTCCTGCTGCCATAACTTCATTATCCGCTTTAATCTCATAGCTTACAAAATCCGCAGAAAAATCGGGGTCTGTATTAAAGAGAGTTATGGTAAAATCAATGCTTTCCTCTGCGCTGAAAACAAATTTCGGGAACTCCGCCATAATAACCGTTTTGTTGCAGAAGCAGCGCCATTCCTCGGCAGAAACAGTACCTTTAGGCTTCATAAGCGAATTAAGAACTCCCACAAGAGCAGTTCCCTGCCCGGTAAAATCCTGAATATCAAGCAGCTGGAAGCCCGAAAGATTCTCTGTGCGAAGGGCAGCTTCTATTTCCGCCTTATAGCACTGCACCGCAAGAGCACCCGAGGCATGGAAGAAATCCTCTGCAAAAGGCAAAAGCCCCTTTTCCTCAGCCTTTTCACGGTAGAGAGCGATATTCTCCGCCTTGAGTGCGCCCGTGTATTCAGCAATTTCACGGTAATCAGGATAGGTTTCATACTGCCCCACCTCGTGGGAAATAACGGGGACGTCGGGAATAAACATCTCTGAGCTGTCCGCCTCAACCTCCTTCACGCCCGTGCCGTATTGAATCTGGATTTTTCCGCCGCCCGAGGCAGCCTCCAGTTTATCGGGAACTATAATTTTATCGTAGTTGTGGCAGGAGTCGGGCGGGCAGGTCTGGATATGACCCTGGGGAGCGTCACACATAGCGTAAGAGCCGCGGTAAAGCCTGTCGGCGGATAGTCTTACGCCGCAGAGAAAGTCGGAATTTTCGGGAACGCAGGGTACGAACTGGAAATTATTTGAACCGTCGGTGTAAAGCCTGCGGCTGTCAAAGGCCTTGTAATCCCGAAGAATACCGCTCATAACCTCCTTACTGCCCCAGAGCTCGTTTCCGAGAGACATCATCAAAAAGGAGGGGTGATTGCCGTATTCCTTTAAAATTCTGAAGCCCTCGTCAATAAGATACTGCTGCTCCTCGTCGATTTCGTCCTTGACCGTTCCCCAGAATGGCAATTCAGGCTCCATATATATTCCAAGCATATCCGCCGCAGTAAATGCAGCCTCAGGCGGGCAGCAGGTATGAAAGCGGTAATGATTGATGCCGTACTCCTTAGCGGTTTGCATAACCTTTAGCCAGCCCTCAACATCGGTGGGCGCATAGCCTGTAAGCGGAAAAATCATACCGTCGTGCTTTCCCCGCAGAAAGATTTCCCGTCCATTCATAAGCAGCTTTCTGCCATTTTTGGAAATTTTTCTCATACCGAAGGAGGTTTCAACTGTTTCTCCGTTCATAGTTATAGTAAGCTTATGAACATTTGGCGAAAACTCGTCCCACAAGGACAGCTTGCTTTTTGGTATTACCGTAAAACTGTTTTTGCCCTCGTCAACATCATGCTCGCAACAAAAATCATCATCAATTGAAGCAGAAAGTCTGCCTTTGCCGGTTGAAATGCAGCTGACGATAACATTTCCGCTGTCAATATCGGTTGTTACCATTACATCATCAATATGAACATTCGGACGGATAAGCAGCTCAATAGCCCCTGTAATTCCGTTCCAGTTGGTCTGAGTGTCGGGAGAGGTAAGGTGTCCGCCCTTTGTAGGGTAATCGGTATTGTTCACACGGACTATAACCGTATGAACACCCTTTTCAAGTAGCGGCAGCTTGTATGTATGTGGAGTTGTAAGGCTGTTTTCTTCACCGATTTTTTCACCGTCAATATAAACCGCCGTCATTCTTGTCCGCTCAAGCTTCAGATACATTTCGCAGCCGGAATAGTCCTTATCAATTACAATTTCCCGCTTGAACCATGCAAAACCCTCGAATTTATATGGATCAGTAAGGTATCCCGAAGCACGTTCCTCGTTTTTCCTGCCCTTCTTTGCATTTGAGGTTGTGTTCGGCAGTGAAATTTCATCGTTCCATACCTGCGGCAAGTTATCGCACTTGTTTTCGTCCATATAAAGAGACCAGATACCGCTTAAATCAATTTTGTTCATATTTATCCTCATTTATGAAATAATACAGCCGCAGGACAACCTGCGGCTATTTACTTGTTTAGTTTCCGAATGATACGCCTATATTTCTGCCTGTCTGAACAAGCTCGTCATCGGGAAGAACGAATTTTGTCTTCATGGCAACGTCGCTGAGCTTATTTTCTGTTATCTTTCCGTCAACCTTTGCAACGGTATAGCCGAACTTGTCTTCTTTTATAAGCTCTGCTGCTCTTGCGCCGAACTTTGTTGCAAGCACCCGGTCGTAAGCGCTGGGGCTTCCGCCTCTTAACATGTGTCCGGGAACTACTGTTCTTGTTTCAAAGCCTGTAATCTGCTGAATTTCAGCGGCAATTCTTGCGGTTGCAGTTGTATAGCCCGCCTCGGCTCTTAGTCTCATTCTCTCTTTACGCTTGATTTCGGCTTCCTGCTCGCTCATAGCGCCCTCGGCTACTGCAATAATAGAGAAGGACTTTCCTGCGTCAGCTCTTCCCTGCACCGCCTTGGCAACCTTCTTGATATTGTAAGGAATTTCGGGTATAAGAACAATATCTGCGCCGCCTGCAATACCTGCATAAAGAGTAAGCCAACCCGCCTTATTTCCCATAATTTCAATTACCATGATACGGCTGTGGGAATCTGCGGTTGTGTGTATGCGGTCGATTACGTCCGTTGCAATATCGACAGCGGTATGAAAACCGAAGGTAACGTCTGTTCCCCAGATGTCGTTATCTATCGTTTTTGGCAGTCCGATTACATTCAGTCCCTCTTCGGAAAGGAGATTTGCGGTTTTGTGTGTGCCGTTTCCGCCCAGAGTAAGCAGGCAGTCAAGCTTCTGCTCCTTATAGGTCTGCTTCATTTCGGCAACCTTATCAATATTATCCTCCTCAATGACCTGCATCATCTTAAAGGGAGTGCGCTTTGTGCCGAGAATTGTTCCGCCCTGGGTTAAAATTCCCGAAAAGTCCGAGGGCTTCATTTTCATACAGTTGTTATGGATAAGACCGTAATAACCGTCCTGTATACCGATTATTTCAACCTTATCATCGCCGAAAAGCTGATAACAGCCCTTTGCCGCACCTCTTATTGTAGCGTTAAGACCGGGGCAGTCGCCGCCGCTGGTGAGAATACCAACTCTTAATTTTGCCATTTTTGTCATTCCTTTCCTTTAACAGAATTTCTATTTTAATTATACACGTTTTTCGTGTAAAGTCAACAAATTTCTGTAAAAAAAGCGGTATTATTTTAAAGTAATGTCAATCAAAGCAACAGACTTACAGTTAAAATTATTGTCCATGCTGTGTTAAATCATTCTCAAGCGCCCCGTAAACCGCCTGCTTCAGCGTTCTTATAGGCCTCTGTCCGTTTCCGCCGCAAACCTGTATAAAATACAGAAAAGTAAGCTTATTGACAGGG
>JBJERM010000095.1:0-1916 GCA_051882315.1 Ruminiclostridium sp.
GTCTGAAAGTTTTCCGCGCAGCTTGCTGCGGTCCCTTCTTACAAAAGGGCTGAAAATCTTTTCTCTCTCATTTCTCTTAAATCTCTCGAAAAAATCTCGCCCCACAGACAAGCTGCGGGGCGGATTATGTTATTTGAGGTTTTTGATAGCGGTGGAAAGGGGCTTGTAGATGAAGAAAACTATGATGGAGTCTATGGCGAACTTCATCAGAGTAAAGGGTGCGTTGAACCAGATAAGGGCGTCCCAGAGACTGCCTACACCGCCGTTAAGCTGGCGGTACATATCAATTATAACGTCAATGGGCAGGAAGCTTGTGTAGAAGGGGTAGGATATGTAATAGTTCACGAAAATGCTGAGAACTGCCGCAACAAGAGAGCCTATTGCCATAGCTATAAGCGCTGTTTTCTTGGTAGGCTTAAGCTTGTAAATAATTCCTGCGGGCAGCACCATGCACACGCCGAGAATGAAGTTGCAAAGCTCGCCTACGCCTACCGAGTTGGTGGTGGTAAGGTGGATTACGTTCTTGATAAGGCATACCGCAACACCCGAAACCGGCGAAACTAAGAAGGTCGCTAAAATTGCAGGCAGGTCCGAGAAGTCGAACTTTACGAACTCCGGAATTAAAAATGGTATCGGGAACTCGAAGAACTGGAGTATCGTGGCTATCGCCGCAAGTATGGCGGTTATGGTTATAAACCGGATTCCTGCCCTCGTTTTTGCCTTTGCGGAAACGTTCTCCGCTGTTTTTTCTGTTGTCTTGATTTCTGTTGACATAAAAAAGTCCTTTCCCCAGGGGAAACAAGAAGCCCCGACCGCAGAGATGCAGTCAGGGCGCAAAGACATATAGCCTTACCTGTTTCTTTCATCCGGACTATACCGTCGGTTTCGGAATTTCACCGAATCAACCAAAAAGGCTCGTGGACTTTACCACCGGTGGAGAATTGCACTCCGCCCTGAAACATAATAAAATTAAATTTTTCTGAAGCTTACGCTTCAAATACTAATCTTTAATCGTTCTGTAGGCAAAGACGGCTGATAGAATTGTGTCAATCGAGGAAAGTTGCCGCAGGCGGGCTTTGTGCCCGTCAAGGCAACTTGACGAAGAGTGGCGCAATTATAGCTGCCGGATTTGTCTATAGGTTGATTAAAGTTTAGTATTTTATTCATGACAGCCGCAGTCGCAGTCGTCGATTGCGCTTAAATCAAATTCAAGCTTCTCGCCGCAGTTGGGGCAGTCAATAGAACCAGAAGAAATAACGTCAAAGTCTGTTGTGATTGTGTTGTTGCAGTTGGGACATGTAATCTCGTACATATCGTCCTCGTCATCGCAGCAGCAGTCATCATCGCAGCAGTCATCTTCTTCGCCGTAAACCTCGTCCTCAAGGTCGTAAACTGCTTCTTCAACGTCGTTTACAACGTCTGTAAGGTCGGCAAGGTCGGAGTCGATATCCTCGATATTAACGGCAATATCGCCGAGAACGTCGATAATAGCGGCAATAATTTTGCCTTCGGCTGTGGATTCGTCAACCTTGAGTCCTTCTGCAAGACCCTTGATGTAGGATACCTTTTCAGCAATAGTCATGTCCATAGTAATATCCTCCTTTAAAAGAATTACTTGTTTGCACGCTCCATATATTCGCCTGTTCTTGTATCAATTCTGATAATATCGCCGATGTCGATAAACAGCGGAACACGGATTTCTGCGCCTGTTTCAAGTGTTGCGGGCTTGGTAGCGTTTGTAGCGGTGTCGCCCTTGAAGCCGGGGTCGGTTTCAGTTACTTCAAGCTCAACAAAGTTGGGGGGCTCAACGCCGAATACCTTTCCCTTGTAGGAAAGAATCTTGCATACCATATTTTCCTTAACAAACTTGAAGTTATCGCCAAGCTCGCCCCCGTTAATCGGAACCAGCTCATAGC
>JBJERM010000096.1:0-1915 GCA_051882315.1 Ruminiclostridium sp.
CGATCTTGCCCCAAAATTTCCTGAAAAGTATTGAAATTCCCATATATTTATGGTATAATACATAGTTGATATATTGCAGAAATGCACAAAGAAAGGAAGAACAATATGGCAGACTTAATGACAGGGCTTTCAAGAACCCATTACTGCGGCGAAGTCGAGGGAATCGGCAGTGAGGTAACAGTCGGCGGCTTTACGCATAGAATCCGTGATAAGGGCAGTCTTATTTTTATAGATTTGAGGGACAGGACAGGTATTGTTCAGCTTGTATTTGACGATACCACCGACAAGGAGGTTTTTGCCAAGGCAAAAACCGTCAAGAACGAGTATGTTCTTATGGCAAAGGGCGTTTTAAGGCAGCGTGAAAGCGTAAACTCCGACATAAAAACCGGAAACGTTGAAATTCTCGTTTCCGACCTTCGTATTCTTTCCAAGGCAAACACCCCTCCTTTTGAGATTACAAACGACAATAAGGTAAACGACGAGCTGCGCCTTAAGTACAGATACCTTGACCTGCGCAGAAAGAAGCTTCAGGATAATATTATCACAAGACACAAAATCGCAAAGGTTGCAAGGGAGTATTTTTACGACAACGGCTTTATTGAAATCGAAACTCCTATGATGATAAAGTCAACTCCCGAGGGAGCGAGAGATTATCTCGTACCCTCAAGAATACACGAGGGCAAATTCTACGCTCTTCCCCAGTCCCCCCAGATTTACAAGCAGCTTCTTATGATTGCAGGCTTCGACCGCTATATCCAGCTTGCCCGCTGCTTCAGGGACGAGGACCTTCGTGCAGACAGACAGCCCGAGTTTACACAGATTGACCTTGAAATGTCCTTTGTTGACGTTGACGATATACTGAAAATCGGCGAAGGCTTTGTGCAGAAGCTAATGAAGGAAATTCTGGACTTTGATATTCCTATGCCCCTCCCCCGCTTAAGCTACAATGACGCTATGAACAGGTACGGCTCGGACAAGCCGGACACCCGCTTCGGAATGGAAATTACCGATATTTCGGAAACTGTTAAAAACTGCGGCTTCGGCGTATTTACCTCCGCAATTGAAAACGGCGGCTCAGTTCGCGGTATCGTTGCTAAAAACGCTGCTTCCGTTCTTACAAGAAAGGAAATTGACAAGCTTGCGGAAGCCGCAAAGGGAATCGGCGCTAAGGGTCTTGCTTATATCAGATGGGTTGACGAGACGCCTAACTGCTCATTCGGTAAATTTATGACCGAGGAGGAGCTTAAGGCTGTTCTTGCTGCACTTGGCTGCGAAAAGGGCGATGTTGCGCTTATTATTGCTGATAAAAATAAGGTTACTCTGCCTGTTTTAGGTGCATTAAGACTTACGGTAGCAAAGCAGCTTGGCATTATCCCCGAGGGTTATAACTTCCTCTGGATAACAGAATTTCCCTTCTTTGAATATAACGATGAAACAGGCAACTGGGACGCTATGCACCACCCCTTTACAATGCCTCTTGACGAGTGCATACAGTACCTTGGTACTGCCCCAGAAAAGGTTTTTGCAAAGTGTTACGACCTTGTTCTCAACGGCGTTGAGCTTTGCAGCGGTTCTATAAGAATAAACGACCCCGAGCTTCAGGAAAAGATGTTTAAGCTCCTCGGTCTTACGGAAGAAGAGATTCAGGCGAAATTCGGCTTCCTTGTTGACGCCTACAAGTACGCAGCTCCCCCTCACGGCGGTATGGGTATCGGTCTTGACCGTCTGGCAATGCTTATCTGCGGCGCTGACAGCCTGAGAGATGTGCTTGCATTCCCGAAAATCAAGGACGCAAGCGAGCTTATGAGCGACTGCCCCGCAGAGGTTGACGAAAAGCAGCTTGAAGAGCTTCACATAAGAACTGTTCTTTCGGAAAAGTAAAACAAAATGCACTAAGAAAGCCGGAACTGTTTTT
>JBJERM010000097.1:0-6376 GCA_051882315.1 Ruminiclostridium sp.
TTGTATAAATTTCTCCAAGCCTGCTTCCACGAACGGAAACGGGCTTTCCGTTTTTGTCCTTGTATTCGGGGTGACGGTAGGAAACTGTGTTTCCCGCAACTCGGCACTCCACATTGTAATGCTCCGACAATCCTCGTATAACATCGTCAAAGGTCTTGTTGTTCGAGTCGGCAAGTTCAATCTGAATTACCTCCCGAAGCTCATCCTTAAAGGTTTCAGCGCCACGCTTTTTCATCTGCTGTTCCGCAAAGGTTTCCTTGTCACGCTGATTTTCCAAATCGTGATTGTAGAAATTATCACGGACGGAGTTTACAAGCCCACGCTTCAGGCACTGCTCCCCGAAGAACTCGGACATCTCATACAAATCACGTTGATTTCTACGGTAGGACTTGCCCGTGTTGAAATTGCAGTTGCTGATAAGGAAATGATCGTGGATATGCTCGCGGTCTGTATGCACCGCAAACAAAACCTCAAAACCTTTATCATACATAAACCTTTTCGCAAACTCCCTTGCGATTTCATAAGCTTCTCGATAAGTCAGTTTATCATTATCGTCAGGGTGAAATGATATGGATATTTTGTGTGCAAGAATTGTATTCGGCTTCAATTTGCTGTAACTCTTGCCGTTCAGCTTTCTTGTAACAAGAATGCTGTTTGCAAAATTATCACGGCTACAGCCAAGAGCGTCATACAAATCGTGAGCTGTTTTCACCGTTCCGTTACGCACCTGTTCGGGCTTCCTGCCAAGCATATACAGTGCTGCGGCTTTAAGCTGTCCTGCGGATTTACAGGGCTTGTAATCCACGTTCACATTTCCGAAAGGCATTAGCTTTCCTCCTCAATATGAACAGATGGTTTATCAAGAAAACTACCGACCTTATCAAATATATCGAAATATGCTTTTCTCATTCGGAGTATTTCTCCTTCGGCTTCCGAGTGTCTGCCGATATTGACGAGGTAGGCAATCTGATTCAAATTTACACCGATTTTGCGAAGTTCGCTACATAAGCGTTTCAGGTCATCGGCAAAGTGGTAAGCTGTAACCTTTGAGCCTTTCAGCAGCTTCACAAGAAAATCGGTTTTGCTGAGTCCGCTGGCGGCTTGCTTTTTGTTGAACAGAGCAAGCTCGCTGTCGGATAATCGTACCGCAAGCTGATGACTGCGGTTTCTTCCTTTTTGCTGTGTCAAAAATGCTCCTTTCACCGCATTTTTTGGAAAAGAATGTGATATTGCGGCAGTAGTAAGGGGAGGTCTCGGAGGGTTCTCCCTCTGAGCAGGTAGCGCCGTAAGGATAGGTATATTTCTGCGTATGCAGAAATATGGCTAGCCGTCGGTACTACCTGCCTATGCACAAAGCCTGTGCCTGCAGTTCCGCCTTTTGATAACATTGCCATTTGTCAAAGTTTCAGTAACGGCGGATTCGTAAGAAATGCGGTGCAGGCGGTGTGCATTAACGCTTTGCGCAGTTGCACTAACAGGCGTATTTAAAGGGGATTTCCCGAATGCTTATTAAAATAGCAGAATCCATAGCATTTGATATATACTTGGTATCAATCAACAGCATTTCTGCTATCGCTGTTTTCAACAGTGCAATTTCGGTATCATTTCCGCTGTGTTTTTATTGCGGTGTGATACCGAAACGCATAAATACTGCTATCCGCCGATAAAGTCAAGGTCAATATCTGTGATTTCTTCCGCTTGTTTCGACTGTTCGGGTAGAGTAGCAGAAATACAAGGCTGTGCAAGTCCCGTAAGGCAAGCGGCGAGGAAGCTCGGCATTGCTTTTTTAACCGCCGAGCCTATTTGTGCAAGCACTCTCTGCACAAATTCATCTTCTTTCTCACGTGTTTCAAAATAAGGGTCGTTGCAGATTTTGTTGTACCGCTGAAAGTAGTCTGTTACCGCAATAACAACAGCGTTGGTGTAAGACTTGAATTTATCCTTATCGATATTATGAAGCTGTTCCCAAGCCTCCCGATGAAGCGGCTTATCCAGATTGAAACGAAGGCATATTGATTTAATCATTTTAATCACCTTTCCTATGGAGGAAGTATTATTCCGAGAGGGTTTGACGAGGAATAATACGACGGGTTCGAAAATCTCTGATTTTCGAACAGTTATCATGCCATCTTTCGTAAGGTCATATATGCAAGCTGTTCGTAGCCTTTTGCGGTTGCACAAATATCATCAATAATCGTCACACGCTTATCGTCGTACTCACCGAAATTTTTGATAAGGCAGCCGCCTCCGCCTGTTACATACAGCCGCATAAGGTCTGAGTTGTACTCGTATTTGCGGAGCGTTTCAAAAATCTCCGAGCAGTATTCACGGACAGCCTCGGTAATGCAACTCAGATACTTTTCGGAAATATCCGCATTTCCGAAGCGGATAACCTGTTCAATGATGGTATCATCAATCTTAACGCCCAGCTTGTCCATAACTGCATTTTCGGCGGCGATAACGCACTTGTTTACACCAAGCTTTTCAGTGTAGCACTTGCTTTCAACGGGTTTCTTATTATTGATATACATAACATTCATTGTGCCGTTGCCGATATCTGCAAGCATATTCACGCCTGTCATTTCGTGAAGCCTGTCGATTACGGCGGTGTAGCCCTGGGGATATACCGAACAGCCCACAATTCTGATATGGTACGGTTTATCTCGGTAAATAAAGCGCACGTCATTGTTTCGGGTAATATAGCTTCTGAAATCCTCACGCTGGGTCTTTACCCAAGTCAGAGGCAGACCTGCTGCGATGTGGACGTCTGCTTCGGATATACCCTGCTGTGAAAGCTCACGGGCTACTGCCATAAGAGTAAAAAGATAAAAGTCATTATCTATGGACTTGTCTGCCACAAAGGGTTTATGACCTTCACCCATACGGTAGTACATTCCATCATAGAAAAGAATGCTGCCTCCGAAGGTCGGCTCGGTGGTGTATGCTGTAATGCCTGTGGGGGTTACGGTGTTGGCGGTTTTGATGTTACCGTAGCCGTGGTCTATTCCGATAATCTTTATACCATTTCTTAATTCTTTCATGCTGATTCCTCCATATTTTCTGAATTTATCTTGTTTTCGAGCAACTGTAAAATGAGCTGTTCGGTTTTCTTTTCTGCTGTGCTGTCCGCAAAGGCGCTTACGATAAAGGTGATTTTTCCAACCTTTTCGGTATGCTCGCAAAGCAGTTCGTATCTTGTATCTGTCAAACGCATTGTCCTTTCGATATACTTATTCGACGTACCTGCTATCGCTGCCGGCAAGTCCGATAGCATTTCGCCGTAATTCAAGTATACTACGAGGGGGAGGAAAAGGCATTGTATGGAAATTGAATGGAAATTGAGAAAAATGTAAGCACCGAAGTTATACAGATAATCTGTTGCTTCGGTGCTATTTGTTTTGTGTATTATTTAAGCTTCAAGTAAAGTGGCTATTCTCTGAAAATACAAAGAAGCAAAAAAATTTTTCGGAAAGCTATTGACAAATCAATGTTACTGTGATACACTGTGTATATCGCGATATACACACGTAATATACACAGAGGTGATAAGTATTCTTAAAATAGTTCTCAATGCCGCAAGCGATAAGCCCATGTATGAGCAGATAAAGCTTTATATCAGGGAGGCGGTGCTGAACGGAGAAATACCCGATAAGACCATGCTTCCCAGCGTCAGGCAGCTTGCAGCTGAGCTTAATGTCAGCGCTATAACCACAAAGCGTGCATACTCCGACCTTGAACAGGAGGGACTAATATTCACCTCCCCGGGTAAAGGCAGCTTTGTCAATGCCCCCGATGCACAAGCTCTCACACAGAAATTCCGCCGTAAAAAGCTGGAGAAATTCGCAGAATATTCAAAAAAACTCCTTGACGAAGGCTTCTCAAAGGACGAGTTAATTACCGAAATCAACAATCTTAATGAGGGAGAATAATATTATGGATAACATTCTTGAAATAAGGAACATCAGCAAAAGCTTTGCAGGCACTGCTTTCGCACTCCACGATGTAAATATTGACATACCTTATGGCGCTATCATGGGACTTATCGGCGAAAACGGCGCAGGCAAAACCACGCTGATAAAAATACTTATGAACATCTACGGCAGAAACACGGGACATATCGCCGCTTTCGGCAGCATCGACACAGTAAAGGACGAGGCAGAGTTCAAGGAGCAGACAGGCTACGTTTCCGACGAGGACTACCTCTATTTCAACACTACTGTTGAAAAAACAGCCGCAGCTTTCTCAATGGCATTCAGAACATGGAACAGCGAAATTTTCAGCAAATATATGAAAATGTGGCAGATAGACACAAGTAAAAAATGCAATACTCTTTCAAAAGGCATGAAAACTAAGGTAATGCTTGCTCTTGCGCTGGCACATGAGCCTAAGCTCCTTATCCTTGATGAGCCCACCGCAGGACTTGACCCTGCGGCAAGAATTGAGATACTGGATATTCTGCGTGAATTTGTTGCTGACGGCGAGCACTCTGTGTTGTTCTCCACCCACATCACAGGCGACCTTGACAAGACAGCCGATTACATTGCCATGATGATAGACGGGAAAATAGCCGAAGTCCTTTCCGCAGACGAGGCACAGGATAAATATGCAGTAGTTTCGGGCGATGTTAACGATATGCCGAAAAAAGGAATCATCGGGGCAAAGATCATGGGGAGCAGCTTTGAAGCCCTTGCGCTCCGCTCAGATATACCCCATTTCAGAGATGTTTCTGTACGCACTCCCAATTACGAGGATTTGCTGGTGCACACTATTTTACAGAACAGAGAGAACAGAAGGAACGGGTGAAAATAATGAACGTATCATCATACAAGAAATTCATTAAGAATATCTACGGAAGAAAATTCTACCTGTTTTGCTGTGCATTTGTGCTGATAAGCTCCGCTGCGGCTTTTACTCACCCTATCTGGATAGTATCGGCGTCCATGTTCCTGTGTGTATGTGATATGCTTATTGCGTCCTACTATCCTCTTACGCAGGATGATGCAAAAAAGCAAAATGGCATAATCTGGGCGAGCAGTTCACGGAAAAACTCTCTTGCAGGACTATTACCCTCCACCCGTCAGCTTATGATGAAGGCTGCTTTTTCCGAGAGACTTATACTGCTTGTTATTTATACTCTGGGCTGCATCGGAGCTGCAATAAGGCTGATGTTTTTCGGAATTGATTGTCCTGTATGGGAAGCGGTTGGTTTAGCGTTTATCGGAGCGCTTCAGCTTACTGCAATGTCAGCGTTCTATGCTTTTGACAGCACAGGTCTTCGAAGCGTTGCCAAAATAACATCGGGCTTTTCTCCGCTGCTGATAATGATACCTGCTATAGCAGGACTTCTTAACGAAACTCAGACTGTGCAGACAAGCATATTCGGGGGACTGACAATGATAGGGCTTACCCTTCTTGCTCTGTTCCTGTCGGTACTTACCCACAGAAAGGGAATATCCGATTCCGAAGATACCGCTTATAACGGCGAAAAAATAATCAATCGGCTGAAAGAGGGTTAATATGAACAACAGAGAGTATTTCAAAATGGCAAGGCTTATCCTGCCTAAGTTTATCATAGTTTATATCATTTTTATGAGCATACTGACGCCGCTGATTATGGCTATATCCGCTCTTTTCGGCAGTCCGAGCTCCTTCTTGATAAGTATGGTATTATTCCCCTATGCGGTAGCTTTTATGGGAATGGTAACACCCATGTCAGGCGCTTCTCCCTCGGTAAAAAAGAGCCTCTCCTCTGCAGCTCAGGCAAGGGAGCTTCGGGGCGGAAGCACGGGTATTTACGATATGCTCTGCGTTATGCCCATAACACGACGGCAGATAGTTTCCTGCTATATGAGCTTTATGCGGTTATACGTTGGGGTCCTCTCAGCGATATGCATAGTGATACTTATTATCACAGATAACGAATGGCTGCCCTTTTCGGCTATTGCGGCATTTACGCTTGTACTAATGATGAACATGACGACAGCGTCGGCTATGACAAAGCTTGAAAAGCCCGTTATTATTCTAACGCTGATATTATACATAGTCACTATCGTCATGTATATGCTTAACATGTTTGATAACATAATTGTCCCAATATCTGTTCCGAATTATGTGGCTGTACTCTTCATTATCGTTGTGAATGTGCTCCATGAGATTATTATGAGGGCGACGCATCTCTCCCAAAAGAAATTCTACGCTCGAAATGGAGAGCTTAATTAAATGTGGAATTAAGAATTGATTAATGGTTGTTCTGTGCAGTAAAAGAGATTTGTTGAGTTTTTTCATTTGATATTGATAAAATTAAGAATATTTGGATAAGCCATAATATCCATTTTTATGCAAAAAAGCTTTGCGGCTCAGTGAACATTCTCTGAGC
>JBJERM010000098.1:0-6358 GCA_051882315.1 Ruminiclostridium sp.
ACGTATTGCTATTGTTATCTTGTTTCATAAAATTACCTCCGCAAGTTCCGATTTGGTACAGAGTTTATTATATCACAATCACCCGGTTTTTTCAATATTTCTCCGCCGCATTTTCCCACCTGCGGCGATTTTTTTAAAAAGCTGTAACATTCCCATAGCTTTCGCTGTCATTATTAGTAGAAGGCAAAAATGAAAAGGGAGAAGAAAATGGAAGACAAGGAAATTATCCGCCTGTTCTTTGAACGTTCGGAACAGGCAATTCAGGAAGTGCTCCTGAAATACGGACAGCTCTGCCGCAAGCTTTCGGAAAATATCCTTGGCAGCAGAAGCGACGCTGAGGAGTGCTTAAGCGACGTCTGCCTTAAGCTATGGAACAGTATCCCTCCCGCCAATCCCGAAAACCTCCCGGCATACATAAGCCGTGCGGCAAGGAATACTGCAATAAACAGACTAAACGCAAACCACACCAAAAGGCGGGGCGGGATAGACAATATCTGTGCAGAGCTCAGCGACGCATTCCCTTCGGATGTGAACGTGGAGCGGATTTTTGACGAAAAGGAAACCGCACGGTATATCAACGATTTTCTCGCCGCCGCAGACAAAACCGACAGAGTTGCCTTCGTTCTTCGGTACTACTACGGCGAAAGCGCAGAGGACATCTCCGTTTCCCTTAAAATTCCCGCAGGAACGGTGCGAACACGGCTTTGCAGAATGAGAAAGCGGCTTTACGATTATCTTAAGGAAAGGAGCGTTATGCTTTGAAAAAGAAGAAAATTATCGGAATAATCTCCGGTATTGATGAAAAATTTACCAATGAAGCGGCGGCTTATATTATTGTAAACCCTGACAGCGATTCTGTACTCTGCTCTCACCCTGTCAGCATCCGTCATATTCCGCAAAAAAGAAAACCATCGGCACTTTACACTCTTTTCGGCTCTATTGCGGCGGCTGTGGTTATTCTCGGGGCAGTTATGCTGCCAACACTTAAAATCGGTCAGAAAATCCCCGCCGAAACCGATATAACCGCCGCCACAATCACAAGCGAGGATAGCTTTACGGTGGAAATTGTTGACGGCTGTGCGAAAATCCTGTCCTATGACGGAGAAGAGGAAAAGGTTGTTATCCCCGAAAAAATTATGGGCGCAGAGGTTCGCTGTATCGGCGAAAGCGCCTTTGCTTCCAGTAAAACACTCAAATCCGTTGTAATTCCCGTGGGCGTAACGGAAATCGGAGAAAAGGCTTTTTACAGCAACTACAAGCTTGAAAGCGTTAATCTTCCCTCTTCTGTTGCAGTAATCGGAAACAATGCCTTTGAAGGCTGTAAAAGCCTTGTTGGCATTGAGCTTCCCGAAGGTCTTGAAAAAATAGGGGAATATGCCTTTTCCAATTGTACCGCCCTTACAGAAATTACTATCCCCGACAGCATAAAATACATAGGGTATTCCGCCTTCGATAGCTGCTCAAAGCTGAAAAAAGCGGTGCTTCCCGAAAGCTTAACGGAAATACCCGCTGCGATGTTTTACCGATGTTCTGCTCTTACAGATGTTGAAATACCAAGAAACTGTAAAAAAATAGGCGGGTCTGCTTTTTCAAGATGTATGTCTCTGACAAAGATAAACCTTCCCGATGGACTTACCGAAATCCAGAGCAGTACATTTGAATACACAGAATTGAAAGAAATAAAGCTGCCCGCCTCGATTGAAAAAATCGGCGACAAGAGTTTTTATTATTGTAACGGCATAACTGAAATCGAGCTGCCGGAAAATCTTAGGTATATAGGAAGCCGGGCGTTTTATTACACAAATATTTCCTCTGTAACCCTGCCCGAAAATCTGGAGTACTTGGACTCCGGCGCATTTGCATACACTAAGATTGAAAGAATAGTAATTCCCGAAGGCATAACCGAAATCCCCAATGAATGTTTTCAGAGTTCGGGGCTTAAAGAAATTGTAATGCACGACAATATTACAAAAATCGGTTATTATGCCTTCCGGAACACAAATATAAGCATTTCCGCTCTGCCTGCGGGATTAAAGGAAATCGAAGCTTATGCCTTTGCAAACTGCAAGAACATAACCGAAATGGTCCTGCCCAAAGGACTTGAAAAAATCAACGCCAAAGCCTTTATGAATTCGGGACTTACGAAAATTACTATCCCCGACAGCGTTACCGACATCAGCGAGAACGGAGTTTTTGCAAACTGCAATATAAGCGAAATAAGACTTCCCGAAAAGCTTACAGGCTTTACAAAGCAGGAGGATAGCGAAAAATTAAGCGTCTGCGCAAGTCCTTCTCTAACGAAGGTATATCTCCCCGCAGGCTTTTACGAGGAGAATTTAGGAAAGTATATCGGCGGAGTAAATACCGAGTTCGATATAAGCCCCGAAAATCCATACTATACGGTTGTTGACGGCTGTATCTATACTGCCGATATGAAAACCCTCTATCTTGTTACGGCAGGCTATAAGGGACGGGAATTTACCCTGCCTGACAGCGTGCAAAGTATTGCGCCGAGTGCATTTGCTCTGAAAACCGACGAGGAAACAGGACTTACAAGAATTTATATCGGCGATAACATCACCGACTCAAATCTGCTTCAGATATATAAGAGCAGCACAAAAGAGCCTTCCTTTGAGATTATAAGGCAATAAGTAAAAGGGACTGTTGCAGCACTCGCTGCAGCAGTCCCTTTTCTTTTTATTCCTTTTTTATTCCTTTTCCGTCATATTATTCACGCCATAGCAAAGTGCAAGTATGCTGTCGCCCAGGTGAACATTTTCAACAACAATGTCGCTGTATTCAAGATTTATGTCGTAGTGGGAGAAATTCCAGAACGCTCTTACTCCAAGATTAATCAGCAGCTCGCAGACCTGCGCCGCCGCAGATTTCGGGATACAAAGAATTGCAATCTGGGGCTGGTTCTGGCGGCAGAACTCGGACAGCTTTTCAACGCTCATAATCTTGTTTGCTCCAAGCTCCGTACCGATTACGCTTTCGTCCGAATCGAAAATTCCGCAGAGCCTGCAGCCGTACTTCTCAAAGTTGATATGTAGCGCTATCGCCTTTCCTAAGTTTCCTGCGCCGATAAGTATTGTTTTCCTCTGCTTGTCAACTCCGAGGATAGAGCCTATCTCGTTTCTAAGCTCAGAAACGTTGTAGCCGTAGCCCTGCTGACCGAAGCCGCCGAAGCAGTTAAGGTCCTGCCGAATCTGGGAGGCGGTAAGCCTCATTCTCTCAGCAAGCTCCCTTGACGAAATCTTGTTTGTTCCCTCCCTGAGCAGCTCCCCTAAAAACCTGTAATATCGTGGGAGCCGCCTTATGACCGAATTTGAAATTTTATTGCTCTTTGCCATTTGCGCGACCTTTCTCTTTCCAATGGGTATATGCGATATAATTACCTGCTTGTCGAAAAGCTATATTTCAGGCTGGCGAGAAATCGTCAGATGCTAGGAAACCGCATAACGGCTAGGCTTTGTGCCTGCCGTTATGTGGTTGCAGGAGGCAACATAGTCATCGCCCAAGGGCGGCACGGACGCCGCCATACAAAGCGATGACGAGTTGACAGACGCAGATGACGGTTTATCGACAGCCTGATAATTACATCATAGCCTTGAGACGCTCGTTGATTTCAAGGAGGAACTGCTCGGTATTTACCTTGCGCTTGTTTTCAAGAGATGACAGGATATAAAGGTCGCCTGTCATAACGCCCTCCTCGATTGTCTGAACTGTTGCCTTTTCAAGGTTTTCTGCGAAGCGTGAAAGCTCGGGTATTCCGTCCAGCTCTCCCCTCTTCTTGAGAGCGCCTGTCCATGCAAATATTGTTGCAACGGAGTTTGTGGAGGTTTCCTCGCCCTTTAAGTGCTTGTAGTAATGTCTTGTAACAGTGCCGTGAGCTGCCTCATACTCGTAGATTCCCTCGGGGGAAACGAGAACGGAGGTCATCATACCAAGGCTTCCGAAGGCTGTTGCAACCATATCCGACATAACGTCGCCGTCGTAGTTCTTGCAGGCCCAGATATATCCGCCCTCGGAGCGTACAACTCTTGCAACTGCGTCGTCAATCAGAGTGTAGAAGTATTCAATTCCCGCTTCCTCGAACTTTGTCTTGTATTCGGTTTCGTAAATCTCTGCAAAAATATCCTTGAAGGTGTGGTCGTACTTCTTTGAAATCGTGTCCTTTGTTGCAAACCATAAATCCTGCTTTGTATCAATTGCGAAGTTGAAGCAGGCTCTTGCAAAGGAGGCGATGCTTGCGTTTATGTTGTGAAGACCCTGAATGATACCGTCGCTGCCCTTGAACTGGTGGATAAGCTGGCGGGTTTCCTTGCCGTTTTCGTCTGTAACAACAAGCTCAGCCTTGCTGCCGTCCGGAACCTTCATTTCGGTGTTCTTGTAAACGTCGCCGTAAGCATGACGTGCAATTGTTATAGGCTTTCTCCAGGTGGGGATAAGGGAGTTGATACCCTTAACGATAATGGGTGCTCTGAAAACGGTACCGTCAAGAATTGCACGGATTGTTCCGTTAGGGGACTTCCACATTTCCTTTAAGGAATACTCGGTCATTCTCTGTGCGTTAGGTGTGATTGTAGCGCACTTAACCGCAACGCCGTACTTTTTTGTGGCATTAGCGCTGTCGATAGTAACCTGGTCGTTGGTCTCGTTTCTGTGAACAAGTCCAAGGTCGTAGTAATCGGTTTTCAGGTCAACGTAAGGGCAGATAAGAATGTCCTTTATCATTTTCCAGATAATTCTGGTCATTTCGTCTCCGTCCATCTCAACGAGAGGGGTTTTCATTTCAATTTTAGCCATTTTCTTTTCCTTTCCTGTCGGATAGCCGCCTTTAGGAGCTATCTTCATTGTCATCACTTTCTTTGTTCTTTTCGTTCTTTCGGATTATTTGCCGTTCTTTGTGAAATTAAGCAGTCCGCCTGCTAAAATCATTCCCTTGCCTCTTTCGGAAAGCTCAAGAGTGGTCTTGATTTCGGTTCCCTTTGTAACGTTCTTTACGATTATCTCTGAGCCGTTCTCAATAGCCGCCTTAACATTCGGGATTTCAAGGCTGTCGCCCTGGTCGATAGTATCGTAATCCGCCTCGTTTACGAAGGTAAGGGGCAGGATACCGTTATTTATAAGGTTCTGCTTATGGATACGGGCAAAGGACTTACAGATAATCGCCTTTACGCCAAGGTACAGAGGCGCAAGAGCCGCATGCTCTCTTGAAGAGCCCTGTCCGTAGTTTGAGCCGCCTACGATTATTGACTTGCCCGCTTCCTTAGCACGCTTCGGGAAGGTTTCATCGCAAACCGTGAAGCAGTACTCTGAGATTGCGGGGATATTTGAACGTAAGGGGAGAATTTTTGCGCCTGCGGGCATAATGTGGTCGGTGGTGATGTTGTCCCCTACCTTTAAGGTAACGCCTGCCTCGATTGTTTCGGAGAGAGGGCTGTTTACAGGGAAGGGCTTGATGTTGGGGCCTCTTAAAATCTCAACGCTTCCTGCCTCCTCGGGAGAAGCGGGAGGAGTAACCATATTATCGTTGATTGCAAAGCGTTCGGGCATTACATA
This sequence comes from Ruminiclostridium sp., assembly GCA_051882315.1. Taxonomy (GTDB): domain Bacteria; phylum Bacillota; class Clostridia; order Oscillospirales; family Ruminococcaceae; genus Ruminiclostridium_E. The sequence continues at coordinate 5,566 of JBJERM010000098.1, forward strand.
GGGCGGCATTGCGCCGATTGTTCTGGGGTCGGTAAGTACGCCTGTAATTGCGGAAATTGCAGCAGTTTCGGGGGAAACGAGGTAAATCTGTCCGTCCTTAGTTCCGCTTCTGCCCTCAAAGTTTCTGTTGAAGGTACGAAGTGAAATGCCCTTTGAGTTGGGGGACTGTCCCATACCGATGCAGGGACCGCAGGCACATTCAAGAATACGTGCGCCAGCGTCAATAAGGTCGGAAAGTGCGCCGCACTGCGCCATCATATTGTAAACCTGCTTTGAACCGGGAGCAATTGCAAGACTTACGTCGGGGTGAACTGTCTTGCCCTTTAAGATATGTGCAACCTTAAGTAAATCCTGTAAGGAGGAGTTTGTGCAGGAGCCAATACATACCTGGTCAACCTTGATTGCGCCGATTTCGTCAAGGGTCTTGACGTTGTCGGGGCTGTGGGGACAGGCAGCAAGAGGTGTAAGCTCGGAGAGATTTATCTCAACAACCTTGTCGTAAACTGCGTCCGGGTCAGCCGCCAGCGGAACATAGACCTCTTCTCTGCCCTGTGCCTTTAAGAAGGCTCTCGTTGTTTCGTCGGAGGGGAAAATAGAGGTTGTAGCGCCAAGCTCTGCGCCCATATTTGTAATAGTTGCTCTTTCGGGAACGGAAAGGTACTTTACTCCCTCGCCGGAGTATTCCATAACCTTACCAACGCCGCCCTTTACGGAAAGAGTCTGTAAAACCTTTAAAATGACGTCCTTTGCGGAAACCCAGTCGTTAAGCTTACCGGTAAGCTTAATATTTACT
>JBJERM010000099.1:0-6347 GCA_051882315.1 Ruminiclostridium sp.
TAGCCGATAACCTCGTTGTTTTCGTCAAGACCGATAGAGGTGATGTAGCCTTCTGCCATTTCCATATAGCGAACGCCCTTAGCCTTTGTGGAGAAGATTGTACCAACCTGAGAACGAAGTCCCTTGCCAAGGTCCTCAAGACCTGCACCGATAGGAAGACCGCCCTCGGAGAAAGCTGTCTGGGTACGTCCGTAAACAATCTGGAGGAAAAGCTCTCTCATAGCAACGTTGATAGCGTCGCAAACGAGGTCTGTGTTAAGCGCCTCGAGAAGAGTCTTTCCGGGTAAAATTTCGCCTGCCATAGCAGCGGAATGGGTCATACCGGAGCAGCCGATTGTCTCAACAAGGGCTTCCTCAATGATACCATCCTTAACATTAAGTGTAAGCTTGCAGGTTCCCTGCTGGGGTGCGCACCAGCCTACGCCGTGTGTAAGACCGCTGATGTCGGTAATCTGGTAGGGCTTAACCCACTTTCCTTCTTCCGGAATCGGAGCGGGACCGTGCTTGGGTCCTTTTGCAACCACGCACATTTTTTCAACTTCATGTGAATATGAACAACTCATGCTTTTAAAGCTCCCTTCTTGTTTTTCCCCTGTTCAAGGGCTGCGGTTCCTGTACATAGACAACCGCAATACATACTTATTATAAACTATATTTCGCGCTTTTGCAATAGTTTTTGAAAATTTTTTGTTGGCAGTAAGATAAAACCGGCGGATTATGCTATCTTTAGTAAAGCCTTCCTATTTTCTGCATATTTCCCGATTTTATGATATTTTTTTCAAATTTTCCGATAAACCGCCGGATTTGATGAAAATTACTTGACAATCGGGGAATATTAAGGTATTATAAGATATATGTGTAAACAAAAAGGCAGGCTTATGCCCCAGTCTGTCGATAAACCGCCATCTGCGTCGTCACCCGCATAACGGCAGGCACAAAGCCTAGCCGTTATACGGCTTCCTAGCATCTGACGGCTTCTCGACAGCCTGAGAATTGACTTTTTCTACAAGCTGAGGCAGACTGCCGGTCTTAACATTTCTGCGGGAGGCGGGTACTTGTATTTCGGAAGCGTAAGATTCTTCAAGCATCTTATAATTGCAGTAATTGCATTATTAATAATAGTACCCTGCGTTATCTGCGGAGTCCTTTCTGTTCAGAAGAATGAGCAGGAGCAGGAAATAGCAGAGCTTCGGCAGGAAGTCGGCGCTTTACGCCTTAACGGCAGCAAGGAAAGCTACACTCCTGAGGAGCTTATGGAGCTTTACAAGACGGCTCTTGCAGAAAAGGACGAGTTTTTAAAGCTGCTCTACGGCTACGACGGAGCAAGATACGCACAGGCGGCAGGACTCAGGGAAGGGTCGGATTCGGCGGAAGCCTCCTCCGGCGGAGTTATAAACGCAGTTCCCGTAACTACCGCTGATGACGGCGATGAAAAGGACGCTCCCGACGAGGCTGTTCCCGCATATCAGAGAATGTTCCCCGGGCTTTACGCCGAGGGAGCAACGGATATTGTCTATGACGCCGATATGGACTGCGTTTACCTCACCTTCGACGACGGTCCCTCTAAATACACCGAAAATATACTCTATTATCTTGATTTGTACGATATAAAGGCAACCTTCTTTGTTGTTCCCGACGGAACGGAGGAGTGCGCCGCAAGGCTTCGCAAAATTGCCGACGCAGGCCACACAATCGGCGTTCATACCGCCTGCCACGTCTACAACGATATTTATGCAAGCGTTGAGGATTATTTAAGCGACTTTGAGCTTGCCTATAACCGTATCTATGAGGCTACGGGAATTAAGTGCAGGCTGTTCCGCTTCCCCGGCGGCAGCATAAACGACTTCAACAGGGATATAAGCGAGGAGCTTATCGCCGAAATGACAAGGCGGGGCTTTATCTACTTCGACTGGAACGTTGACAGCAGGGACGCCTTGGGAGCAACCTGGACGGAGATGTACAACACGGTTCTTAACGAAACAGCAGAAGCAAACCGTGCCGTAATTCTTATGCACGACTACAACGGCGGCTACGGAACGGTGCTTGTGCTTGAGGATATTATAAGAGCGCTGATAAGCGACCAGCGGGGGTATAAGCTTAAGCCCCTTACGGAAAACGTAAAGCCGATACAGTTCTGAAATTGCGTTACTGAAACTTAATGTCTTAAATCGAAGTTTCAGACCGGCGAGAAAGTGCCGGATGCGAGGAAACCACATAATGGCAAGGCTTTGTGCCTGCCATTATGTGGTTGACGAAGCAGACGGTGCTTTATCGCCGGTCTGATGAAAGGAATGGTAAAAAGCTATGGGTATAAAAGAAAACTTTTCACAGGCGGTAAGAGAGCTTGCAGGAGGCGGAAAGGACGAGGGCAGACGGGACAAGTCCATTGACGGAATGAGAAATGCCGTAGCCGCAGAGGATACCTCTGAATTTTCGCCGGTGGGAAATCTGGGGGCAGAGAAGCAGCAGGAGCCGGAGGATTCCTTTGACGAGATTGAAAAGAGAGCTGCTGCCGCTGCGGAGGAGTACAGCCGCAGACAAAGCGCCTTCAGCGAGACCTCCTTTGAGAGTACCTCGGACAGCGCTCCCGAAAGCGGCGCTTCTTCACAAAGCGAGGACTTCGGAGATTACGGCTTCGGAGGCGGGTATTCCGCAGCTTCGGCGCAAAGCAGGCAGGAGAACCGTGGAGGTTATCAGCAGCCCAGCTCCTTTACTACTGCCCGCTACCAGTCTCCCGCAGACGATAACGAAACCACGATTATCTCAAAGAACACGGTTGTTGACGGAAATATACGTTCTTTCGCAAATATGAGCATAGACGGAAACATCAAGGGCAACGTTGAAACCACAAAGGATATCGACCTTAACGGAAAAATTGTGGGCAACGTAGCCTGCAACAACGCAAAGATGAGAACCTCACAGATTCAGGGCAATATGCAGATGAAGGGCAACGCATATATGGAGCGTGACACCCTTCTTATCGGCGACCTTACCTCTACATACGCAAATGTAAACGGCAAAATCAAGGGAAATCTTGATATAACGGGGAAGGCGGAGCTTAAGAGCGACGCTGTTGTATTCGGCGACATAAGCGCCTCAACAATTACAGTAAGCGACGGCGCAATTATCCAGGGCTATGTAAGCACAACCTTCTTGAACAAGGAAGAAAGCAAGAATATCTTCCCCGAGGCAATTACAATAGGGGAATAAAAATCCGTATATATCGCTTCTGCGTTATATAACCATAGCTGCTTTCTTAGCGCCCCGAGCCTTAAGCGCATAAAACTTTCCGTAAAACCCCATTATAGAAATATGGGTCGGCGGTAAAGGCGCTTTTCGGCGGCTAAACGCCTGCGTTCAAAGGACCCCTGCAAGGTTTATAAGGACGCCATTGACGGCGTTGACGCTCACCGTCCTTTCGGGCAAATGGGAGTGAAAAAGAGAAGCCGGCGTCACCCCGACTGTTCAGAGTCGGGGTGCGTTTGTATAAAGGGCAGGGCTATTTTGTGCTTTGAAGGACGGTTTTTGTGCCCAAATCCCTGTCTGAGGCAGGTCTTTTCTCCGGCTACTGCTATTTTTTCGTTATTTTCAACAATCCTGCGGCGGAAATTCTGCCGCTGCGCCAAAAAGCAGATAAAGATTTGGTAAAAATTACCTGTAACTTTTTTGTAAAATCTGAAACTTTTTTACTGAAAATCCCTGCTACTTAAGTGTAGGGCAGCAAAGCGAGGTGACCTTTTTGGGAAATGACGCGCTTGACGCCTATTTTAACAGCGTTTATAAAGAAACCTTCTCTTCGGTTTCCAGATATGTCGTAAGCAAATGCGGCAGTATTCAGGAATCCGAGGATATTATCCAGAACATTTACGCAAGATTTTACCAGCGCATCGCCAAAAAGGGCTGCGCAGATATTGAAAATGCGGAAGCTTTCGTTATAAACATTGCTAAATTTGAATGTAAGAACTACTTTGCCTTTATAAAAAAGCACAGCTCCGCCACCTCCTTTGCGGATTATTCCGAGGAGCAGATGGTGGCAATCGAGGCGGAAATGTCCAGAGAGCAGAAAAATCTTGAGGACGTACTCTGCAACGAGCTTGTGGCAAAGCAGATTTTTGACGATATTGCAAAGGACGACCCGGTTATCGGAAGAATTTTTTATCTGCATTTCGTCTGCGATATGAAGCTTGACGAGGTGGCTAAAAGCCTCGGAATGAACCTTTCAACGGTTAAAAACAAGCTTTACCGCACAATCGAACGGCAGAAGAAGAAATTCAATCTTTAATCGGCGGCTGTCCGTAAAGCAGACTGCCAAAGGCGGCAACAGTCGCTTTAAGTATCTCTTTTTGCAGTACTGCACATACTAAAAATAAACAGGGAAGGAGGAACGGCCTTTGAACACAAGCGATTTTTACAAGGAACTTATGCAGAAATACGCTCTGAACGAAGAGCAGATACGCCTTAACGCCATTAAACAGGCAAAGCGGCCTGCATGGCAGACCTACTGGAAGCCTGCTGCGGGAGTAGCTGCGGCTGTTGCGGTTACGGTGGGTGCGGTTGCCTTTACGAACGGCAAGTCCCCGGACGTTGATATAACCGTTTCTCCAAACACCGTTCTTTCAGCTTCCCAGCGCCTTCGTGAGGCGGAGCAGAACTATTACAGCGCAGCTGCTCTTGAGGAAGAGCCTGTTGACATTTATATCACCTTCAACGAGCCTGTCTGTTACAGCGATATGATGGTTTCATTATCCGCTGTTGCGGATTCAGCCGATATTTCCATAGCAAGGCTGTACTTTGCAAACGATGTTATAAGCAATGCCGATGAGATACGGGAATACGCCCTGGAGCAAGGGGACAGCAAGGAGATAATCGGCGCTAAGCTGTGCGCTTTCGCAAGCCACTACCGTGATATTCAGGACTTATCCTGCATTTATCTTGCGGAGCTTGGTTCTGCGGATATAAACGACGAAACCTTTGTGCCCGTTTCTATCGACGACTGCGACCCGCTTATCAGCGACCTGCCCGTAAAGACTACGGAAACCCAGGCTACAATTATTACAACTCCCTTCTCCTTTGAACAGGAAACCTCTGTTCCCACCTCCGAGGAGATTGTTGACGCAGACGTTACAGAAGTCAGCGAGTCCGAGGAGAGCACCGTTGTTCCTCCCGAAACCACCGAGCCTGAGCTTGACGACCCGGATTTAGACGAGGAAGAGGAAGAGCCTGTTCCCGAGGAGACCACCGTAACCACCACCGAAACTGAGGTTCCTGTTACGGAAATAAGCAATGCAGGCGAAATCGGACTTATGACCGAAATTTATCAGCTTAACGTTGAAAATTCCCTCGAAACCTTCCTTTCGGGCGATTATGCGGTTGTCCTTACCAAAAACGAGGTTTATGTTTACACTCTCGGCGGTGTAATCGCCGACAAACACCCCGCTCAGGTATTTGAACTCAGCAACCCGAAGATAACCTATTCCGACAGCGATACTGTTATTCTTACAGGCTGCGGAGCAGATGGCTTACGCAATATGGTTGCTGTAATAGACACAAACAACGGAACAGCCTATGCTTACGACGCAAGCGTAAACTTAGGTGCAGCCGAAATAGGCACAATCCATTACAGTCCTTCAGCAAATAAATACTTCATCAAGGCTGTTATGGGCTCAAACACCTACATTTACGAGGTATTAATGAGCGCCGAAACAGGGCTTGCATTCAGACCGCTTATTGAACAGGAAGCGGCGGTATCCCTTGCGGGATATTATAACGACACCCTGTACCTTGTAATTTCCGACGACAACGTAAAGTCCTCGCTGTATGCATTCAGCTGCAACAACGGAGAAATCAGGGAAATTTCGGCGTTTGAGGCTATCTGCAAGGTTAAGCGCAGTCCATCCTTTGAAAGCTTTATCGTATCAGACGGAGAAAATTCCGTTGTGATGGACGTATTCAGCGGAAATCTTGTTCCCACAGATGGCGGTTATGTTATGGTAGGCACGAAGAATAACGTTACCTACTTAAGGACCGAAGAGGGCGACAAGGCGGTAAACGCCGACGGAACCTTCAGCGACGCAGCTATGGAAGTGATAGCTTTTGAAAAGACGATTAACAGCGACTTTGAAGTAAACGAGATTACCACCGAAAAGGTAGTTGTGGTCAGCAAAAGCAGTATGAAATGGTAAAAAATCAATAGAAAAGGATACCCTCTTCTGAAAAGGAGAGGGTATTTTTGCGGTTATAGGGGATTTCAGCGTATGGGAGGAGGCGGCTCCCAGTTTGTCGAAAAAGTTATATTTCAGGCTGCCGAGAAATCGTCAGATGCTAGGAAACCGCATAACGGCTAGGCT
>JBJERM010000100.1:0-6286 GCA_051882315.1 Ruminiclostridium sp.
TCTGCGCTCCGTATGCTATAATCAGTGTGTACTCACCTCAAAGCCTTAAAAAGGAGGTGCAATATATGTCCCTTACGGAAACAAGCAAATTCATCGCCCTTATTCTACGCCATAAGCCTCAGGTGATAGGAATAGAGCTTGACGAGCACGGCTGGGCAAAGGTTCCGGAGCTTATTGCAGGCGTAAGCAAGACCCGACCTCTTACAATGGAAACGCTGGAAGAGATAGTAAGAAGGGACGAAAAGCAGCGCTACTCCTTCAACGAGGATAAAACCCTTATCCGTGCAAATCAGGGTCATTCCATACCTGTTGACGTTGAGCTGACGGAAGCTAAGCCGCCCGAATACCTCTACCACGGCACCTGCGAGACGAATATTGCTTCAATCGACAAAAAAGGACTTCTGCCTATGAAAAGGCTGTATGTTCATCTTTCGGCAAACGAGGAAACAGCGATTAAGGTTGGCAAAAGGCGGGGAACGCCTTTCGTTTATCGGGTTGCAAGCGGCGATATGTCAAGACAGGGCTATAAGTTCTACCTGTCGGAAAACGGCGTATGGCTTACAAAGTCTGTACCGGCGGAATTTCTTTTAAAATAACATTAAGCGGGATTGACGAAGAGTTTATCCCGCTTTTAATTATTCCTCTATCACCTTTACGTCGTATATCTCAATGTCGGGGTTCATTCCCTTGAAATCGCTGCCCGAATTGAAATTAAGCTGCTCGGAAATATAGTCCTCTGTCTCCTCGGGATAGCCGAGCTTCACCAGAGCCTCGGGAGTTCTGATTTTTCCGATACTGCGGCGGATAAATACGCCCTCGGTTTCTCCCTCGTAGCCGTAAAGGTCGTCAAAGGTAAAGGTAAACTCCTCGCCTGTCTTTTTAACTCTTGCGCTGAAAATAAACTTTTTCATCAATGCTCCTTTTCCGCAAAGCGGCTCCTGACAGAAATATATTACCACATATTTCGGCGGATTGCAATTGTTTGCGAAAAAAAGCTGCTGCAAAAAAGAGCAAAATTATTTTCTCAGGTCTATTTTTCTTACCTTATCTCTCAGGGGCAGGACGAAAGAGGGCGAAACCGAAAGCTCGTCAATCCCTATTCGCAGAAAGGTTTCTGTAAGCGAGGTGTCAGCCGCAAGCTCGCCGCAAATCCCTATCCATTTCCCCTTTGCGTGGGCGTTTTTTGCGCTCAGCTCGATAAGGCGGAGTATTGCCTCGTGGTGAGTGTCGCAGAACTGCTCCACCTGCGGGTTCTGCCTGTCGCAGGCAAGGGTGTACTGGGTAAGGTCGTTGGTGCCTACGCTGAAAAAGTCCACAAGGGGCGCAAGCTTATCGCTTATTACAGCGGCGGCGGGAGTTTCTATCATTATACCGATTTCAATTTTGTCCGAAAACTCAATGCCGCTCTCCTTAAGCTCATCTTTGACCTGCCCGCATATCAGAAGCGCCTGCTCTACCTCGGAAACGCTTGTTATCATGGGGAACATTATGCCTAAATTTCCGTAAACCGAGGCTCTGAAAAGGGCTCTGAGCTGTGTTCGGAAAATTTCGGGGCGGGTAAGGCAAATTCTGATTGCACGGTAGCCGAGGGCGGGATTTTCCTCTTTTTGCAGGTTGAAATAATCCGCCTGCTTATCTGCTCCTATGTCCAGAGTACGGATAATAACCTTCTTCCCCGCCATACTTTCAAGAACCCGCTTGTAGGCGATAAACTGCTGCTCCTCTGTGGGGTAGTCCCTGTTTTCAAGGTACAGAAATTCGCTTCGGAACAGCCCTACCCCGTCTGCGTCGTTGAGCAGTACTGCTCCGATATTGTCAATGCTTCCTATGTTGGTATAGATGTTTATTTTTGTTCCGTCAAGGGTTATATTTTCCTTGCCCTTAAGCTCCTGCAAAAGCCGCTTTTTATTTATATCCTCCGACTGCTTTTTCAGCAGCCGCTCTCTCGTTTCATTGTCTGGATTTACGAAAATTTCCCCCGTAAATCCGTCAACAATAGCCTCATCGCCGTTTTTTACTGCATTAATAAATTCATCGCCCACTCCGATTACGGCGGGAATATTCATATTGCGGGCAAGTATGGCGGTGTGGGAATTGGAGGAGCCGTGGGCGGTTACAAAGGCAAGCACCTTGTCCTTGTCAAGGGAAACGGTTTCGCTTGGAGCAAGGTCATCGGCGCAGATTATCATTCTGTCGCTTTCCTCCGTAAGCCCCGAAGCTGCACCGCTCAGATTTGCTATAATGCGGTTGGAAATATCCTTTACGTCGGCAGCTCTCGCCTGCATATAGGCGTCCTCCATGGCGGCGAACATTTCCGCAAAGTTATCCGCTGTAACAGCAACGGCGTATTCTGCGTTTACCTGCTGGGTTTCGATAATGTTTCGGATTGACTCGTTATAGTCCTCGTCTTCAAGCATCATACGGTGAATTTCAAAAATTGCGGCGTTGGTTTCGCCTACCTCCTTAACCGCCTTTTCGTATATTGCAGAAAGCTGCTGGGAGGCTTCCTTTTCAGCCGCCTCTACCCTTGCGATTTCCGCCTTTACGTCCTCAATCCGCACTCTTGAAACAAGGGCGTCGTTCTTGCTGAAAATGGAAATCCTGCCTATTGCAACTGCGCCGTAAACGCCCTTGCCAACGTATTTCTTCATATCTGCCGCTCCTTTATCAGAGATTTTCAGAGAAGAAGCTCTCCATTTCCGCAGCTGCCCGCTCCTCGTCTGCGCCCTCAACCGTTACGGTTACAGTATCCCCGCATTTTACCCCAAGCCCCATAACGGCGATAAGCTTTGCTGCATTCGCAGTCTTTCCGCCCTTGTCAAGCATAACTGTGCTTTCAAATTCCTTTGCCTTTTTTGCAAGCAGTCCCGCAGGTCTTGCGTGGATTCCGATTTCGTCTTTTATTGTATAGGTAAATTTTTTCATAAACAGCACTCCTTTTTGTTTTTCAGAAACCTTTATTTAATATCCGCCGCAAATTCTGATTTATACCTTTTTGGGCAATAGTTTAATGCAAAGTTTCATTTCTGCAATTGATGAAATAAAATTTATGGCAATACCGCATAATTTTGTCGTGGGATTGCGCCGTCAGATTGTATATGTCACCAGTCCAGCGAAATTTATGCGATATGACAGAAAAGATGCAAGCAAGCGTACGGCAAAGGCGTTAGCCGTTAATTGTGCGGTGTTGCCTTAGTATTATATTATAACCTCAAAGAGGTATTATAAGATTGTCAGCGGTAAGGAATAAAAACTTACTGCACAAAAAAGTCACTCCCGAAAAGAGAGTGACTTTTTTTCTATTGATAGTAAACGACAAAGATTATTCTGCTTTGAGAGGAATTTGAGTCAGGTATATTTTTCTACCCGCCTTCGGCGGGTAGAAAAATATATGACGTTTACTATAAAATTACTTTCCGAGAGCCGCCTTTGTAACAGCAACAATATTTTCTGCACAAAGACCGAACTCCTTTAATAAAGCCGCCGCAGGACCGGAGTGTCCGAAGCAGTCCTTTACGCCGATTTTTATAACGGGAACAGGGTATTCCTCGGTAACAACATTTGCAACCGCAGAGCCAAGTCCGCCGATTACGCTGTGTTCCTCAACGGTAACGATTTTTCCTGTTTCTCTTGCCGCCTTTGCAATAATATCACGGTCGATAGGCTTGATTGTGTGGATGTTGATAATTCTCGCGTCAATGCCCTGCTCAGCAAGCGCCTTTCCTGCCTCGATTGCTTCCGCAACCATAAGACCGGTAGCAACGATTGTAATGTCCTTGCCGTCCTTAAGCTGGATTCCCTTTCCTACCTCGAATTTGTAGGTTGCAGGGTCGTTGAAAACCGGAACCGCAAGACGTCCGAAGCGCATATAGGTGGGACCTACAAAGTCAGCCATAGCAAGCACAGCCGCCTTTGCTTCAACGTCGTCGGCGGGGTTTATAACCGTCATATTGGGGAGAGCGGTCATAAGGGCGATATCCTCGTTGCACTGGTGGGAAGCGCCGTCCTCGCCTACGGAAATGCCTGCGTGGGTTGCGCCGATTTTTACGTTAAGGTTGGGGTAGCAAATGCTGTTTCTTACGATTTCAAAGGCTCTGCCTGCGGCGAACATAGCAAAGGAGCTTGCAAAAACAAGCTTTCCTGTGGTTGCGATACCTGCCGCAACGCCCATCATATTAGCCTCTGCAATACCGCAGTCGAAATGCTTGTCGGGGTATGCCTTCTTGAAAATTCCTGTCTTGGTTGCCGCCGCAAGGTCGGCGTCTAAAACTACAAGGTCGGGGCGCTTTTCCGCTAAAAGTACAAGTCCCTCGCCGTAGCTTTCACGGGTTGCTTTCTTATCCATAAATCTTTATCCTTTCTGTCGATTACTTTTCAAGCTCTTCAAGGTGCGCCTTAAGCTCACTCATGGCGATATTGTACTGCTCCTCGTTGGGTGCTGCGCCGTGCCATGCAACGTTGTTTTCCATATAGGAAACGCCCTTGCCCTTAACGGTTTTCTGAATTATTACAGTAGGCTGATTTGCAACGGTTTCTGCCTCGTTGAACGCCTTTTCGATTGCATCAAAATCGTGACCGTCGATTGTGATAACGTGCCAGCCGAATGCGGCGAACTTTTCGTCGATAGGATAGGGATTCATAACCTGTGTAATCGGTCCGTCAATCTGGAGGTTGTTGTTGTCAACAACGAAAACAAGATTGTCAAGCTGATAATGAGCCGCAAACATAGCGGACTCCCACACCTGTCCCTCTTCAATTTCGCCGTCACCGAGGATTGCGTAAACCTTATAGGTATCGTTGGTAATCTTTCCGGAAAGAGCCATACCGCAGGCAGCGGAAACGCCCTGACCTAAAGAACCTGTACTCATATCAACTCCGGGGATTTTGCCTAAAACCGGGTGTCCCTGAAGTCTTGAACCGATTTTTCTAAGGGTCTTAAGCTCCTCAACGGGGAAAAATCCACGGTGAGCAAGAACGGAATAGAGGGCGGGAGCTGTGTGTCCCTTGGAGAGAACGAGCCTGTCCCTGTCCGCCATTAAAGGCTCCTCAGGATTAACGTTCATTCTTGCCATATACAGATAGGTGAGCGTGTCTGCTACCGAAAGAGAGCCGCCGGGGTGTCCTGCCTTGGCGTTGAAAACTCCCTCGATAATGCCCATTCTGACCTTGGTTGCAGTTATTTCCAACTGCTTTTTAAGTGTTGCGTCCATAAAACCTTTCCTTTCCTTGTCCGCTGTGAGCGGCGTTTTAAATTTACTGAATTTTTAACCGAATTACTAAAGGGTGACGAGAAGTCGTCAGATGCTAGGAAGCCGTATAACGGCTAGGCTTTGTGCCTGCCGTTATGCGGGTGACGACGCAGATGGCGGCTTATCGTCAGCCTGACTTAAAGTTGTTTAAGATACTCTATTATCTGGCTCATTGGTGCGCTGTTATTATCGCCTACAATAAGCTTTGCGGCTTTTTTTACTTCTTCTTGTGCATTAGCTACTGCCACACCCAAATCAGCGGTGCGTACCATTTCGTAGTCATTGCCGAAATCTCCCGCCGCAACTGTGAAAAAGTCCGTTCTTCCCGTAAGCTCCAGCATTTTCTTGTAGCCCGAGCCCTTGCTTACTCCCTGGGGCAGCATTTCGTAATACATCGGAGAGGAATGCACCCAATTTACGCCCTCGTTGCAGCTATGCTTTGTAAACTCGATTATCCTGCCGATTTTTTCGGGCGGGTAAGCGATAAGAACCTTGAGCCAGCCGCCCTTCGGTACGCTGTCAATATCGCAGTAAACAGGAGTAAGGCTTTCGATAGCCATGTGCTCCTCAACTGTCTGATTATCGGCTGTAACGTAAACCTTTTTTTCGTGGAGAATTTCAATTCCTATATCGGGAAACTCCCTGTGGAGGGTTTTCAGATAAGAAACCGAGCAGTCGGGCATATCGCTGTGCCACAAAAAGCGCTCCTGCTGATAGTCGTAAACCGCTGCGCCGTTAAAAATAACGCAGGGAACGTCTATTTTGAGCCGCCTTATAACCTTTTCCGCCATAGCGTAGCCTCTGCCTGTTGCAACGGTAAAAATCCCGCCGCCCCTGCGAAACTCATCTATTGCAGCCAGATCCTTTTCGGCAATCTGCTTTTTATCGTCAAGCAAAGTGCCGTCAAGGTCGGACATAATTATAACCTTGCTGAAATCCATAATCAATCTTTTCCGTTTGAGATATTTTTAAGAAATTTAGTGAAATAATCGGGAAGCGGGCTGGAAAACTCAAGATACTGCCCTGTAATCGGGTGT
>JBJERM010000101.1:0-23574 GCA_051882315.1 Ruminiclostridium sp.
CCTTGATGTACTTTGCGATTTCAACCAGCTCGTCGGGTCGCTCCATAGGCTCGCCGTAGCCGCAAAAAACCGCCTCGTGGTACTTTGAAGCGTCAACCTCGTCAAATGCCGCCTTGATTTCAGCAACAGTCGGCTCGTGTTCAAGCCAAAGGCTGTCGTTTTCCCCAACCGTGTTGTCGTTTTTTCTAATGCAGAAGGTGCAGGCGCAGGGGCAGCGGTTGGTTATATTCACATAAAGAGAGCCGTTAAGGTCGTAAAAAATCTTCATAGTAAGCCTCCTGTTGAAACAAAAATAAGCTCTTACATAAATATTATATTATTATTTCCCGCAATAGTCAATATTAATTTACTGCATTTTCCTCGGATTTATCCCATTTTTCAGCTATACCCACCGTTTTTGCAAAAGCTGCGGCAAACACCTTTCCCGCTCCTGCGGCTTTTATTGCTCTTGCCGCCTCAGCAAGGGTACTTCCTGTTGTGCATACGTCGTCAATAACAAGAACATTTTTGCTCTTAAGCTTTTCGGGGCTTTTAACCGAAAAGGCGTTTTTCACATTTTCCCGCCGCTCGTTCTCGGAAAGGCTTTTCTGTGAACGGGTTTCCCTCGTTTTTATAAGTGCATTTAAACAGGGCTTATCAAGGATATATCGCAGCTCCTTTGCAATTAGCTCGGTCTGGTTATATCCTCTTTTCCGTTTATCTGCCGCTGTCATAGGCACAAAAAGTATAAGGTCAAGCTTATCCGACAGCTTCTTTTCCGCTAAAACGGCGGCAATTCCCTTTGCGTATGCGTAATATGTATTTCCGCATGGGTCTTTCTTGAATTTAAGGGTAATCGCCTTAACTTCCTTTGTGTACTCACAGAAAAAGGCAGTTTCGTCAGCATTTTCAATTGCGTAATCGCCGCTGTAAGGTATAAGCTTTTCACGGCAGGAGTCGCAGAAATCCCCGTTATAGTCTATTCTTACGCCGCAGGAGGGGCAGATATTCGGGTAAAGCAGGTCTATTATAAATCTGTATAAATTATGTGATTTCATAATATAGCAAATTTTACTTTGTACGGAATTTAAGTTAAGGCAATACCGCATAATTATTGTCGTGCGATTGCGCCGTCAGATTTTTCGTCAGATTGTATAAATTGAGTGCAGACTGGCTGGCGCCAGTCAAGCGAAATTTATGCAATATGACGGAAAAGATGCAAGCAAGCGTACGGCAAAGGCGTTAGCCGTTAATTGTGCGGTGTTGCCTTAAATATATTTGTCTACCCGCCTTCGGCGGGTAGACAAATATATGACGTTTAGTAAAAATTAAGGGCGGGGTATTCCCCGCCCGAAATTGCTTATTTCTCGTCGTTCCACTCGTACATCTTTCTAAGCTCTGCGCCAACCTTTTCAAGCTGGTGTTCGCCTTCGATGCGTCTGCAAGCGTTGAAATGAGCTCTGCCCATCTTGTTTTCCATAATCCAGTTGCGGGCAAAGGTGCCGTCCTGAATTTCGGAAAGAACCTTCTTCATTTCCTTCTTGGTGTCCTCGGTGATGATGCGCTTGCCGATTTCGTAATCGCCGAATTCAGCGGTATCGGAAATAGAATATCTCATCATCTTGAAGCCGCCCTTGTAGATAAGGTCAACGATAAGCTTCATCTCGTGAATGCACTCAAAGTAAGCGTTCTGGGGGTCGTAGCCTGCCTCAACAAGAGTTTCAAAGCCAGCCTTCATTAAAGCTGTAACGCCGCCGCAGAGAACGCACTGCTCGCCGAAGAGGTCGGTTTCGGTTTCCATCTTGAAGGTTGTTTCAAGAACACCTGCTCTTGAGCCGCCGATTCCTGCTGCATAAGCAAGACCGATGTCAAGTGCTCTGCCGCTTGCGTTCTGATGTACTGCAACAAGACAAGGAACGCCTCTGCCGATTGTGTACTCGGAACGAACGGTGTGTCCGGGACCCTTGGGCGCTACCATAATTACGTCAACGTCTGCGGGAGGAACAATCTGTCCGAAATGAATGTTGAAACCGTGTGCGAACATAAGCACCTTGCCTGCTGTAAGGTTAGGCTTGATGCTTGCGTTGTAAAGGTCAGCCTGCTTTTCATCATTAATGAGAATCATAATGATGTCAGCCTTAGCTGCTGCCTCGGCAGCGGTATAAACCTTGAAACCTGCCTCCTCAGCCTTTGCCCATGACTTGCTGCCCTCGTAAAGTCCGATTACAACGTTTACGCCGCTATCCTTTAAGTTAAGGGCATGAGCGTGTCCCTGGCTGCCGTAGCCGATAACGGCTACTGTCTTTCCGTCGAGAAGTGAAAGATTGCAGTCTTCCTGATAATAAATTTTTGCCATTTTCTTTTTCTCCTTCTGAGTTTTTAGTTATTATTAAGCGCAATGCGCTTTAAAGCTATAACGTAAGGAAAGCGCTTCCCCGCTGGATTGCTATTGTACCGGTTCTTACGATTTCCTTTATTCCGTAGGGCCGCAAAAGCTCCTCAAAGGTTTTCACCTTTGCGTCGTAGTCGGAAAGCTCTAAGGTCATTGTGTTTACGGAAATGTCGGAAATTTTCGCTTCGGTTATTTTTGCAATTGAAATAAGCTCCGCTCTTTGTGCAGGTGTGCAGTTTACCTTAACCAGCACAAGCTCCCTTGTAAGCAGTTCATTTTCGGGAACGGCTCTGACCTTTATAACGTCAATCAGCTTGTTGAGCTGCTTTAAAATCTGCTCTAAGGTATAGTCGCTTCCGTCTGCAACAATCGTTATCCGGGAAACATGCTCGTCCTCGGTAACGCCAACCGCAAGGCTGTCGATATTGTAGGCTCTGCGGGCGAAAAGCCCGGCAATACGAGCAAGTACGCCCGCCTGATTTTCAACAAGTATAGAAATTGTATGCTTCATTACCTTTACCTTAAATAATTGTCTTTTCCGTACCGCCCACGAACACCTGCAATAGGTAGGGCTTATCGGATTTCAGCATATTTTCGATTGCGGCGGGAGCTTCGCTGATGTCCGTAACGTTATCCGCCTCAATTCCGTATGCACCCGCAATTTTCTCGAAATCGGGACTGCCCGAAAGGTCAACGGCAATAAGCCTGTTTCCGTAGGAGTTCTCCTGAACCTCCCGAACCATTCCCAGATAGTTATTCACCATTACGATTACTTTCACGTTTACACCGTGCTGGACAGCAGTTGCCAGCTCCATAAACTGCATCTGAAAGCTTCCGTCGCCGCAGATTGAAATAACCTGCCTGTCGGGAGCAGCTATCTTTGCGCCGATTGCGGCGGGGAGCGAATAGCCCATTGTTCCCATTCCGCCTGCGGTCATAAACCTGCCCTTGGTAAGGAAAATATTGTTGGCAGTCCATATCTGATTCTGCCCCACGTCGGCAACGATAACCCCGTCACCGTCAATGTGCCTATTCAGCTCTTTTATGAACGCTTTCGGGTTTACGCATCCCTTTGGTGCAGTAAGCGGCTTTTCATCCACTCTGTTTTTAACTGCGGTAAGCTCCTCTACCCATTCGGTGTGATGAATTTCGGGGGCTATTTCTAAAATCTGATTTAATATTACCTTTAAATTGCCGACTATCGGCGTTGTGGCAGGAAGATTTTTGCCGATTTCTGCGGGGTCAATGTCAATATGGATAACCTCAACACCGCTTAGCTGCTTTATTGCAGTAACCGCCCGATCTCCAACTCTTGCACCTAAAAGAATAAACAAATCACAGCCCGCAACAGCGTAATTCGCCTCTCTTACTCCGTGCATGCCAAGCATTCCGAAGTAAAGACGGTGGGACATATCCATATTGCTGAGCCCCATCATGGTGTTGATTACAGGGATTTCGCAGTGCTCGCTGAATTTTTGGAGCTCCTCCATAGCGTTCGAGGCAAAAACGCCGCCGCCTGCACAGATAAGGGGCTTTTTTGCCCTTGCGATTGTATCCGCAACACGCTTAATCTGAGGCTTATTTCCCTCGATGCGGGGCTTATATGAACGAATGTCGATTTTTTCGGGGTAGTTGAAGCTGCACTCCATCTTCTGAACATCCATAGGCACGTCCACAAGAACGGGACCCTGTCTGCCTGTTCCCGCAAGATAGAACGCCTTTTTAATGGCTGTGCATATCTCCTCCGGGTCTTTCACAAGAAAGCTGTGCTTCACGAAAGGCTCGGCGGAGCCGGTAATATCAGCCTCCTGGAAAACGTCCCTGCCTATCTGGTCGGAGTTTACCTGACCGGTTATCACAACCAGGGGAATGCTGTCCATATAGGCGGTGGCGATTGCAGTTATTAGGTTTGTTGCGCCGGGTCCTGAGGTGGCGATACATACACCTGGTCTGCCCGTTATGCGGGCATAGCCGCTGGCGCTGTGGCCGCCGTTTACCTCGTGGCGCACAAGTATGTGCTGTATACCCGATGATAGAAGCTCATCGTAAAACGGGCATATTGCTGCGCCCGGATAGCCGAAAACGTGCTTCACATTTTCAGCTTTGAGGCACTCAACCATTGCCCTTGCAACTGTCATTCTGTTTTCCGACAAGGCTCTCATCTCCTTTTTCTCAATATTATTTGTTATCTTTATCAAATGGTCTGTAAGGCAGGGCTTCGGGGGTATCTTTCAAATGACTTATATCATTCTCGAAAATTACCGAAAACTCGCCATTTTCGTCCATTTCCACAAGGGTTACACCTGTATTATCCGTCCAGCCCACATTATCAATTCCCGAAACGGGATAGCCCTTAAGTCTGCAAAGGATTGTTCTTATAGCGCAGCCATGAGCGAAAATTCCAACGGTGCTGCCCTTGTTCTTGTTTGCAATATCTATGAACGCTTCTCCCGCACGGTTATATACGTCCCTTACGCTTTCGCCCTCAGGCGCTTTGAACTCCGCAAAATTGCAGTACCATTGCTCAGCTTCCTTCGGAAAAAGCTCGCCCAGCTTATCCCATGGAGCGCCCTCCATTTTGCCGCCGTCGATTTCGGTAATCCTGTTATCGGTGATTATTTCAATATCACGACCGCCAACTGCCGCTTCTGCGGTAAGCCTTGCCCTTTTCAGGGGCGAAGAATAGGCGATGTCAAGCGGGATAGAGGTAAATCGGCTTTTCAGAAGACTTAACTGAAGCTCGCCCCGCTGGGATATGCCGCAGTCGGTGCTTCCCTGAAAGGTTCCCGAAAGGTTTCCCAGCGCCTCGCAATGGCGCACGATATAAATTCTTGTTACCATGGCTTAACCGAGCCGCAGATTTCCGAGAGATTTTCAATATTATTGTCCGTCATATACTTTTCTATGCCATCAATGACCTTAAGCGGCGAATAGGGGTCGGTGAAAATGGCAGTTCCCATCTGAATCGCCTTTGCGCCCGCCATCATCATCTCAATAGCTTCCTCTGCCGTAGAAATTCCGCCCATACCAACAACGTCGATATTTACGGCATTTGCCACCTGCCACACCATTCTTACTGCAACAGGAAAAACGGCAGGCCCCGAAAATCCGCCAACATTATTGTGGAGAATAGGGCGGCGGGTTCTTATGTCAATTCTCATTCCGAGAAGTGTGTTTATAAGGGAAAGGCAGTCAGCACCTTCGGCTTCAACCGCCTTGGCAATTTCGGTAATATTCGTAACATTCGGCGTAAGCTTAACCATTATGGGCTTCTTGGTGGCAGCTCTGACCGCCTTTGTAACAGCCGCAGCGCCCTCGCAGGTTGCTCCCCAGGTAGCGCCGCCCTGCTTTACGTTGGGGCAGGATATATTAAGCTCAAGCATATCCACGTCCGTGGAGTCAAGGCGCTGTGCAATCGCCTTGTAGTCCTCGATTGACGCGCCTGCTATATTTGCAATTACTACATTTGCGTTCTTTTTCAGTTCAGGAAGATACTTGTTTATGAACACTTCTACGCCGGGATTCTGAAGTCCTACGGAATTAAGCATACCGCCTTTTGTTTCAGCAATTCTCGGAGGAAGATTTCCCGCCTTTTCGTTCAGGGTTGTGCCCTTACAGGAAATTCCGCCAAGCTTGTTCAGCGGGTAAAGAGGTGTGTAATCCTCGCCGAAGCCGTAGGTTCCCGAAGCGGCGATAACAGGGTTGGGAAAGGTTACTCCTGCAACATTTACAGAAAGATTTTTCATTACAGTATTACCTCCTCTGCGTTGAATACAGGACCGTCCTTGCAGACTCTCAGCATTTTTTCTTCTCCGCCACGGTTTACACGGCAAACGCAGCCCACGCAGGCTCCAACGCCGCAGCCCATTCTTTCCTCAAGAGAAACCTGACAGAAAACGCCGTACTGCTTAGCGGCTGACATAACCGCAGCAAGCATAGGCTTAGGTCCGCAGGCGTAAACCGCCGCTACCCCGCCCTTTTCAAGCTGTTCTCTGAGGGGCTGCTCAATTGTTCCCTTTTCGCCAACGCTTCCGTCATCGGTGCAGATAATTGTTTCTACGCCTGCAGCTCTGAAATCCGAGGCAAGGATAATTTTATCGTAGCTGCGGAAACCGAGAACGGCAACCGCATTTTTATGAGCCTTTGCGGTTTCCAGCATAGGCGGAACGCCTATTCCGCCGCCTACAACTATTATTTTCTCGTTACTGCTAAGCTCCGTTACCGTAAAGCCGTTTCCGAGAGGCGCAATCATATCCACGTCGTCGCCCACATTAAGCTCTGAAAGCTTGTCTGTGCCCGAACCTCTTATTTCAAACACTATTCTTATGGTTCCGCTGCTGCGGTTGACCTCGCAGATTGAAATGGGGCGTCTTAGCGTACAACCTTCCACACGGATATGAACAAACTGCCCGCACTTAGCCAATGTGGCAACCTCGGGGCAAAGAATTGTAAAGGAGAAAATTCCTGCTGAAATAGCAGTTTTCTCAACAAGCTTGTATTCGGCGCATTTATATGACATCGTGTCCTCCGCTAATCCTCGACTATCGTCTTTTTCTTTTCCTCTGCCTTTTCCTGCTCGGTTTCGCTGATTGCTTCAAGCCGAAGCCTTGTGAACAGCACTATAAGCACCGCTATTGCAAGGTCGCAGAGAAGCTGTACCGAAAAGCCGGCGTTTCGCATAAGTATTGATGCCATGTGAAGATAGCAGCCCTCACACAATGCAAGCAGAATAAGCAGCCGCAGGCAGGAAATGCAGGTATCAATTATATTGCAGTATTTTACCACGTTATTTTCGTTTATAAACAGCTTTTTCGGTTTTTTCCTGTTTTTGAAAAGCAGGAACACCGAAATGCCGCAGACGATTACCGCCGCCACAATCCAGATAATCAGCGGCTTCCAGTCCATAAAGGAAAGGTCACTGCTTGTCTGGTTAAGGGCATTAAGGCTTTCAATATCAATACTGCACACATAAACAGTATAGCAAAGATAGACAAGCGCCGCAAGCGAAAAAATATCAACGATAACCTGCGCTGCGCTGTACCTTCTTTTGAATTTTAATTCGCCAATTTTCATAAAATCCTCTTTAAGGAACGGGTATGCAGCTATGTTCATGCATCAAGAATATATGAACATAGCTTGCCGGGTCAGATTTTTGTAATATCAACCATCTCGATATCGTCAATGCTCTTCTTCATTTCGATACAGGAAACAAGAGCGTTTGCAGTATCAACGGAAGTAAGGCAGGCGATTGAGCGCTCAACCGACTTTCTTCTCATCTTTACGCTTTCACGGGCAGGCTTTCTGCCTGTTTCGGAGGTGGAGATTACATAATTAATCTTTCCGCTTTCAAGCAGAGAGATAATGTTGGGCTCCTGACCCTCGTTTACACGATAGGTAAAGTTGGTTGCAATCATATTTCTGATAAGGGTTGAGGCTGTACCGCTGGTTGCGTAAATATCAAAGCCAAGCTTCTCAAAGCGGCTTGCAAGCTCGATAATTTCGGGCTTATCCTGATTTCTTACGGAGATAAGCACGCCGCCCTTGTCGAACATCTTGAATCCTGCCGCAATAAGACCCTTATAAAGAGCCTCGCTGAAGGTGTGGGCAATACCGAGGCACTCGCCCGTTGACTTCATCTCAGGTCCTAACTGTGTATCAACGTCGTGGAGCTTTTCAAAGCTGAATACGGGAACCTTAACCGCAACGTACTTGCCAACGGGATAAAGCCCGCTCTTGAAGCCCTGCTCCTTTAAGGAGTGACCCATCATAATCTTGGTTGCGATATCCACCATCTGCACGCCCGTAACCTTAGAAATATAAGGCACGGTTCTTGAAGAACGGGGATTAACCTCGATTACATAAACGTCGTTGTTGTATACAACGTACTGGATATTTACAAGACCGATTACGTTAAGAGCCTTCGCAAGGCGCTCGGTGTAGGTAATGATTGTCTGCTTTGTCTTTTCGGACAGGGTCTGTGCGGGATAAACGGAGATACTGTCGCCGGAGTGTACGCCTGCACGCTCGATATGCTCCATAATTCCGGGGATAAGGAAATCGGTTCCGTCGCAGATTGCGTCAACCTCAACCTCTGTACCCATAAGGTACTTATCAATAAGCACGGGGTTTTCAAGCTTCTGCTGAGTGATGATTGCCATATACTCCTCAACGTCGCTGTCGCAGTGGGCAATAATCATATTCTGACCGCCGAGAACGTAGGAGGGGCGCAGAAGTACCGGGTAGCCAAGTCTTCCTGCCACAGCAAGAGCTTCTTCGGTAGTAAATACTGTTTCGCCGGAGGGACGGGGTATTCCGCACTTTTCAAGCAGCTCGTCAAACAGCTCTCTGTCCTCCGCTGCGTCAATGCTTTCCGCAGATGTACCAAGAATGTTGGCGCCTACCTCCTGCAAGTGCTTTGTAAGCTTGATTGCAGTCTGACCGCCGAACTGGACAACTACGCCGTAGGGCTTTTCAGTGGCAAGAAGTGCGTCAACGTCCTCAAAGGTGAGGGGGTCGAAGTAAAGTCTGTCGCCTGTGTCGAAGTCGGTGGAAACGGTTTCGGGGTTATTGTTGCAGATAATCGCCTCATAGCCCATTTCCTTAAGCGCCCATACGCAGTGTACGGAGCAGTAGTCGAACTCGATACCCTGACCGATACGGATAGGACCGGAACCGAAAACTATAACCTTCTTCTTGTCGGTGGGGTGCTGGGCAATAAACTCAGCAGCCTCGTTTTCGTCGTCAAAGGTGCTGTAAAAATAAGGAGTTTCTGCGGAGAACTCAGCCGCGCAGGTATCAACCATCTTATAAACGGCTGTCTTTTTCTTTATGCCACATTCCTCGATTGACTGACCCGAAAGCTTTTCAATGGATTTGTCAAGATAGCAGAACTTCTTCGCCATATTGTACTTTTCCTGTGTAAGCTTTCCGTCGGCAAGCCATGCTTCAAGCTCCACAAGATTCTTGAGCTTGCAGATAAACCACTTGTCAATCTGTGTGATTTCGTTTATTTTTTCAACTGAAATGCCACGCTTAAGAGCCTCGAATACGCAGAAGCAGCGGTCAACGTCAACGTCGTACAGCTTCTTTTCAACTTCCTCGTCGGTAAGCTTTGTGAAAGCGGGCTTTGTGAGGGTATCCATACCAAGCTCGATTGAACGGACTGCCTTAATCATAGCCGCCTCGAAGCTGGGGCCTATGGACATTATCTCGCCTGTTGCCTTCATCTGTGTGCCGAGGGTCTTCTTAGCATAAACAAACTTGTCGAAGGGCCACTTCGGGAACTTTACAACAAGGTAGTCGATTGCAGGCTCAAAGCAGGCAAAGGTCTTGCCTGTAACCTGATTTACAATTTCGTCAAGTGAGTAGCCGATTGCAATTTTTGCTGCAACCTTAGCTATCGGGTAGCCTGTTGCTTTCGATGCAAGAGCAGAAGAACGGGAAACTCTGGGGTTTACCTCGATTACGGCATACTCGAAGGAATCGGGCTTAAGTGCGAACTGGCAGTTACAGCCGCCCTCAACCTTAAGAGCCTGTACTATTTTAAGCGCAGCGGTACGCAGCATCTGGTATTCCCTGTTGGAAAGGGTTACGGCAGGAGCAACAACTATACTGTCGCCTGTGTGAACGCCTACGGGGTCGAAGTTTTCCATTGAACAGACGGTAATAACGTTGTCCTTTGCGTCACGGATTACCTCGAACTCGATTTCCTTCCAGCCTGCAATACATTTTTCAACAAGAATCTGATGAATAGGAGAAAGTCTTAAGCCGTTAGTTGCAATTTCGTGCAGCTCATCATAATTGTGGGCAATACCGCCGCCTGTTCCGCCAAGAGTAAACGCAGGACGGATAATTACGGGGTAGCCGATGTCGTTTTCGGTAAAGTCGATTGCGTCCTCAAGGGTTTCAACAACCTTTGAAGGAATACAGGGCTGACCTATCTCCTCCATTGTGTCCTTGAACGCCTGTCTGTCCTCTGCCTTGTGGATAGTGTCGGGGTTAGCTCCAAGGAGCTTTACGTTATTTTCAGCTAAAAAGCCCTCCTCGGCAAGCTGCATGGAAAGGGTAAGACCTGTCTGACCGCCAAGGGTCGAAAGGACACTGTCGGGCTTTTCAATTTTTATAATTCTCTTTACGCAGTCAAGGGTAAGCGGCTCGATATAGATTCTGTCCGCCATGTGCTTGTCTGTCATAATTGTTGCAGGGTTTGAGTTTACGAGAACAACCTCAAGTCCCTCCTGCTTTAATGCACGGCAGGCCTGTGTGCCTGCATAGTCGAACTCGGCAGCCTGACCGATTACGATAGGACCCGAGCCGATAACCAGAACTTTCTTAATATCGCTTCTTAACGGCATTTTGCATCCTCCATCATCTTGATAAATCTATCGAAAAGATATGCAGTATCCTGGGGACCTCCGCATGCTTCGGGGTGGAACTGCACTGTAAATGCAGGAGCGTTTGTATAGTGAACGCCCTCGCAGGTCTTGTCGTTTCCGTTGATGTGGCTTACCTTACCTGCGGTAACGGGGACTGTGTCGCCGATAACCGCATAGCCGTGGTTCTGTGAAGTTATAAAGGTTCTGTCTATTTCAAGGTCGATAACAGGCTGGTTTGCGCCTCTGTGTCCGTATTTCAGCTTCATTGTTCTTGCTCCGTTTGCAAGGGCTAAAAGCTGATGTCCGAGGCATATTCCGAAGGTGGGTATCTGTTCGGGGATAAGATCTCTCAGAGTCTGAATGGATTTCACGTTTACAGAGGGGTCTCCGGGGCCGTTGGAAAGCATAATTCCATCGGGCTTGAATGCCTTGATTTCCTCTGCTGTAACGTCGTATGGGAAAATCGTAACGTCGCAGTCTCTCTTTAAAAGCTCACGCCTTATGTTATGCTTGTTGCCGTAGTCGATAAGAGCAACCCTGTACTTTCCGTTGATTGCCATGAACTCCTGCTTTTCCTTAACGGAAACAAGGGGAACTACCTCGCCAATCTGATACTCGTTCACCTTGCGGACTGCCTCCTCAACGTTCACGTTCTCCTCGTTGGTAATCATACCGTTCATAACGCCCTTTTCACGGATTATACGGGTAAGGCGGCGGGTGTCAATGTCGTAAAGACCGATTATGCCGTGCTGCTTAAGAAAATCGTTTATTGTATATCTGCTTCTGAAATTTGAAGGCTCTTCGCAATGCTCTCTTACAATATAGCCCTTAACAACGCTTCCGGTTGATTCGTAGTCCTCGTCGTTTGTACCGTAGTTTCCGATAAGCGGGAAGGTCTGGGTTACAATCTGACCGCAGTAGCTGGGGTCTGTAAGTGTCTCCTGATAGCCCACCATAGCCGTTGTGAATACAATTTCACCAATTACCGTTCCGGCAGCTCCAAAGGATTTTCCTTCAAAAACCGTTCCGTCGGCTAAAATCAGGAATGCTTTTTTTGAATTTGTAAAATCCATTCTGTCCTCCATTATATATATAAATTTATTTATTTTTAGTGCATTACTGCGGAAGCGTTACCTTTCCTACAAAGGACATTATCTCGTCTCTCATACGCACCGCTTCTCTGTAAGCTGCACCTGCGTAATCCCTTTCGTCGCAGCCCTCTTTCTTGTAGGCACACATAATACCTCTTGAGCTGTTTACAATTCCTCCAAGACCGTTCTTATCAAATGCCGCCGCAATATCCTTTGCGGAAGCGCCCTGTGCACCGTAGCCGGGGATAAGGAAGAACAGCGTGGGGAACTTTTCACGAAGCTGTGCAATCTGCTCCGGGTAGGTTGCGCCTGCAACAATACCAACGCCGCAGTAGCCGTACTTTCCGGGTAATTCCTTGCCCCATTCCTCGCACATGGCCGCCATACGCTCGAACACGGGAACACCATCGATAAGCTTGTCCTGAAGCTCGCCGGAGGAGGGGTTGGAGGTCTTTGCAAGAACGAAAATGCCCTTATCGTATTCGTTACATACCTTTAAAAGAGGCTTTATGCCGTCTGTACCAAGATAGCCGTTTACTGTAAGCGCATCACCGAGGAAGGGGCAGAACTCATTTTCTCCCACCTTAACCTTGCCCAGATGTGCAACTGCGTAGGCTTCCATTGTTGTGCCTATGTCGTTTCTCTTGCCGTCGGTGATAACGTACATTCTCTTGCGGCGGGCATATTCCTGGGTTTTGTACAGGGTTTTAACGCCTGCGGGTCCGTACATTTCATAGTAAGCCGCCTGGGGCTTAACTGCGGGAACAATACCGCAGAGTGCGTCGATAAGTCCCTTGTTGTATTCGAGAATTGCCTTAGCCGCACCCTTTAAGGTCTCGCCGTACTTTTCAAAAGCCTTTTGCTTGATGTACTCGGGTACATAGTCAAGCTTTGGGTCAAGTCCCGCTACCGTAGGGTTCTGGGTTCTGGCAATTGCAGTCAGTAATGCGTCCATAGACATAGTAATTCCTCCTGTACTTTTGCAGGCTGACGATAAACCGCCGCCATTATATTTTAATCCTTATATACTACTTTTCCGTTTACAATTGTATATTTTACCTTTCCCTTAAGGGTCATACCCTTGAAGCAGGTATTTTTCGATTTTGAGTGAAGCTTTTCTGGGTCAACTTTCCATTCCTCGTTCAGGTCAACAACCGCAATATCGGCTACTGCACCCTTAACAAGATTTCCGCCCTCGATTCCAAGGATAATTCTCGGAGTTACGCACATCATCTTTACAATCTGCATGAGGCTTACCCTGCCAGTGTGATAAAGGGCAGTAAGGGTTGCGGCAAGGGAGGTTTCAAGGCCTACTACGCCGTTTGGCGCCTTTTCAAAATCCGCCTTTTCCTCCGCCGTGTGGGGCGCATGGTCGGTTACGATACAGTCTATTGTTCCGTCAACCACCGCTTCCGCAATCGCTTCAACGTCCTGCGCCGTTCTCAGCGGCGGGTTCATACGGTAGTCGGCGTCCCTTGAACGGAGCTTTTCGTCGGTAAGTGTGAAATAGTGGGGAGCAGTTTCCGCTGTTACCATAATGCCGTGCCTTACGGCGTTTCTGAGCAGCGTAACAACCTCCTTTGTGGAAACGTGGGCAATATGAATCGGCACCTCAAGGTCGTTTGCAAGCTGGATTTCCCTTGCGGTAACAACGTTCTCGCTGGAGCGGCTCATGCCCTTCACTCCAAGCTCTCTTGAAACCTTGCCCATATTCATAATGCCGCCGTTAATTATATCAAGATCCTCGCAGTGGGAAATAACCTTAAGTCCTGCGTAGTGCGCCTTAATCATGGCTTCCCCCATAATTCTTGCGTTTTTTACGGGTCGTCCGTCGTCGGAAACCGCAACTGCACCTGCTGCCTTAAGAGCGTCAAAATCGCATAACTCAGTGCCCGAAAGCCCTTTTGTAATACAGCCTACGGGATATACCTTTATTTTGGACTGCCTTCCCTTTTCAACGATATACTTTATAGTTTCGGGATTGTCGCAGACGGGAGTTGTGTTGGGCATACAGGCAACTGCTGTAACGCCGCCAGCCGCCGCAGCTTCTGCACCTGTGAAAATGTCCTCTTTATGGGTCTGACCGGGGTCACGGAAATGAACGTGCATATCACAGAGTCCCGGAATTACAGCAAGTCCCGTGCAGTCGATTATCTCGTCCGCCTCGGCTTCAATATGCTCCGCAACCTCGGAAATAACGTTGTCCGTGATAAGAATATCGAAATTTCCTTGTGTTCTGCTTACGCTGTCTGTAATAAATCCGTTTCTAAGCAATAATTTCATACCCGCAAACTGCTCCAATCTGTAACTCTTTTAACGACTTAACGTGACATAAATCTCTTTAAAACCTTATTCATTTTATTATACTATATCTGCAAAACTTTTTCAATATTTTTTTTAAAATTTTCTCACTGTTATTGAAAATATACAAAAAGTATATTTTAAAGCAGGTGCAAATGTGAAAAATCAATAAACCCATTAAAAAACGGGTGAAAACAATTCACCCGTAAAAACTATTTCGCCAATTCGTAAGCCCGTTTTGTGCAAGCGTCACAAGCGGCGTAAACATCATCTGTGAGTTTTCCCTCGTAAAGCTTTTCAAGTCCGGCAATAGTAGTACCTCCGGGAGAGGAAACCTGCTTTATGAGCTGGTCTACCGTCATTCCCGAATCAGTAAGCATTTTTGAGGAGCCGATAAGAGTAGCGGAAAAGAGCCGCAGCGCCGTATCAGCGGCAATTCCGTTTTTCTCTGCATAGTCGATAAAGCCCTTTGCAAAAAGGTAAATAAAGGCGGGAGAGCTGCCGTTTATGCAGATAATCTCCTTCATCTTGTCAATCGGGATAACTTCAACTGCTCCGCAGCTTCCGATGACAGCTTTTGCAAATTCAAATTCCTCGGCTGATGTCTTATCGTCGCAGGAAATTGCGCTTGCGCCAAAGCCTAACATCATGGGAGTGTTTGGCATTACCAGTACAACCTTAGCTTCAGGGATAGTATGGCTTCTTATGAAGGCTTCGGAAATTCCTGCGCAGATTGAAATAAATACGGTATCGGCAGTTACCGACTCCTTGATGTCGTCGAGAACCTCGCCCAGAACCTGGGGTTTTACTGCGAGAAGAACGTATTTACAAAGGGAAACAAGCTCCTTTGCACAGTTGCAGGGCTTTGCGGGAACCAAAGAAAGCTTTTCGCTGTCCTTGTCAAAAGCGAAAACCTCAGTATCGGTAAGCTTTCCGGATATTCCTTTTATAATCGCAGAACCCATATTTCCTGCGCCGAGAACGCCTAACTTGTTCATAAGAATTGCCTTTCGTGAAAATTAATTTGCAGCCTCTTTCGCTGCGTCAGGCTTGGCTGAGCCGATTTTGAAAACGCTTCTGTAAGCCGCAAGTATCGGGAACAGCACTATTATAAGCAGAGCGCAGTCCACCGGGCACTGGATAAGGTTTTTAAGCAGTCTTGCAGGGTATTTTAAAAGTGCGGTTTCAATCGTCTGGTAGCCGAAAATTACGTTTGCGATAGGGGTCATAATGAGGTTGCAGACTATAACAACCGAAACCTTTGCGAGTATTATCCTGCCCACCTTTTTCAGAAACAAAAGAGCCTTGCCGAATTTCGATTTTCCTTCAGCTTTGAAAATATCCTTGTCAAAACGTACATATACGAGATTATACAGGAACAATCCGTAGAGCATACCGCCTACTGCCTCAATAAGCGTAAAAAAGGGATTGAAGGCGCCTGTCTGAGGGTACATAAAGAAGCCCAGAACGTCGGTAATTACGCCCGCTAAAAGAGAAACCGTAGGTCCGAAAAGCATACCTATCGCAGCCAGAGCGATAAATGCAAAGCTTATCTTAAGAGAAGCATCAAGATTTATAGTTACGGTTTTAAGCGCTAAGTCAAGGGCGATAAGTACGCCCGTTACGGTTATGCACCTAAGAGTTTTAAGCTCCAGCGCAGATTTTTTGAACATTTTTAAGATTGCCATAACAGCCATTCCTTTCTTTATGAGGAAGCCATGTTCACGTATCGAAATTCTATGAACACGGCGGCGCTGAATTTTATTCAGACTTATCCTCTTTTTACCGTGCATATACATAAAAAGCGGATAAGTTACGGCAACTTATTTACTTATATGTACAGCGAGATGCGGAAACCGCACCGCAAGCATCGGGTGCTTTTCGTCGCTGCGCCAACTCTCCGTTCGCAGCGCACTTAACGCGCAGTTTCCTACTCTGTATTAAGGAAGCACTGATTAAATCCCGCCTGACGGCTCGGCGTACATCTTGCTTGCATCTTTTCCGTCATATTGAACAACTTTCGCTTGACGGGCACAAAGCCCGCCTGCGCTCAATTTGCACAATCTGACGAAAAATCTGCGGCGCAATCTGCACACCGGATTTAATCAAAGCTTCCTTACTTCTGTTAAATCAGAAGCTGATTTCGTCCGCCATCTTATAAAGGTCAGCGGGGA
Organism: Ruminiclostridium sp.; assembly: GCA_051882315.1. Classification (GTDB taxonomy): domain Bacteria; phylum Bacillota; class Clostridia; order Oscillospirales; family Ruminococcaceae; genus Ruminiclostridium_E. The sequence continues at coordinate 16,313 of JBJERM010000101.1, forward strand.
ATTCCTTCTTCATGCTGAGAGCTTCCTGAATGTCAACGTCAACAACCTCGCCCTGCTTTAAGCCAACGACTCTGTTGCCGATGCCCTGTTCAAGGAGCTGAACAGCGTAATAGCCCATCTTGCTTGCTTCAACTCTGTCACGAAGTGTGGGTGAGCCGCCTCTCTGAACGTGACCGAGGATTGTAACACGGCTTTCAATGCCTGTTCTTTCTTCGATTTCCTTTGCAATTTCCTGTGTATTGCCGACGCCCTCGGAAACAACAACGATAAAGTGGTTCTTGCCTGTTGCACGGGAAGCGTTAATCTTCTTTACTGCATTTTCAATATCGTAAGGCATTTCAGCAGTGAAAATTGCGGTAGCTCCGCAGGCGATACCTGTGTTAAGGGCAATATAGCCTGCACGTCTGCCCATAACCTCTACAACGGAGCAGCGGTCGTGGGAAGAAGCTGTATCCTCAAGCTTGTCTATAAGCTCCATAGCTGTGTTCATAGCGGTATCGTAGCCGATTGTGTACTCGGTCATGGCGATATCGTTGTCGATTGTTCCGGGTAAGCCTATGCAAAGGATTCCCTCAGCTGAAAGGTCAGCGGCACCTCTGAAGGAGCCGTCGCCGCCGATTACAACAATACCCTCGATTCCGTTGTCGATACAGGTCTGCTTAGCCTTGAGAACGCCCGCTCTTTCCTTGAACTCTAAGCATCTTGCTGTGTAAAGCACAGTGCCGCCTCTCTGGATAATATCGGAAACGCTTCTCTCGTCAAGGGGTCTGATGTCGCCGTTGATAAGGCCGTTGTAGCCTCTGTAAATTCCGACAACTTCCATTCCCTTGTGGATAGCCGCTCTTACAACCGCTCTTACAGCGGCATTCATTCCCGGAGCGTCGCCTCCGCTTGTTAAAACGCCAATCTTCTTCATTGTAATAATCCTCCCTAATGTTAAATAATACATATAAATTGTATTACTTTATTACATCATACATAATATATTGTACAATAACAGAGTAAAAACGTCAAGCCCTATTTTGCAGAAAAGCCAATTATTTAACTATAATATTACTTTTTCCACAAATTTTCGTCAATTTTTCCATAATTTCTTTTGTAATATTTACGTTCGGAACATTATTTATTGCAGAAACGCTTTTCGTATCGCTGAATGCAAGTCTTACCTGCTCGCTTCCGCCCTTTCCACGAAGCACTTCGGCAACCTGACTTATTCTTGCAGTATCGGTGCTGGCAAGCCGTATAAAAAGGGTGCTGTAATTACATTCCGGCAGGTTTTCCGCCTTTTCAATCCTGTTTACGATTATTTTCGGCTGTTCCTCCCCCGATGATGACAGGGAAACAGTTCCATATACAAGCAGGGGCATTTCGGGCGCAGACAAAAGCGCTGCGCTTTTTGCGTAAACATCGTCGAAAACAATGCCCTCAATTTCCCCCGTTCCGTCCTCAAAGGCGGCAAAGCACATCTGCTTGTTATTCTTCGTTATGTGCATTTTCTTTCCCGTAAGCAGGAGAATAAGGCTTACCCTTGCGCCGTCCTTAATTTCGGCGCTTCCCCGCTCTCCCGTTATGTCGGCAGCATGCTTAAGCCCGTTAAGGCGGATATATTTATCGAAGCCGTCAAGGGGGTGACCCGTAGCGTAAAAGCCGAAGGCCTCCTTTTCAAGCTTCATAAGCTGACTCTTATTAAACTCCTCCATTTCGGGGATAACCATATCTCCCCCAACCTCCTCGGCGTAGTCGAAAAAGCCAAGCTGTCCCTCAAGATTGCGGCTTCTGTCCTCCGCCGCCGACTCGTAGATATGCTCGTAAGAGGTAAGAAGCTGACGGCGGTTATGGGGCAGGCTGTCAAAAGCGCCTGCCTTTATAAGCGCTTCTAAAGCTCTCTTGTTCATATCCCCGCCCTGCATACGCTTAATAAAGTCAACTATATCGGCGAAGGGCTTATCCGCACGTTTTTTAAGAATATCGTTTATAAAGCCTCTTCCTATATTCTTTATTGCAAGCAGACCGAAGCGAATGTTCCTGCCCTCAATAGAAAAACTCATTTCGCTCCTGTTTATATCCGGCGGCAGTACGGCAATACCCTTAGCTTTCAGGTCGGAAATGTATTCAAGCACCTTTCCCGGCTGGTCAAGGACGCTGGTCATAAGAGCAACCATATATTCCTTATAATAATGACAGCGCAGATAGGCTGTCTGGTAGGCAAGAAAGGCGTAGGCAGCGGCATGGGATTTGTTGAAGGCGTAGGTTGCAAAGGAGGACATATCCTCGAAGATTTCGATTGCCGTTTCCTCGGGAACGCCGTTCTTTATAGCGCCGCAGTTGCTCTCCGTACCGTAGATAAAGGCGTTTCTCTCCTTTTCCATTACGTCCTTTTTCTTTTTCGCCATAGCCCGACGGACAATATCTGCCCGCCCGTAGGAGTAGCCCGCAAGCTTTCGGCAAATCTGCATAACCTGCTCCTGATACACAATACAGCCGTAGGTTACGTCAAGAATACCCCGCAGAAGTTCGGTTTTATACTTGATTTTTTCGGGGTTGTGCTTATTTTCGATATATGTGGGGATTGAAGCCATGGGTCCGGGACGGTAAAGGGAAATGGTCGCTGTCATATCCTCAACGGAGGTTGGTTTCAGGCGCATAAGTACGCTTGTCATTCCCTCGCTTTCAAACTGGAAAACCCCCTCGGTTTCTCCTGCGGAAAGCATATCGAAAACCGCCTTGTCGTCCTCGGGAATACGGGACAAATCAAAATCGGGATTGCTTTTCTTTACAAGCTTTACGCAGTCGTCAATAACCGTAAGATACCGAAGCCCTAAAAAGTCCATTTTCAGCAGTCCCAGCCGCTCTAAAATGCCTGCGGTGTACTGAGTTACCATAAAATTATCGTTTTTCTGTAACGGTGCATATTCGGTAACAGGCTCTCTTGTAATAACAACTCCCGCCGCATGCATTGAGGAATGACGGGGCATACCCTCAAGCTTAAGGGCGTTCTTTATAAGCCGCTGAAGAAGAGGGTCTGAGTCGATATAATCCCGAAGCTCCTTGTTTTCGGCAATTGCGCCCTTTAAGGTTACGTTTATACCGAAGGGAATCATTTTTGAAATTGCGTCGGTTTTTGCGTAGGGTATGCCCATTACCCTGCCCACGTCCCGCACCGCCGCCTTTGCCGCAAGGGTTCCGAAAGTAATAATCTGAGCCACATGGTCACTTCCGTACTTGGCGGAAACGTAGTCGATAACCTCCTGTCGGCGGATATAGCAGAAATCCACGTCAAAATCCGGCATACTCACTCTTTCCGGGTTTAAAAACCGCTCGAAAAGCAGATTGCAGGCAATAGGGTCTATTGAGGTAATCCTAAGGGCGTAGGCGCATATACTGCCGACACCCGAGCCTCTTCCGGGACCTACGGGTATATTTTTTGAGCGGGCAAAGGCAATAAAATCCGCAACTATCAGAAAATAGTCAACATAGCCCATTTTCTCGATAATTTTCATCTCGTGTTCCGCTCTTTCGGTTACGTTTTCGGGCAGGTCTTCCCCGTAGCGCCGCTTAAGTCCCTTTATAACCTGACTGCGGAAATAGGCGGCATTGTCGTCTGTACCCGGGGCATTAAAATAGGGCAGCTTTGTTACGCCGAACTCAAAGGTTACATCGCACTGCTCAGCTATTTTTGCGGTGTTTTCAATTGCGGAGGCAGGAAAAAGAGCCGCCATTTCCTCGGCTGTCTTTATATAGAACTCGTTTGTGGGGAAGCTAAGGGAATCGGGACTGTCAAGGGTCTTGCCCGTGGAAATGCAGGTTAAAATCCGCTGCATTTCGCTGTCGTCCTTTGTAAGATAATGGGCGTCGTTGGTAGCGGCAAGGGGTATTCCCGTTTCCTCGGAAAGCTTGTATAAAAGGGGCAGGATTCGCTGCTGTTCCTCGATACCGTGGTTCTGTACCTCAAGGTAGTAGCTGTCCGCGCCGAAAATATCACGATAGCGCAGAGCGGTTTCCTTTGCGCCGGCAAAATCTCCCGAGAGCAGCTTTCGTGGAATCTCCCCCGCAAGGCAGGCTGAAAGGCAGATAAGCCCCTCGTGGTGCTTTCTTAGCAGCTCCAGATCGCAGCGGGGACGGTTGTAAAAGCCCTCGATACTTGCGGCGGAAACCAGCTTCACAAGATTTTTGTAGCCCTCGTTATTGCGGCAAAGGAGAATAAGGTGATAAGGAGATAAGTCCTCCTTTGTCTGCTTATCAAAGCGGCTTCGGGGCGCAACGTAAACCTCGCAGCCGATTATGGGCTTAATCCCGTTTTCAACGCACTCGTTCCAGAAATCCACGCAGCCGTACATAACCCCGTGGTCGGTGATTGCAACAGCCTTCTGACCGATTTCCTTTACACGGGAAACAAGCCCCTTTATACGGCAGGCGCCGTCCAAGAGGCTGTACTCGGTATGAACGTGGAGATGTACAAAATCCATTACTTTTCCTTTCGCAGTTCTTCCGCAAGCTTTGAAATACGGGCAAGCCTGTGGTTTACTCCGCTTCGGCTTATAGGCTCGCTCAGCAGCTTTCCAAGCCCGCTTAGCGAAACGTCTGGGTTTTCAAGCCGCAGCAGCGCTATTTCCCTTAGCTCCTCGGGCAGGGCTTCAAGCCCCTTTTTTTCCTTAATCGTCCGTATGTCCATTATCTGCTTAGCGGAAGCGGAGGCGGTTTTTTCAATGTTCGCTGCCTCGCAGTTTACCTTACGGTTGATATTGCTTCTTACTTCCTTTATTATCTTTATGTTCATTATTTCCATTGAGCTTTGCATAGCGCCGATAAAGGTAAGGAAGTCGGAAATGTTCTCGCTGTCCTTGCTGTACAGGAAATAGGCGCTTTTTCGGCTGGACATTTCTATTCTCATTCCCTGCTCGTTTATCAGTCGGTGCAGATTTTCACACTTTTCAAGGCTTCCCGGGGAAAGCTCAAGGTGATAGCCGGCTTTCTGCACCGAAACGCTTCCGCAGGAAAGAAAAATCCCCCGCAGAAAGGCTCCTGCAATAATATCGTTTCCGTTTACTATTGAAGTATTTATCTCTGCATTGAAAAAGCCGAACTTTTCCAGCAGTTCACGGTTTAATATCTCAACAGAAAATGACTTTCCCCCTCGTTCACGGGGAGTTTTTATAATAACGCTTTTCGGCGGCATTATGTTTCTGAAGCAGTCCGCCGTACACTCGCTGTCGGTAAGCAGAACGGGCTTTTTACTGCGAAATCCGTAAAGCAGACCGTATGTAAAGGCTTCCCGTGTGGTGCCGGAAATATCAGCACGGCAAAGCTCCTGTTTAACGTCGTTGGAAAATGACAAGTCCGAATCCCGCCTTCCTGCACTAAAAACTACTTTGAAGAATCCCTGTTCAAAAGCCTTACGTTATAGCCCTTTTCGTCAAGATGGTCACGCATTAGCTTTGCAAAGGTAACGCTTCGGTGCTTTCCGCCTGTACAGCCGAAGGCTATTACAAGCTGGCTCTTTCCCTCGGCGATATACTGGGGAACGAGAAAATCCATAAGGTCGGTAAGCTTTGATAGCAGGGTTTTCGATACCTCGGAGTCCATAACGTAGTCCCGTACCTCCTTATCCTCCCCCGTTTTCGCCTTCAGCTCGGGAACGTAAAAAGGGTTGGGCAGGCAGCGCACGTCAAAAACAAGGTCAGCTTCGTCGGGAACGCCGTATTTGAAGCCGAAGGAAACGCAGCTTATAACCATGCTGTCATTTACGTTTTCAAGGAAGATATTCAGCATATTCTCCTTGAATTTCGCCGTAGTCATAAGGCTTGTGTCAATGTAGTAGTCGGAATGTTCCCTTAAGGGCATAAGTATATCAAACTCGGCGTCGATTGCCTTGTCGATATCGCCGCCTGCAATATCGTAAAGAGGATGCTTGCGGCGGGTTTCCTTGTATCTTCTTTTAATAACATCTCTGTCGGCGTAGATAAAAAGTACCTTTACGTTAAGCCCGCTTTTTCGCATATTCTCAACATTGTCCCAGAGCCGCAGAAAAAGCTCTCCGCCCCTTATATCAACAACTATTGCAACCTTTTCTATTGCGGAATTTTCGCCGCAGAGCTCCGCAAACTTAGGTATAAGCTGGGGCGGCATATTATCTATGCAAAAATAGCCTATATCCTCTAAAACATTGGCGGCGCAGGATTTTCCCGAGCCGGATATTCCCGTTACAATTATAAATTCCATCTCTAATTTCCTTTATTCCATTATCAGCACTTCGCACTCCAGCATTACGCCCGAGTCGGCATACACCTTTTCCTTTACGCCTTTTATTACGTTCATAACATCATCAAAAGCAGCGTTTCCCTTGTTTATTACAAAGCCGCTGTGCTTTTCGCTTACCTGCGCTCCGCCGCAGGTGTAGCCCTTTAAGCCGCTTGCTTCTATTAGTCTTGCGGCAAAGTCCCCCTCGGGGCGCTTGAAGGTGCTTCCTGCGCTGGGGTATTCAAGGGGCTGCTTTGAGCGCCGCTTTTCCATAAGCTCGGACATTTTTGCGGAAATCTCCGACTTATCGCCCTTCCGGAGCTTAAAGCAGACTGCCGTTATTACATAATTCTTGCCGCTGAAAACGCTGTGACGGTAGGAAAGCTCCATTTCCGAAGCGCTCATTTCCTTCTGCTCAAGGTTATCGTCAAGATAGAAGCAGCTTTCAACAACGTCCTTCATTTCCCCGCCGTAGGCTCCTGCGTTCATATAAAGAGCGCCGCCTACCGAGCCGGGTATTCCGTAGGCAAATTCAAGCCCCGTAAGGCTGTTGTCCCTTGCAAAGGCGCAGACCTTTGTAAGAGAAGCGCCTGCAGCGCAGTAAATACGCCCATTGTCCTCATTATCCATCCGGATATTGGAAAAATCGGAGGAAAGGAGAATTACTGCGCCTTTCAGCCCCTTGTCGCTTATGAGAACGTTGCTGCCTCTGCCGAGAATGTAGTAATTTATCCCGTTCTTGCGGCAGCTTTTCAGAATATCTTTTAAGCAGTCGGCGCTGTTGGGCTTTACAAGAATATCGCAGCAACCGCCGATTTCAAAGGAAGTATATTTCGCCAGCTTTTCGTTCCGGCTATACTCCGCACCGTATTTTGCCGCAATTATTTCGATAGAATTATATTTCATCTGTACCTCCGAAAGAGAATAATGCAGTAAAGCCCGACATCAGCCGGGCTTTATGATTGCAGAAATTTCTGCCCTTACTTTAAAGTATACAGATATGCGGCGCCGATTATTCCCGCATC
>JBJERM010000102.1:0-4020 GCA_051882315.1 Ruminiclostridium sp.
GGGGTATGTTCAAAAATCTACGATTTTTGAACCCGTCGGTATGCGCTATGGCGCACACCTCCTCAAGAGGAAGAATTGATTGTAATGGGGCGGGCAGCCCCTTGGCTCAACTCTCAAAACCGCTCAAACTCTCTCAACATCTCACCTCCTGCTAAAACGAAAACCCAAAACAGGCGCTTATATGGTTAAATTCACGGTTTTTAAGGGACTGCTCTAAAAAAGTCTTGACGATAGGGCGGTTTTGAGGTATCATTAAAATGTATAATTGTGTTTAAGGGGAAGAGATATGCCTGAAATAAAAATATCCGCCTCAATTTTAAACTCCGACCTTTCGGAGCTTAGGAAAATAGCGGAGCAGATTGAAAATAACGGTATTGAGTACCTGCATTTTGACGTAATGGACGGGGAATTTGTTGAAAATATAACCTACGGAAGCTGTGTGCAGGCGGCTGTAAAGCCTCATTTCAGCGGGGTTATGGACACTCACCTTATGGTGCGCCGTCCCGACAGACAGATTAAGCTTTTCGCAGAAGCAGGCTCGGATATAATCACCTTCCATGCCGAAAGCGACAGCGATATTTCCGAAACAATCCGCCTTATAAAGTCATTCGGCATAAAGGCGGGGCTATCGGTTAAGCCGGGAACGGATATTTCCGTGGTTATGCCCTATCTCAGCCAACTTGATATGGTGCTGGTGATGACGGTTGAGCCGGGGTACGGTGGACAGGGCTTTATACCCGAAACCCTTGATAAAATCCGTGCGGTCCGTGCCGCCGCTCCAGAAATCGACATACAGGTTGACGGGGGAATAAACGATAAAACTGCGGCGCTTGTTCGTGAAGCGGGGGCAAATATCCTTGTTTCGGGAACTTATCTTTTCCGTGCAGAAAGCATGTCTGCGGCGGCAGCGCTGCTGAGAAAATAAGCCTGCAAAAAGCATACAAAATGGCGGCTTATCGCTGATTTTTCGGCACTATGCTAATGGCGCTAACTTTTCCGCCGCCTTTTTGGGGCAGATAAGCTCTCCCTGCTCTGCGGCGGAGCATATCTCAATAGGATTGTCGCTTACCTCCCCGTACTCGCTCATAAACTGGGACAGCCGCAGAGAGTTGCCCCTTGGCGGAACTGCAACAAGGCGGTAAAATTCTCCCTCCTTGTAAAGGCAGGTTGAGCAGCCGCCGAAAAGCTGCACTATCCCGAGAGAAAGCTTCGCTAAAGCTTCAAAGCTCTGGGTTGAGCACATTATCGGTCGGTGTTTCGAGGGCTTTTCGGGCAGCTCCTCCTCGCTTACGGGCGCACCGAGAGTTCCTAAAGTCGAAACGTAAAGAACGCAGCCTCCGCTTTCCTGTGGGAAAGCTTCAAGAAAAAGCCTTTCCGGGTTGCAGCCCGAGAAAAAGGAGCTTTCCTTCTGAAACTTTTTCAGAAAGCGGGTAAGAATACGCTTTGTTTCGGCGGTTTTTCCGGATATGCATTCGCTTTTAAGGGAATACGCCTGCATATCCGCTTCGGTAAGGGTAATTTTTACGGTGTTTCTGCTGAGCGGATCGTAAAACATAAAAAGCCTCTTTTCATTGGTGTATTTCAGAATGTGGGGAAAGCGACACTTCAGGGCGGCGGCTTATTGCCAGCCTGATTAATGGTATATTTTAAGGAACGGTATTAAAATGTCAGAACGTATAAACGAATTGCTGGATAAATTCGACGGCGACGTAAAAACCTATTACGGCGGCGGAAAAAAAGCCAGAAAGCAGAAATCCATATACGGCGACCAGCTTATCTGCCTTGCCGCACTGCTTGTGATGAGCGTGTGGAAAAGCGGGGTAAGAGCGCTGGTTATCGCAGTTATCATAACCGCCGTATGTATGCTTTCCGATATGCTTTTCTGCAAAATGTCGGGAAAAACCTATAACCCTAAGGATTTGTCAACAATAGCCGCAGGTCTTTGCCTTGCGCTGATGATGCCCTCCTCGGTAAACTACGCTATTGCGGTGGGTGCAGGTCTTCTTGCTATCTCCGTAAAGCATATCTTCGGAGGCAAGGATAACTATATCTTTAACCCCACCTGCGTAGCTATCGCCTTTCTTATTATATGCTATCCGGGGGATATGCTGATGTATCCGCCCGCCTCGGCTCAGCCCGCAGTTTTCGGGGATATAGGCGTTACCCTGGTTCCGGGCATCGAAAGCTACCTTTTAAAGCTGGGAACTGCTCCCGCAGTTACCTTACAGAACATCATTCTCGGAGAGTTCCCCGGACCTATGGGAACTACCCATTTTCTTGTTATTGCAGTATGCGGTATATGCCTGCTCTGCCGCCGTTCCCTTTCCTTTTCTGTAACAGCGGCGGGTCTTGGCTCCTACTGCGCCCTGACCGCACTTTTCCCCGTTTACTCAAATATCGGTGATACGATTGCACTTGAGCTTATCGGAGGATATTTGCTGTTCGGATTTGTATTCCTTGCGGCAGACCCCCAGACTATGCCCAAAACCCTTGCGGGAAGAATTACCTACGGGCTTATAATCGGAATTTTAGGCTGTCTTTTCCGCCACTTCGGAAAGGTAGAAGGCTCTTTTGTTTTCGTCCTGCTTATAGCGAACGCACTTTCGCTGAGACTTGACGTATTATGCGCTGCCGCAGGAAGAAAGATAAAGGCGGCGGCAGTTTACCTGCAAAAGAATATGGGAAGATACGAAAAGCTTCGTGAAAACGCAAAATCGGGTGAAACAGGCGGCTTCAAGGGAAGACTTTCCGATACTATGGAAATTATTGTACCTCCTACCAACTATAATATGCCTCCTATTGACAACAAGGTAACGAAAATTAATCGCAAAAAAACAAATATTATTACAAGATATGCCGAGAAGCTTCGTCTTAAGCGGAAAAAAGAGGAGTTAATCCGCAAAAGGGACGAGGAACGAAAGAACAGCAGCTATATGAGCGCTATGCGGAGTATGCAGAAGCGGGAAAAGGGAAAAGCAGAAAAAGCCTCCCCGCCTAAGACTTCCGTGCTTCATAAGATAAAGCAGCCCGAGAAGAAGTCCCTGCAAAAAAACAATAAACAAGGAAAACAAGGGAAATAAGCATATTTTTGAAAGGAAAAAGCCTTTTTAATGGAAAACAGGATAAATCTTAAGGACGGACTTATAAAACAGAATATGGTGTTTATGAGCGGAATGCTGATTGCGCCTGTTATCGCCTGCGCTTCAACGCTTATGAAAAGCCTTGCGGTATGCTTTGTGTTTTCCTTCGTGTCCGCTGCGGCAATTTTCGCCTGCCGCCGTATTCCGAGAACTATCGTATATACCCTTCGTGTTATCATATACTCTCTTGCGGCGGCGGTAGCCTATATCCCCGCTATGCTGTTTGCGGAGCTTATTTTCGGGCAGGACATCGTTACTTCCGCAGGAGTTTACCTACCCGTACTTATAACAAATTCCCTTATCCTCTCAAAAACCGAAACAAGATTTTACCACGAGCCGCTTAAAAATATGGCGGCGGACGTGCTTATGTTCATTTTAGGCTTTGACGGGGCTTGTATTGCTACGGGAATTATAAGGGAGCTGCTGGCTGACGGGAAGATTGCAGGCTACGGGGTGGATATGCCCTTTACCGTTCCCGCCCTTGAAACAACCTTCGGCGGCTTTCTCTTTGTGGGCGTCGGCGCAGGACTTTTCCGCTGGCTTTACAACAGAAGCAAACGAAAAGCCCTTGAGCAGCCCGAGGAGGGAGAGGAATCCCTTGCGGAATACGCCGAGGATATGGGCGAATTTCTTATCGGAAAGCATAAAACCGAGAAAATCAAGATTTACAAGGCTGCCGCCAAAAAGGCAAAGCAGGAAAACTCTCTGCTTGATTTGGAATTTTTAAGCAACAAGGATATACTTGACGAGTTTGCGGCAATTGTTGCCGAGGGAGAGGAAATGCTTTCTCCCGAAAAGAAGGCGGAGAGAGTGGAAGAAGCGGCTGAAAACGCAGAAAATGCAGAAAACGCAGAAAATGCAGAAAACGCAGAAAATGCAG
>JBJERM010000102.1:4120-6280 GCA_051882315.1 Ruminiclostridium sp.
AAATGCAGAAAACGCAGAAAATGCAGAAAACGCAGAAAATGCAGAAAACGCAGAAGAAAATCCCGTAAACGCCAACGAAAACAGCCCCGCAGAAGAACTGCCCGCAAAGGAGGAAACAACAGAATGACCGTATTTTTACAGATAGTTTCCGCTGCGCTGGCGGCGATATTCATACAGAACTCCATACTTGAAAGAGCCCTTGGCGCAAACGTACTTCTCTACGCTTCAAGAAAAAAGGAGCACCTTATCGGCTTTTTTGCGGCGATAACCTATACTACAACAATAACCTCGCCTATTATCTGGGTTTACGATACTCTGCTGGGAAAAAGCGAGCTTTACCATTTGTTTATGCCCTTGCTGTATATTACGACAATCGGGGTAATATATGTAATAACGCTGGTTATAATCTGGCGGTTTGCGCCTAAGCTTTTCCGTTCACTTAAGAAGTACGTCCACCTTTCGGTTTTCAACTGCTCGGTTGTAGGCGCTCTTTTCCTCTGCACTCAGCAGGGAAACAGCATTTTTTCCTATATCGGCTATGGCTTCGGAACGGGAATAGGCTTTCTTTTTGCCGCATACCTGCTTTATATAGCCTCTGAGCGGCTCAATTCGCCCCTTGTTCCCGAGTCATTCCGAGGCTTTCCGATTATGATAGTATACGTCGGAATACTTTCCCTCGCTCTTTATGCATTTACAGGCTATTCAACAGCAGCTTTATGATGATATAGTTGTATCTGCCCGCCGAAGGCGGGCAGACGCTCGGATTCCCTTCGGGACAAAAGCTTTGCCGCTTACTTAAAAGCGTTATTAAAAGGAGATACAGTTGAAAAAAAGAAAGAACTTCGGCAGAAAGATAAAACGCAAAAAGACCAACCTTTATCGCCGCAAGAAAACAAGAGGTCAGAAGATTTTCGGCACGGTAATGCTTATAATTCTTATCTGCGCTATTGCTTTTCTCGGCTACTGCCTTGGTAAGCCCTTGCTTGACTTTCTGGGCAGGCAGACTTCCACCGAGCCTCCCCAATGGACCCCGCCGGAAACTTCGGCGGCGGAAACAGCGCCGGCGGAAACCTTGCCGGAGGAAACAAAAGCCCCGGTTACAAGCGCTCCTGCCACCACGGCGGAAATGACGGTTACGGAAATAACCACCGCAGAAAAGCCCTTTGAATACACCTCAATAATCGCTTCAGCCGCTCCCAGCGGCGCTCTCTCCAACAGAGCGGCGCTTTCGGCGGAGCTTGCAAAGGCAAAGTCGGCGGGCTTTAATGGGGTTATGATACAGCTTAAGGACGACAAGGGCTTTTTCCACTACAAGACCGCTATTAAGGGTGCAGAGGAAAACGAGCTTATAAAGGGAGAAATGACCCTTGCGGAAATTGTAAGCGTGTTTAAGGACAGCGGCGTTGTGCCCGTGGCGGAAATATCCGTGCTTACGGACAACGAGGGCTGTAAGGCGTTTCCCGAAATGAGCTTCAAGTGTAAGGGCGAAACCGTTTCATGGCTGGACTACAAGCAGGGAACGCCCATACGCTGGGCAAATCCCGAAAGCGAAAGGACTGTCGAATACTTTAATTCGGTGATTGAGGAGCTTAAAAATGCGGGAATTACCGAGATTGTGTGCAGGAATATTGTTTTCCCGAATTTTGAGTACTACGACGCAGAATATATCGAGAGCAAGTATTTTGAAAAGGACAGATACAGGTATCTGTCGGGCTTGCTTTCGGAGGGTACGGTGCTTGAAATGAACGCAGCGGATATAATAGCAGAGGAATTAGGCAGAACCGCAGAGCCCCTTTACGACCTGTCGCTTATAAAGAACAGGGCGATTGCTCTTGTTATTGACAGGGAGGATTTTCCCGTTTCCGAGGGCTATCCTGCGGACATAAAGAACCTTGCGGAAAGCGTTATTTCACTTGCTTCGGCGAAAACGGGGGATATTCCCCTTATTCCCGTAATTGAGGGGGGAGCTTTAAGCGAGGCGGAAGCAAAGACCGCCGCAGAAACCCTTAAAAGCCTTGGTTATACGGATTTTATTATAAGATAACCCTGTTTTCCCCATTATCCGCCGAAAAAGGGTAAAATTTTTGTGAAAAGTTAGATTTTGGCTTATTATTTTCTTGCATTTGGCGGTCTGATGTGGTATAATGTTTTTGATTTCAG
>JBJERM010000103.1:0-6268 GCA_051882315.1 Ruminiclostridium sp.
CGGGCGTTTCCAGGAAAAACAGAATAATAATCAAAGAAAGTGTTGATACAAACATTATAAGCAGCACATCGGAGAATATGAACTGTAATAAAGCTCCGATTAAAAGCAATTGGCAAAAGGAAAAAATAGCTATAATCTGTTTTCGTACAAATTTTCTGTGATTATATAGCAGCAATACAGAGCAGTAAATTGAATAATAAAGCGGGACTGCATATATCAATAAATAAAACTCGGTTTTACAATACCTACCTTCGCTGTCGAAATCGAAAATAAAGCCGAAAAATGGATTGGCAGCCAGTATAACCATATAAGTGCCATATACGCATCTGTTGATAATTACCATGGTTTTATTTTCTTTACCATCATTATGCACTAATATATCTATGTATCTTACATAACAATAAACCGCACTTATTATACTGGCAAAACCAATTGTATTTATAAGAATATTTATCCATACAGGCACAATCGTGTGATAACTTATTGTTAGTCCCGCTGCCGTATCAAAAAATGTGGCCAAAAGCATTGCAATAATCAGATTACGAAAGCGTTTGCTTTGTACTGAATTATTTGAAATTCTAAAGGTGACGCATAAAACAATTATTACTAATATACAAATAGCTGCAACACCGTACGAAACGTTATAAACCATTGGCTTACTCCATTAAAATCGCAAATCATAAATCAAATTCTAAAATTCCATAGTAATTATATACTATCATATAACATTTGTCAATAATGATTTTGTACCCACAAAATTAATCAATAGGAATTTAAAAGCAGAAATGTGGTGCGCCGCTTTGCGGCGCACCACAGCTTGTAGAAAAAGTCAATTATCAGGCTGTCGAGAAGCCGCCAGATGCTAGGAAACCGCATAACGGCTAGGCTTTGTGCCTGCCGTTATGCGGGTGACGACGCAGATGGTGGTTTATCGACAGCCTGTGGTGCGCCGCTTTGCGGCGCACCACAAATATTAAATATTCATTATTTCCCGCCGTACTTATCCCTCATCTCCACCGCAAGCCTGTCGCAGCGCTCATTTTCCGGGTGTCCTGCGTGTCCCTTTATCCATGTGAAGGTAACCTGATGAATTTCCAGCAGGTCAAGCAGCCTGCCCCATAAGTCGCTGTTAAGGGTGGGCTTCTTATCGCTCTTTATCCAGCCGTTTTTGCGCCATGACTTAGCCCAGCCCTTTGTAATCCCGTCCACAACATAGCGGGAGTCGGTCTGCAAAATAACCCGACAGGGCATTTTAAGAGCCTCAAGCCCAGCTATAACGCCGCTAAGCTCCATGCGGTTATTTGTGGTATGAGCTTCGCCGCCGGAAAGCTCCTTTTCCCTTTCGCCGCAGCGGAGAATTACCCCGTAGCCGCCGGGACCGGGGTTGCCGGAGCATGCACCGTCGGAAAAAATATAAACCGTTTTATCAAACATAAAGCACCTCGTTTACGTCCTTTGCACTTTTACGCCTTCTGCGCTTTTCTTTTCTGATAATTCCTTACAATTGCAAAGGAAAGCAGGTTAAGGCATACTATTACAACCAGCGCCGCCGCAGAAATAAGCAGACAGCAGAGAGCCATTTCGGCAGTAAAGCTTGCCATATCAAAGAAGGTATCAAGAATAAAGCTTCCTGCAATAAAACAAGCGATAAGACCTACAAGCATACCGATTTTCCAGGGCTTAACGGGTCGGCAGGCAAAACCCACAACCATAAAGGAAACCGCCGCAAGCACAAAGGTTGCAAGAGTGCTCATTTCGGGGATTGTAAAACCGAAAAGCGCTGTGCATACCACCACCGCCGCCATGGAAAGCATGGCGGTAACGCCGTTGGGGATTGCTCTTTTCATAACGTTTGTGATAAAGCTTCCTCTGATTAAATCCTTGTTGGTCTGGAGAGCCAGCAGGAAGCTGGGAGCGCCTATGCAAAGGGCGTTTATAAGGGTCATCTGTATCGGCTCAAACAAAAAGGGCTGACGGATAATTATGAACATAAGGGCAAGCAGAAGGCTGTAAACCGTTTTGGACAGGAACAAGGAGGCGGAGCGCTCGATATTGTTGATAGAACGCCTTCCCTCCTCAACAACCTTTGGCATTGAAGCAAAATTGCTGTCCATAAGCACAAGGTTTGAAACATTTCTTGCCGCCTCGCTGCCGCTCTGCATAGCCACCGAGCAGTCAGCCTCCTTTAAGGCAAGAACATCGTTTACCCCGTCCCCCGTCATTCCTACGGTATGTCCTGCGGCTTTAAGCGCCTTTACGATTTCAAGCTTCTGGTCGGGTGTAACTCTTCCGAAAACCGTATATTCACCCACAACCTCGCCTATATTTTCAACTGTGGAAGCGTCGATATACTTATCAGCATTACGGACTCCCGCCTTTGCAGCAACGGCGCTTACCGTTCCCGGGTTGTCGCCGGAAATTATCTTGACCTCAACGCCCTGCTCCGCAAAATAGCGGAGGGTATCGGGGGCTTCGGCTCTTATCTTGTCGGTGATTGCTATAAGGGCTATGGGCTTTATATTTTCGGGCAGGTTCTTCTCCTTGAAACGCTCCTGCGAATGGGCGAGAAGAATAACCCTCCTGCCGCCAAGACTCAGTTTTTCTGCCTCGGCTCTTATCTGCTCGTAATCCTTCCCGAGGATAAACTCGCCTGCACCCATAATGTAGCTGCCCCTGTTTCCGAAATAAGCGCCGCTCCATTTCTTTGCGGAGGAAAAGGGCAAAGCGATTTCCGCCTTAAGACCGCTTTCTCCCGACCATTTTTCCTTTGCTGCATTAAAAGTCGGGTTTCCGTCGGAAAGTGCACACATAAGGGCGGTCATAGCCTCGTCTATAAGCTCAGCCGGACTGCCCCCAAGAGGTAAAACCTCGTCAACGGCCATACTGCCCTCGGTAATAGTTCCCGTTTTATCAAGGCAGAGTACGTCAACCCTCGAAAGGGTTTCTATGCAGTACAAATCCTGCACAAGAGTTTTTCGCTGTGCAAGGCGGATTGAGCTTACCGCAAGCACAACGCTTGAAAGCAGCACAAGTCCCTCGGGAATCATACCGATAACTGCCGCAACGGTGCTTGTTACCGCACGGTTGACGCCCTGCCCCGTAACGCATATTCCGTTATAGAGCAGTAATGCCATAATAGGAAGAATACAGATTGAAATGCCCTTAAGAATAGTATTTATGGCATTCATCATCTTGGAATTGGTTTTCTTGACGTACTTTGCGCCGCTGGTGATTTTGCTTGAAAAGCTGTCTGCGCCTACCGCAACAGCCACTGCCTTAGCCTCACCGCTTACGATAAAGCTTCCCGAAAGGATTTTTTCGCCCTGCTTCTTAAAAACAGGATCGCTTTCGCCCGTTATTAAGCTTTCGTTTACCTCACATTCCCCCAAAAGCACAAGGCAGTCCGCCGCCGCCTGAGCGCCTGCCCTAAAAATTACAATATCGTCAAGAACAATATCCGAAGT
Organism: Ruminiclostridium sp.; assembly: GCA_051882315.1. Lineage (GTDB taxonomy): Bacteria > Bacillota > Clostridia > Oscillospirales > Ruminococcaceae > Ruminiclostridium_E. The sequence continues at coordinate 3,465 of JBJERM010000103.1, forward strand.
AGGGATTTCCCGCTCCTCCCCGTCACGGATAACCCGAGCCTTTGGCGCAGAAATCAGGGAAAGACGGTCGATTATGCGCTTTGCCCTTATCTCCTGAAAAATTCCTATTGCGGTATTGCAGAGGATAACTCCGATAAAAATAGCGTTTTTAAGCTCACCGAATATTATTACAAGCACCGCAAGGGCTATATTCAGAAAATTAAAGAATGTGAAAATATTATCCCGTAAAATCTGGGCTACGGACTTTGTTTTAACGTTGACATCCCCGTTTATTCTGCCATCTCTAGCCCGCTCTTCCGCCTGGGCGGAGCTAAGGCCTTTTTCTTCGTCTGTCATATTACACCTCGGAGGTTCTATATTAATAAAGTAAATTATACTATAAAGACGGCGGTTTGTAAATATTTTCTCATAAATTTCACATTTTCGGGTATAATTCTTTACAGAGAAGCGATTTGGGGCAATAATACGGCGATACGGGGCTGTTATGAACCGATATTCGGTGATTTTTTGATGACTTTTTCGGTTTTGGGGTAGGAAAATTTTCGGGGAGAAATATTTGAAAAAAGGGGTTGACAAACGGATTTAAGTGTGCTATAATTATAAAGCGCTCAAAAAACAGCATATCGCGGAGTGGAGCAGGTGGTAGCTCGTCGGGCTCATAACCCGAAGGTCGTAAGTTCGAGTCTTGCCTCCGCAACCATTAAAAGCCCTTTAAACAAGCCGTTTGAAGGGCTTTATTATTTTTCCGAAAATCCCCAGCAGGCGAATTTGTTGACAATTTGTTGACACTTACAAAAAATTCAATAAGCGGTACTTGTCTATGCTTCGCAAGTGCCGCTTTTTATTTAAACTGTTTTTGCCTTTTTATTATTGCCTGCGGGGTTAAGTATATCGTTAAGGGTTATTGCCGCCGCTTCATCAGCTGACTTTATAGCGTGAGTATATATTATTCCCGTTGTTGCAACACTCGCATGTCCTAACCTGCTTGCAACCGTTTTAATCGGAACTCCTCCGGCTATCATTAATGTTGCGTTTGTATGCCGCAGAGAATGTATGGAAATCTTTGGCAGTTCTTTTCGCCTCACGAAATTGTGAAACCACCCTGTTATTGTATCGGGGTGCATAGGCAGACCGTCTTTAGTAGTAAAGAGGCGGTTTGTTCCCTTCCAGGCTGTCCCCATTTCCCGCTTGATATTATCCTGCCATTTTCGGAAATCCTTAAGCAGCTGCATAGCATTCTGAGGAACCTTAATTACCCTGTTTGAACTCTCTGTTTTTGTATCGCCCTCATATATACCCTTTCCCGCAGTATACAGAGAGTTGCGGCGGATATGAATACAGTCGGTATCAAAGTCAACATCCTTCCACTCAATCCCTAACAGCTCAGCTCTGCGCATACCGGTAAACAAAAACATCTGCACCATTACTGCATATTGATAAGGCTCGCCGTCTAAGGCTGAAATAAGCCTTGCCGCTCCTACCTCGTCAAGATAAGCGGCTTCGGTTCTCCTTACCTTCGGCGGCTTTACCCTGTCACAGGGATTGGAGAATATCACCTGCCACTGAACAGCAACCGTAAATATTGACGATAATAGGCGATGATAATGCTGAATAGTCTTATCGGATAAGCCTTTGTCCTCCTGAGGCGTAAACAGCTCCGACTTGCTGCGCCCGTAGAAAGCTGCTATTTTATCTGCACTTTCGGCTGTAATGTTCTTTCCTGCAACACAGCTTCTCAAAACGGAGATTGATACGCCACATTTTTCGGCAAGCGCCGAGCGTGTAATACCGGTACCTGTTATAAGCTCCGCCGCCGCTTTACTGGGAATGTATTTTATATCAGCTCTGATACCCTTTTCTCTGAGATTGTTATAAAAAGCATTCAGATGATGAGGCTGTATTGCGCTGATTTTCATATTGCCGAAAGCGGCATTTATCCGCTGAAGCAGTTCCTTGTATCTCGTTAATGTTTTTGTTGCAAGCTGCTTTTCGGCATAGTCGTGCAACCATATATCCACAAACTCAGCAAACCTGGTATTTGTATCAAGTATCTGCCCCGTTCGGCAGCGTTCTTCAAAGAGTGCCGCTTGCCGTTCAGCCTCCCTTTCCGCCTGCTTGAGTGTCATACCAAGCGGCGGAGTATATGTCATTGTTTTGCGAATGCGCTTGCCTGTACCGTCAAAACCGAGAGAAACGGTAAATGTGAAGGTTTTTCCTCGCTTGGTTATGTTTGCCATTTAGTCACCTGCTTTCTATCGCTATTACTCTCATGCTATTTTTTCAATTTCTGTGGTCAAACTTATTATTTATTTCTTCCACCATGCTTAATACTCTATATCTTGTTAAATCGCAATTATCATTAAGTTTCATTTCAAGATACTTCTCTGTTTCAATAAGTTTTTCAAGATTTTCACCTGCATTTTCATGTCCATATATCTCATTTGGATTGCAGTCTTTTTCTAAAAGCGATAATGCATTTGGAAAATTAAGCATTGAAATATTTAAATTACTGCATGTATCAGACTCTTTTTCCAAAGCTATTAAACCGTTTAAATCACACAACTCACTTTGTGCATTTAATTCCGCTAAACGTTTTATAAGTTCAATAAACAAATCTGAAGATAAAAAATTGTTGCAAACATCTGTTAATGGAACTGGAATGAAAACACGTTCCACAGCAGGTATTTTATATGATATAGTAAATATAGTTTCCAGATTATAAATTGCGGCATCGCTTAATTTCGTATATACACTCATGTTTTTTATTTCATCAATATTTAAGCTATTCCCTGTACATCCAAGAA
>JBJERM010000104.1:0-6264 GCA_051882315.1 Ruminiclostridium sp.
ATAAAGCCTATTTTCCGTGCGTGCAGACACTGCCCGCAAAGCCATTTCGGCTTACCGTTTCCGTAAACCTCGTCCCCCGCAACGCTGTGTCCGATATATGCCATGTGCACTCTTATCTGGTGGGTTCTGCCTGTTTCAAGCCGTAATCTCAGGTGGGTGAAGCTGCCGAAATTGTTTAAAACGAAGTAATTGGTAACTGCTTCACGGCTGTTTTCCGTGGTAACGCACATCTTTTTGCGGTCGGTTTTGTGCCGTCCGATAGGGGCGTTAACCGTCCCGTCCTCTTTTATTGAGCCGCAGACCACCGCCTCATATTCACGAGTAAAGCTATGCTCCTTTATCTGCGCCGCAAGTCCGTTATGGGCGGCGTCGCTTTTTGCCACGATAAGAAGCCCGCTGGTGTCCTTGTCTATACGGTGGACAATTCCCGGGCGAATTTCGCCGTTAATTCCCGAAAGGCTGTCCTTGCAGTGGTACATAAGGGCGTTCACCAGCGTTCCCGAGTAATGCCCCGGTGCCGGGTGAACCACCATTCCCTTTGGCTTGTTCACCACAAGCAGATGCTCGTCCTCGTAGAGTATATTGAGAGGTATATTTTCTGGCAGTATATCAACTTCCTTTGGCTCGGCGATTTCAACCGAAACCCTGTCCCCCGCTTTAAGCTTGTAGTTCTTAGCGGCAGTACAGCCGTTTACAAGACAGCCGCCCTCCTCGATAAGCTTTGCTGCGGCGCTTCGGGTTATTTCACCGCCGGAAGCTTCGCTTATATATTTATCCAGTCTGTCCCCGGAACTTTCAGCAGTAAAAATAAGCTCACTCATTATTTTCCGCCGTTTCCGCCTTATCGGTTACTTCGGCTTTTTTCTTATTTTCCGCTTTTTTCTTTTTCTCGTCCCTGAAGTCCTGCACAAGTACCATTATACCGAAAGCAATTCCGCCGAGAACGGCGCAAATATCAGCAACATTGAAAATTGCGAAGTTTATTATGCGAAAATCTATAAAGTCAACAACATAGCCAAGGAAAACCCTGTCGATAAGGTTGCCGAGGCCTCCTCCTGCAAGAAAAGCAAGGGAAATTACAAAGCGGGTCTCCTTTGCCTTTCCCGAAAATATATACCAGAGCACAACGCCTATCAGTATTACGGGAAGCCCGATAAGCAGCAGGCGCTGCCCCTCAAAAAGGCTGAAGGACATTCCGGTATTCTCGCAGTAGGTCAGGTTAAGCCACTGGGTTTCTCCGAATTTCAACAGGGAAACCGAGCCGACGGGCTTTAAATACTGCACCGCAAGCCACTTGGTGAGCTGGTCGGCTATCGTTGCCGCCGCCATTATTGCAATTGTTATGATTATATGAAACAATGACTTTTTCTTCAAAAAAGTACCGCCTTTCACCGAAACCTTTGGCGCTGTACACAATTGCAGAGCCATGCGTTATGCATAGCTCTGCACTTTATCAGCCTATAACCTTGGCACATCTCTCGCAAAGCTCGGGGTGCTTGTCGTCGGTTCCTACATAGTCGGAGTAGGTCCAGCAGCGCTCGCACTTCTTGCCCTCTGCCTTTTCAACGGTAATGGAAACGCCCTGATAATCGCCCTTGTATTCGCCCTCGCCAGCGGCAATTTCAACCTTTGAAACGATAAACGCCATAGCAAGCTCGGGGAGAATGTCGGATAAATCCTGGTCGGTGTGAAGTATTACCTTTGCCTCAAGGGACTTTCCTATAACCTTGTCGTTACGCTTCTTTTCAAGCGCAACAAGCACGTCGTTTCTGATAGCGTGGATTTTATCCCACTTTTCTGTATCAATGGAAACGCCTGTCTTTTCGGGCATTCTATTGAATACAACGTTTCTTGCGTCGTCTCCCGCCTTCTTGGGAAGCTGCTGCCAGATTTCGTCTGCGGTAAAGGTAAGGATAGGAGCGATAAGTCTTGTAAGTCCGCTTAAGATGACGTACATAGCTGTCTGAGCGGCTCTTCTTATCTCGCTGTCTTCCTTTTCGCAGTAGAGTCTGTCCTTGATAATGTCAAGATAGAAGTTGGACATATCAACAACGCAGAAGTTGTTGAAAGCATGATAAGCGTGGTAGTAGTCCATAGCCTCGTAGGATTCCTCTACCTTTTCGATAAGGCTGTCGAACTTTGTAAGCGCCCACTTGTCAATATCCGTAAGCTTATCGAAGGGAACCATATCTGTATCGGGGTTGAAGCCCTTGCCGTTGCAGAGGTTGCCTAAGATAAAGCGGGCTGTGTTTCTGATTTTTCTGTAGGTTTCGGAAAGCTGCTTTAAAATATCCTGAGATACCCTTATATCGCTGTGGTAGTCAAGAGAGGTTACCCAGAGGCGGAGAACGTCTGCGCCGTACTGCTTAATAACCTCCTCGGGAACAATGTAGTTGCCCTTGGACTTGGACATCTTTTCGCCCTTTCCGTCAACTATCCAGCCGTGGGTGCAGACTGCCTTATAGGGGGCATGACCTGTTGCCGCAACGGAGGTAAGGAGGGAGCTCTGGAACCAGCCTCTGTACTGGTCGCAGCCCTCAAGGTAAAGATCAGCAGGGCTGCTGAGATAATCTCTTTCGTCAAGAACCGCCGCCCAGGTACAGCCGGAATCGAACCATACGTCGAAAATATCCATTTCCTTTGTAAATTCGCCGCAGCCGCAGTCGCACTTAACGGAAGCGGGGATAAATTCGGAGGGATCCTTAGAATACCATGCGTCGGAACTTTCTGCTCTGAACAGGTCGGAAATAGCCTTGATTGTTTCCTGATTTACAATAGACTTACCGCACTTCTTGCAGTATAAAATCGGAATCGGAACGCCCCAGCGGCGCTGACGGGAGATACACCAGTCGCTTCTGTCACGCACCATATTCTTGATGCGCTCTTCGCCCCAGCCGGGAATCCAGTTTACTTCCTCAATTGCCTTTACAGCCTCGTCAGCGAACTTTTCAACGGAGCAGAACCACTGCTCGGTTGCACGGTAGATAATGGGCTTATGGCATCTCCAGCAATGGGGATAGGGGTGGACAATCTTCTCAATTGCAAGCAGATTGTTTGTATCTTCAAGCTTCTGCGCAATTTTCTTGTTAGCGTCTGCGGTTGTAAGACCTGCAAATTCTCCTGCTTCCTCGGTAAGAACGCCCTTGCTGTCAACGGGAACGATAATATCGAACATTCCCTTATAGGAGTTGCAAACCTCGTAGTCCTCAAGACCGAAGCCGGGGGCGGTATGAACGCAGCCTGTACCACTTTCAAGAGTAACGTGATCGCCTACGATAACGGGGGATTTTCTGGGGAGGAAGGGGTGGTCGGTTTCGATAAGCTCCAGCTCCTTGCCTGTGAAAGAGCCGTGGGTTGAGTACTTATTAATCTTTACGGCGGACATAACCGTGGAAACAAGCTCGGTTGCCATAAGGAGATAATCGCCGAAATGCCTGCTTTCCTCGTCCTCAACCTTTACAAAGGTGTACTCGTAGTTGGGTCCTAAGCATACCGCAAGGTTGCCCGGGAGAGTCCATGTGGTGGTTGTCCAGATTACTGCATAAGCCTTGGAAAGGTCGATATCAGCGTTCTGAAGCACGCCCTTATCGTTGGTAATCTTGAACTTAACGTAGATGGAATGACACTCGTCGTCCTCGTACTCGATTTCCGCCTCAGCAAGTGCGGTATTACAGTCGGCGCACCAGTAAACGGGCTTTAACCCCTTGTACATAAGGCCTTTTTCAGCCATTTTTCCGAATACTTCAACCTGCTTAGCCTCAAATTCGGGCTTGATTGTAAGGTAGGGGTCGTCGAAATCGCCCCAAACGCCAAGGCGCTTGAACTGAGCCTTCTGACCGTCAAGGCAGGAAAGAGCGAACTCACGGCAGCACTTGCGAAGCACAACGGGGTCGATTGCGCTGTCCTTGCCAATCTGCTTTAACGCCTTAAGCTCGATAGGAAGACCGTGACAGTCCCAACCGGGAACGTAGGGCGCCTGATAGCCTGTCATGGACTTGTACTTTATAATAATATCCTTTAAAATCTTGTTAAGGGCAGTACCCATGTGGATATCGCCGTTTGCGTAGGGAGGTCCGTCGTGGAGAATATACTTGGGAAGTCCCTCGTTCTTCTTCTGAAGCTCGTAGTAAAGTCTGTTCTTCTCCCATTCTTCAAGCCAAGCAGGCTCTCTTGCAGGCAGGTTTCCTCTCATGGGGAAATCGGTCTGCGGCAGATTCAGCGTTTCATTAAAATCCTGTGCCATTGTTGTATGTCCTTTCTTTATGGTTCTGTATGGATATTTATTTGGCAGGTGGTTTCCTGTCGGGTTTATCTTCTTTTCTTACCGGAATTTTTTCCGTTATTGCCGTTATTGTTGTTGCTGCCGAATTCAAGCTTTTCAAACTTTGACTTATTCTTGCCCGGTCGGCTGTTGAGGAACTCGGGAGCGGAGCTTTCGGGCTCGTCATCACCGAAGGCGTTTTCAACGGTAAAGCCGCTTGTTTCCTCCTCAATTTCCTCCGCTTCGCCCTCCTGTACAGGAATATCGCCGAAGGAGCCCACAACCTTTACGTCGGAATCGTCGTGGGGCTTTTCGGGAGCCTTTTCGGCAGCTGCCGCAGCCTCGTGCTGGGAAGCGATAAGTCCTCTTAAAACATTTGTGTCGTGATTTGCGGTAGTTTCCTTTACAAACTCGTTTTCGCACTGCTCGGGAAGCTTCTTAATAAATTCGATATGATTTGTATATTCAACGATAAGACGGGTTCTGAAATCCTCTGCTTCACGCTTTGTACGGTCGAGAACCTCCTTATCAAGCTCGGTCTGAATCATCATTTCGGTGTGGATATCGTCGGCTGCCTTCTTAGCCTCCTGCTCAATCCTCTCCTTTTCAGCAAGAGCGTCAGCGGTAATCTTTTCCGCCTCCTCTTTCTTTGCTGCAACGTTGTCCTCGGCTTCCTTAATCATAGCCGCAGACTTTTCTTCTGCTTCCTTTATGATAGCCGCTGCCTTTTCCTTAGCGTCGGCAATAATTGAATTTCCCTGCTTCTGAGCGCCGAGAAGGGCGTCCTTCAAAGCGTCCTCGTCCTCCTGATATTCACGGATTTTATGCGCAAGAACCTCAAGCTTCTTTTCGTTTTCTGCGTTTTCCCGCTTTGCACGGGAAAGCTCTCTTGAAACGTCGCTTAAAAACTCGTCCACCTCTTCCTTCTTATATCCTCTTATAGCCTCGGTGAACTTTTTGTCCATTACCATATTTGCGTCCATCTGCGCTCCTCCTGATTAGCTGTATTTTTTTAACCCGATACGAAGCCGCCCCTTTTTGGTCTGGGCGGTATCTCCCGAAAAAGAAAATTTACCGTAGCCCCGAAGAGAAAATATATCTCCGGAGTTTATATTTTTACTTATGTCAAGACAGGGCGAATAATTGAGGGTAAAATTGCCTGCCTTTATAAATTCCGCTGTCTTCTCCCGGCTAAGACCCGTAATTCCCGCTATAATGCAGTCTGCCCTTAAAGAGGCGGCAAGAACCGTAATATCGGAAAACTCGGGCTTTGGCAGAGAAACAGCAAGCCCCTCGGTTATTTTTACGCCGACTCTGCCTACCCTGCTTATGCCGTCAAGGATAACGTCCCGTGCGGTTTTGGTGCAGAAAGCGGCTGCATAGCCTTCGCCTGCGAAAATATCCCCTATCATCTCACGCTTTATCCCAAGCGCCATAAAAGAGCCGAGAAAGTCCCTGTGCTCTAACTTATCAGCTTTTCTGAATGTGAATGTCAAGGGAAAAATCGGAAAATCCACCTCTTCTCCGTAAGCCGAAACACGGAGCATTTTCCGCACACAGCTTTCATCTCCGCCCCAGAAGCAGTAGGGCATATCTCCCCTTTTTATAAGCAGCTGTTCGGCGAAGAACTGCTCCTGCTCATTTAGAAAAGGGGTAAAGACAGCCCGCCCTCTTGCGGCGGAAAGGCTGCAAAGGTCGTTGACTCTAATTTCAATGCTTTGTGCGGCGGAAAGCTCTTTCATCAGATAAAGTCTGCGTTGCTTCCCAGCTCGTCAATCATATCGCCCGAAATATCAACGTTTACGGGAACTATGATGTAGGTTGTGTTTGCAATTCTCTTAAGGTCGCCGTCAGCTGCGTAAGCTACGCCGCCTAAAAAGTCAATAAGACGATTTGCAACGTCCTTGTTGGTGTTGTCAAGGTTGAGAACAACGGTTTTCTTGTTCTTGAAATGGTCTGCGATTGCAGCAGCGTCGCTGTACTTTTCAGGCTTTACAACTATT
>JBJERM010000105.1:0-1882 GCA_051882315.1 Ruminiclostridium sp.
TACCATCATAAGTTAAATTTTCGGTTGGTGCGCTTAAGGTGATGGTGCCAAGTTCTTCTCCACAGTCACCACACGTTACCTTGATAGAAGATGTTCCCGTAGTTTGCGAATTTACGGCATATGCCGAATGATGCTCTTCCGACAAACCACACGTTGCACATATATGCTTTTTGCTGTCATTGTCATCCAGCTTAAAGATGTGTTCTACCGTTGCCAAATTATTCGTATTTGAAAAATTACTCGGACAAGGAGCGCTGGCATATACTGTTCTGTTTGCGCTGTTCGTGCTGTCAAGGTTCGGGTAGGTTTCGGTTTCAAGGAGCTGATACCAAACCTGTGAACCATCGGTTGTACCGCCGTTCAGCAGATAGCAGACCGAACCGTTTCCAAACTCGTCTGCGGTTTTGCTTGTTCCCTCGGTGCAATTAAAGGTTGTTCCCTCTGCGTTGCAACCTTCAAGGTAATAGCAGTTGGTGACGTTTAGTCCAGTATAGTTAAAATCTCCAATCACGCCGCCAACTTGAGATGTTCCTTTGACGACACCCGTATTATAGCTGTTTGTGATATATACTGATGTATCATAATAATATGTTCCAGTCACACCGCCGACATAAGATTTGCCGCTTACTGCACCCGTATTATAGCAGTTTGATACTATTGATGGTTCTCCACCCTCTACACCGGCATTACACCCGCTCACGCCGCCGACACCCCAGCCTGTTCCGGTGACTTCACCTGTATTATAGCAGTTTGTAATTGTTACTGTATAATTACCATATTCAACAGCATTTTTTCCGCACACGCCGCCGACAATATTTGTTCCGCTGACATTGCCTGTGTTAGAACAGCTTTCGATTTTTGGTGACGATTCCTTCGTGCAATTAGATCCGCACACCCCGCCAACATTGTCTGTGCCGCTGACTTCGCCCGTGTTTGAGCAGCTTTCGATTGTGCCAGTATTATAATTTCGTCCGCACACACCGCCAGCATAACAATAACTCGCACCGGTTTCGACAACTGTTGAAGTTACTTTTCCTGCGTTAATACAGCCTTTAATTTTGCCAGTATTATGTCCACATACACCACCAGCAGCAACACGGGCATAGGTGTCGCTAACTCTAATTGTGCCAGTTACTATAACCGTTCCTGTGAAATTACAGTTCTCAATTACGCCGCCAGTATTACATCCACACACTCCGCCGACATAGTAGATATAGTCTCCTAAGAAATTCATTTTAAAATAGGATTCTATAACACCGACATTTTTTATTACACCTTTGTTGTCGCCGAACAAGCCTGCATCATCAGTTTCATAAGTGTCTGCTTGTATCTCTTCTTTGTAATACAATCCTCTAATTTTATGGTTATTCCCATCAAATATGCCAGTATAATAAACTGCTTTTACGCTATTGTAGCTCCCACCGATAGGTGTCCAGCTTCTGACATCATAGCCTTCTTTGGCTGTTCCGTCAAGATTCAGTTTTTCAAGCAACTCGCTGTTCACGGTAATATTGTCTGTGAGAACAGCGTTTGCACTGCCGAAATTAGTGTTATCGTTATTTACTTTGTCAGCAAACCAGTAAAGCTGTCCTGCGTTGCCGATTTCGTAAACTTCGTCTTTATTCCCATCACCGTCAATGTCATACTTGTCTGTTGTTAGTATTGCAGGCTGATAAGGGTCGGATTCGCTGCCAAACCCATTTTTGTCATAACCTTCTGCCCACGCAGTTGAGGGCATCACCATTGCCGCCACGAGCATTAGCGTCGCAGCGAGCCATCTTAATTGTGTAATTTTCTTGTTCATATTCTATGTTTTTATTATTTTTCTGTACTACTGGTGCGATAAAATCGCGTTAGTTTAAAAATCATCAAATAAAGAGCG
>JBJERM010000106.1:0-23119 GCA_051882315.1 Ruminiclostridium sp.
CTTTTTATGAACAGCACGAAAAATACGCGCTTGTTAAATACTAATAATCTATTATATTATACCTCGTTTTCCACATAAAATCAAGACCAAATTGTCAAAAAATTTGCAATTATGCAATAATTCTTGTTTTTTCGGGCAGTAAGCCGAATTTGCGGTAATTGTATATTTTTCCGCGCCGGGGCAAAAATATATGAAAACAGATTTTCATATTCCGTGAATTTATGAACGGAAGTGTAAGGAGAAAGGACAATGACGGAAAACAGGGAAATTACACGGGCAAGCCTTAACGCCTGCAAAAAAAGACTCCGCAGTATCAGAAAAGAGCTTAAAACTGCGGGAAATTACCGCCTTGCGGCGGAAGCGGCGGCTCTTATAAGGGAGAAAACCCCTTTCGAGGTGCATTTTCTCGGCGATGAGCCGCTTATGAGCGCAATTGCCGACAGCGCCGAGGAGCTTACAACCGAGGGACTTTGCGCTGCAATTGCGCCCTACGCAGACCGCCTTTCGGGCAGCGACTTTCTGACCCTTTCCTGGCAGCTTAAATACCGTGCCCTTTGCCGCAGGGAAAAGAACGCCGCAGACCTGTTTTATAGCCTGGGAGATATTGACGAAGAGTATATTAATAGTAGGTTTAATCCTCTCTATATAAAATATTTTGCCGATGAGGGCTATAATTTAAGCGACAAAGCCACAAAATCCCTGTACATGATTAAAACGATTATGAACGCTTCCGCAACGGGAATTGATGAGGAGCGGCTGTCATCGGAGTATATGCGTACCGCCGCCCGCTCGGAAACGGGAGTTGGCGAGGTAATTTTCCGTGACTTCCGCCGCATCTTCCCCCATACGGGAACAGCCTACTATATCGTTGCCCAGACCGCTCTTGCGGTGGGAATTACTGCCCTTGCAATAGTTATTTCCGGCTGGATAGGCGGGCTTGCGGTGTTTACTCCCGCCCTCGGAGTTTCCAAGACCATAATCGACCGACTTCTGCTTAAAAGCGTAATCGGCACAGGCGTAGCGGCGGTAAAGCAGAGCGAAGCCGAAAAGCATAAAATCGTCTGCGCTCTTTCAGCCCTCATAAGCGGCGAGGAGGGGCTTTATGAAGCGCTGGAGCGGCTTAAGCAGGCGAAAATCAGGAACAATACCGACAACATAAAATGGTGTCTGCTCTGCGATTTTCCGCCTTCCGACAATCCCGAAACGGAAAAGGACAAGGAAATACTGCTTGCCGCAGAAAAATACAGCATTTCTCACCCCGACAGCCCTGTTATTATCTTCCGCAAGCGTGAGTTTTCAAAAACTCAGGGCAAATATCAGGGAAGAGAGCGCAAAAGGGGCGCAGTTGAAGCCCTTATCCGCTTTATAAGCGGCGAGGAGCAGGATTTCAGACGGGTTTTCGGAAATGCTTCGGCGCTTAAGGACGCACCCTTTGTCTGCGCTCTTGACTATGATACACTGCCCCTTATGGACAGCATAAATTCCCTTGCAGCAGCGGCGCTCCACCCCATAAACAGCGAGCAGGGCATTTTTGCCCCGAGGATTACAACCTCCCTTTCTTCCTCTCTGCGAACAGGGCTTTCACGGCTTTTCGGCGGGGTCGGCGGCTGCTCGGGAGCAAGCGTTTACGACAGCTTTTCCCCGGAGCTTTATTACGACTGCTTCGGCGAGGGTACCTTTACGGGAAAGGGGCTTATCCGTACAGAAGCCTTTATGGGGGAATGTGCGGGGGCTTTGCCGGAGGAAAAAATCCTTTCCCACGATATTCTTGAAGGGGGGCTGCTTGGAGTAGTCTACTGCGGCGGCTGTGAGTTCAGCGACAGCTTCCCGCCCACCTCAAGGGGCTATTTCAAGCGCCAGCACCGCTGGCTCAGAGGGGATTTTCAGAACTTCCTGTTTATATTTGACAGCCGCTTTTCTCCCCTTACCCGCTTTAAGCTTGCAGACAATATCCGCCGTGCCCTTAACCCCTTTTACGCTCTGCTAACTCTTTTTATAAGTGCAGTAAGCGGTACTGTCTTTCCTGCAATAATCGCCCTGCTTTCGGTGGCTCTGCCCTATTTAATCGGGCTTGTTCCTGCGGCGCTTAAGGGGCTTGGCTTTTCAAACACAAGGGAATTTTACTCTCCCATAACCTCTCTTTCAAGGCAGCTTTTTTCACAGCTTTTCTGGGAGATTATTTTCCTGCCGAAAAATGCAGTACTAAGCGCCGACGCTTTTCTGCGAACAGCTTGGAGAATGATTAAGGGCAAAAGGCTGCTTGAATGGCAGACCGCTTCCCAGTTCGACAAAACTGGCGCAACAGGCTACGAGGAGCTTATACTTCCCACGGCGGTTGCCCTCCTTTTATTTATACTTTCCGTATATTTCGGCAATATTTTTACAGGAATTGCAGCTCTTTTAATGGCATTCCAGATACCCGCAGCTATGACCTGTGATATAGTAACTCCCGCCTTTACCCCTTATGTAAAGGAGGAGGAGAAAAAGCGTCTTTTGGAGCAGGCGGAAAAGCAGTGGCAGTTTTACGAGGACTACGTTACTAAGGAGGACAACTACCTGCCCCCGGATAACGTTCAGTATTCCCCTGTTTACCGTGTTGCAAGGCGCACCTCCCCCACAAATATCGGAATGTATCTGCTTTCCTGCGTCTGTGCAAAGGAATTAGGACTTATAGACAGGGCGAGGGCGGAAAATCTTATTGAAAAGACCCTTGATACCGTTGAAAAATTGGAAAAATACAGGGGAAATTTATACAATTGGTATAAAACCGACACGCTTGAACCCTTAGGCGATTTTGTTTCCTCGGTGGACAGCGGGAATTTCCTCTGCTGTCTTGTTGCGGTTAAGCAGGAGCTTATCTCTTTCGGAAATCTTGAACTTGCCCGTAGAGTAAAAAGCCTTATCGACAGGGCGGATATAAGCGTTTTCTATAACCGCCCACGCAACCTTTTCTCCGTGGGAATCAACGCAAAAACCGGGAAAACTGCGCCTAACTGCTACGATATGCTTATGTCGGAAGCCCGTATGCTCAGCTTTTTTGCAATTGCAACGGGAAAAGCGGACAAATCCCATTGGCGGGCGCTTTCGAGGATTATGAGCAGGAACGGAAAATACGCCGGTCCTGTTGCCTGGACGGGAACAATGTTTGAGTACTTTATGCCGGAGCTTCTGCTTGAATCCAAAAAGGGCAGCCTTTGCTATGAAGCGCTTAACTTTGCGGTTTACTGCCAGAGGGATAGGGGAAAAAGCAGGCGGCTTCCCTTCGGCATTTCGGAAAGCGGCTATTTTGCCTTTGACAGGGAACTCAACTACCAGTACAAGGCTCACGGAGTGCAGAAGCTTGCTCTTTGCGGCGGCATGGACAAGGAGTACGTTATAAGCCCCTACTCAACCTTTCTTGCTCTTTCCCACAGCTTTTCCGCCTGTATGGCTAACCTGTCAAGGCTTGATATACCCCGCTTTACCCACGAAAAATACGGCTTTTACGAGGCGGTTGACCTTACGGGAGCGAGAACCGGCGGAGAAGCGGCTGTTGTTAAAAGCCACATGGCGCACCATATAGGAATGAGCCTTGGAGGAATCACAAACGCCCTTTGCGGCGGGAAATTACGGGAGCTTTTTATGTCGGACGAGCAGATGCAAAGAGCGGAGGAGCTGCTTGAAGAAAGGGTAATGTCGGGAGAGGTGGTGATTGATATAGAAAAGATAAGGGATAAAACAGCAAAAACAATTTACAGCGAGGAATATACGGATTTTTCTGTGCTTCGTCCTCGTATAGGCGTTGTTGCAAACCGTAAGCTTGCGGTTTTTGCGGCGGATACGGGGCTTTATTGCGGACGGTACGGCGAAAAGGCGACGGCAGTTACTTCCCCCGATTTTCTCCGCAGACCTAAAGGAATGTTCTTCGGCTTTTACGAGAAAAACCGGGGCGAAACTGCTGAAATTCCCCTTTATGTCACAATGTACGACAAGGGAGCGAATATAAAGAGAAGTACTGTTTTCGGGCAGAACAGCGCCGAATACTATGCAAATTACCACGGGCTTAATACGGGTATGAAGCTTTCCCTTTTCGGTGAAAATGCAGCGGAAATAAGGGAAATTGCGGCGGAAAATACCATGCAGGCGGAAAGAAAGCTTGGCTTTTACGCCTATATTGAACCTGCCTTGCAGGAGGACAGCGCTTATTCCGCCCACCCTGCCTTTGCTCAGCTTTTTCTTAAAGCGGAGTACGACAAGGAGCTTCGCCTTGCCTTTGTGCACCGCAAGGAGCGGCATTCCGACAGGGAAATATATATGTGTCTTGGCTTTAAGGATAATTCTACCTTTGACTGCATTTTAAGCCGTGAAAACGTCCTTGAACACGGCAAGCCTCTTGATTTCTCTAAGGCGCTTTCAGCAAATTCAGACGAAAGAACAATTCCCACGCCCTGTGTTTTTCTTAAACTGGAATTTTCTGTTGCTCCGGGCGAAAAGTTTGAAAACACCCTCTTTATCTGCTATGGAGAAAGCAGAAACGAGGTTATCGGGATTGCAAACGATATAAGAAACGAAGTGCAGGTGGCGGCGGCAATTTCTCCACTGCCTGAGTCAACGCTTCAGGGTCAGCTTGCCCGCAGAGCCTTGCCTGCAATTCTCTACAAAAACGTATTTTCAAGGGAAATTCTCTCCGCTCCGGGCGGGCTGGACAGACGGGCGCTGTGGAAATTCGGAATAAGCGGCGATAAGCCCATAGTCCTGTTCAGAAGCGACGGGGACGAGGCGAAAACCGAGGCGGCTGCGCTGATGGCGGAGGGGCTTTGCGAGTGCGGCGTTCCTACCGACCTTGTAATAATTTGTCAGAATGAAAAGGAGCGGGATTTTGCAAAGGAACTGTCCGAAAGGGAAAGAAAGTGCATTTTCCCCCTGCTTTCCGATGAGCTTACCGACAGGGAAACAGCCCTTATTACGAAATCCGCTTCTTATATTCTCGGAAAAACCGAGGAGCGAAAGCCGCCTGCAAAAATAATGGAATTTATCCCCTGTGAGCAGGACGAAACAGCGGGCAGAGAGGGCTTTAAGGACGACGGCTATGTTATTTCCGAAAAAGGTCACCCCCTCTGTAACGTGCTTGCCTCACGGGAGTTTGGCTGCGTTCTATCGCAAAACAGCCTTGGCTTTTCCTGCGCTATGAACAGCCGTGAAAACAAGCTTACCCCATGGTACAACGACGTTATGCAGGACAACGACGGGGAAATGCTGCTGATAAAGGGCAGCGGCTGCTATTACGATATTATTTCCGGGGCAAGGGCGGTTTTCTTCCCCGATAAAGCGGATTATTACGGAAAGCTGAAAAAGCTTAGTATAAAAACCGAGGTCCGTGTTTTTGAAAAGGGCATGGGCAAGCAGCTTACCGTTATAATTGAAAACAACAGCGACAGCGAGAAAACCTGCGCCTTAAGCTATTATACCGAGCCTGTTATGGGGGCGGATTTAAGTGCAGGCGGCTACGGAGCGGCGCTTAGCTTCAACTCGGACAGCCACGGAATTTACGTTAAAAACAGCTATAACCCCGAATTTAAGGGCGAAATGGGAGTGTGGTGCGATAAGGAAATTGTATCTACCGCCAACCGTGAGCAGTTCCTTGCAGGCGAACAGAACGGCGAGGCAAAGCCCTTTGCCCGCTGCTGCGCCGCAGTAACCGCAAGGGTAAAAATCCCTGCTCATTCCTCTGAAAAGACGGTTTTTGTACTGGCTTACAGCAGAAGCGACGTCAGAAAAATAATAAAAGCTCTCCAGAATGTGGGAACAGAGTGGAAAAAGGAGCGTTCGCCGATTATAAAAAGCGGGGACGATACCCTTGACAGGCTGTATAACTACTGGCTGCCATGGCAGACTCTCGGCTGCCGTATGTGGGCAAGAAGCGGCTTTTATCAGAACGGCGGCGCTTACGGCTTCCGTGACCAGTTACAGGACGGTATGGGGGCTATTGCCTTTATGCCCACGGAAACAAAACGGCAGATACTTCGCTGCTGCGCTTCACAGTTTGAGGAGGGGGACGTTCTACACTGGTGGCACAGGACAAACCGGGGCAGAAAGGGCGTAAGAACGAAATATTCCGACGATATGCTGTGGCTGCCCTTTGTTACCGCCGCTTATTGCAGAGAAACGGGGGACAAGGATATTTTAAGGCTTTCTGTACAATATATTAAGGGCGATGAGCTTGGCTCACTGCACGAAAAATATATGGAGGTGGAAAGCAGCTTTGTTAGAGAGAATGTATACTGCCATTGCAAAAAGGCGCTTGAAAAATGTTACAAAACAGGTGTTCACGGGCTTATTAAAATTGGCTGCGGCGATTGGAACGATGGCTTTAATAACGTTGGTATTGACGGAAGAGGAGAGAGCGTGTGGCTCTCAATGTTCTACGTCCGCACGGTAAAGGATTTTGCGCCCATATCACGGGAAATCGGCGAGGAAAACTATGCCGCTGAGCTGGAAAAGCAGGCGGCTGAGCTTACCGCCGCAATCGAAGAAAACGCCTTTGAAAACGGCTATTATCTGCGGGCATTTTACGACAGCGGCGAGAAAATGGGTGGGTTGGAGAACGAGTGCTGTAAAATAGACCTGCTGCCCCAGGCCTTTGCGGAGCTTGCTGCCCTGCCCGACGGTGAAAAGAGAAAAAGCGCCCTGAAAAAGGCGACCCAGTATCTCGTTTCCGACAGGGAGCGGCTTATAAAGCTGTTTTCGCCCGCTTTCGATACTGCCCTGACAGAGGAAAACCCCGGCTACGTCAGAAGCTATCCCCCCGGAATACGGGAAAACGGCGGTCAGTACACTCACGCCGCAGTCTGGCTTGCTTTGGCGGTTCTGCGAAGCGGCGACAGGGATACGGCTATGCGGCTTACGGATTATCTTAACCCCGCAAAAAGAGGGGCTGAGTTTAAGAACGAGCCCTATTATATGACGGCGGATATTTATACAAATCCCGAGTGTATCGGTCGTGGCGGCTGGTCCCTGTATACCGGTGCGGCGGGGTGGTACTATCGGCTGTTAGGAGAATTGTACGGGGAAAAGGGATAGAAAGCGATTTTTGATAGCGCAGCGATGTAGGCTTGCGGCTGCCGCAGGCAGCTGCAAGCCTGTTCCGCAAAACCCTTCGGGTTTTGCGGAACGCCGAGCGCCCTGCTTCGCAGGGCGCTCGGCGTTTGCGGCGGCGAAGCCGCCGCCTTTTGGCGCCGCCGCTGAAGCGGCGGCGCCCCTCGAATCCCCGCAATCACAAAACAGCCCTGAATTGCATACTGCAATTCAGGGCTGCCCCGTACATATTTTTATTCAATTACCGCTTCTGCTTCCTCTTCCGTTTCCGCAGGCTTCTCTGCCCCGAAATATCCCGTAGGCGAGCAGCTTTCCGTATCCGCAGTAACAATAGTGCCGTCTGCAACAATAAACAGGGTATCCCCTCTTATAGCGCAGGCTCTTGCCTTTGAGTACAGGTCGAACAGCATAATATTTCCCTTTTCGGTAAGTATTCCATTTTCATAGCCGAAAAGCACCGTGCGCTCGATTTCAGAAATTCCGTCAAAGTAAACGGTAGTTACCGCAAGTCTTGTGCCCTCCTCGTTTACCGCTATGCGTAAGGGATTTTCCTCTGCGTCGCCGGACAGGTACCGCAGATATTCGCTTCCCGTCTTCTCGTCAAGCCCGATAACCCCATAAGCTTTTTCCTCAAGGCTTTCTCCGTAGCTGTAAACCGAAAGCCTGAGCCCCGTCCTGCTACCGTTTCCGTCCGCCTCGGCTCTCAGTCCCGCAAGCATATCCCCGCAGGCTCTCAGCTTCTCGGTATAAACGCTGTCCGGGTTTATATCAGTCTTAATTTTTGCTCCCTCGGAAACCTCAAAGCCGTAAAGCTTTGCTTCCTGCCCCGAAGAAATAACTGCATAAATATCCGAACCGCTTACCGCAAGTCCCGTTGGAACGCTGCCTTCTCCGCAGTCGGCTGTGCAGGTTGAGGAAGTATTTTCGTTTGCTATAAGAATACTGCCCTTGGAGTAGTCGAAGCCTGTAAACACGCCGTTTTTAAGGCAGTCCGCAGAAAACGCCTCGCCGCTGTATTCCTTTTCGGTTTCCCTTGCGGCACGAAGCCCCGTAAGTGAGTAGCTTTCCGCAAAGGTTCGGTTGTTGTCGGGAATAATAAGGGTATAGCCGTTTTCCTCGAAGCTTACAAAGCCGTTGTAGCCGCCGAGAACAGCGGAAATTTCTGCGCTGGCGCCGCTTACCGCCCCAACCGCCGTAAAGCAGTTGTACTCTGCACGGTCGGGAATTACAACAGATGAAAAGTCTGCTGTTTCTTCCTTTCCGTTAAGGGTATATTTTGGCATAAAGCTTTCCGGGCTGTTTTTGTCGGCTGCTTCGGGGAAAGCGTAGCTTGTGGCGATAAGAAGCCTGTCGTTTTCCGCCTTTAAGCCTATAAGCTTACCGCTCTGGCGGTAGGAAAAGGCAGCTGTGCCGTCGGAGTTATAGCCTTCTGCATAAATGCTGTCCGCCTCGTTGTAGAAAAGGCAGACGGTTTCCCCGCAAAGGGTAAAGCCCGCAAAATCCGCCGAAGCGTTTACAGGAATCTTTGCCGCAAATCTCGGGTTATCCCTGTCAAGTTCCACTATCTCAACGCTTGTGCCGCCGTATATGTAAAGCTTATTTTCTGTTTCGATAACGTCAAGGCTCAGCGCGGGCGCATAAGGCTCGCCTCCTGTGCAGTAGCGGTCGATTTCCGCCGGGGGTGCTTTATATGCCAGCTTTTCCCCAATATCGTAAATATCCCCGTAAGAGGTTATCTCCCTTTTCTGCTCCGGCTTTATGGTTTCAATAACCGCAGGCTTATCCTTGTCCGATGCGGGCAGGAAGGAGCCTGTCTGCATATAGCGTATTCCGAAGCTTCCTGCAATAAGAAGAACCGCACAAACAGCGCAGAACACAAGCTTGCCGCGGTTTACGCCAGGATAGTACTCGTCGTCGTCAATGAAAAAGTCGTTATTCTTGTACTTTTCCCGCCCCTGGGTTTCGCCGGTGGTTTCCTTTTCGGCTTCCTCTTTTTCGGGCAGTTCTTCCGCTTTCGCAGTCTTTTCCGTCTTATCCTTTTTTGCAGTCTTTTCTGCTTTTAAGGGCTTTTCTTCTTCCTTGTCCTCGGCGGAGATAAAATCCTCGTCCTCTGAGTCGGAAATGTCAGAGTCAAGCCCTGAAATTCCGATTGCGGCAAAGGGGTCTATTCCTGCTTCGTCTTCCGCTTCTGTTTTTTCGCTTTCCTCTTTTGGTGCAGCCTGCTTTTCGGGCTTGTCTAAAATCATTGACGCCGCCCCGTTTTTCCGCTGTGAGAAGGCGCTTTTTCCCGCTTGCTCGGTAAGGGTCAAGGGCTTTTCCTTTGGCTTATCAGTAGGAGAAAATGGTTCTTCTGCCGCAAAAGCAAGGGGCTTTTCTTCCGGTTCAGAAGCGTCAGGCTTTTCTTTCTCCGTAAAAGCAGGTGGTTCTTCCTTTTGCTTTGGTGGGTTTTCAACCGCATAATCGGGTATTGCATATTCAAATGGCTTTGTACCCGAAAGGCTTTCCTTTTCGGCAGAAGTCCTGTTTTCCGCAGAAGCTTCCTGCTTAGCCTTAGCTTCCTTTGCGGTTTCCATTTCAATTGCCGCCGCAAGCTCGCTTTTCGGCTCTTCTTTGGGCTTTCTCTTCGGTCTTTCCCTGCGCCCTGTAAAAAGTCCCGCCTGCTCCTGTCTGAGACGGCTTTCGTCCCGTGCGTCAAGCAGCTCTCTGCGCTGCTTTACTGCCGCAAGCAGCTTATAATAATCCGCTTCGGTAAGTGGGGATTCTTCAAGCAGCTGTATAAGCCGCTGCTTTGTAAGGTTTGGATTGTGTTCTATTTCACGGTAGGCGGCATTGCTTATTCTGGTGTTGCCTAAAAGCCGCAGAAATTCTCCGCCCTTTATTTTTTCCGCTGAAATTACCGAGATAAAGGTTGCTGCGTCAAGCTTAGGCTCGCCGTTTTCTTCTTCTGCCGGCAGTTCTTCTTCCGCCTTTTCTTCGATTTCTTCCCTGTCAGCCCCGTTTTCCGCAGCTTCGGTTTCCTCTGCTTCCGGCTTCGGGCTGTTTTCCTGTGCAGTTTCCTTTTCCGCCTGCTCCCCGTTTTCCGCCTGCGCCGCAAGTCGTGAAATCCGCTCCATTTCGTCAATCATTCCCTCGTCATCGGAGCGGTTTATTTCTGCGGTCATATCGCTGAGAGCGGAGCCTGCGGCTGCCTTAAGGCTGTCGGGAGCGGTTATTGCGGCAGCAGCGGCTTTAACCGCTTCCTCTCCTGCGCCAAGGCGTTTTACAGCGGAAGCAAGCTTTTTCTCTGCGGCTTCCTCCTGAAGTCCCGTAATAACGGAAAGCTCCTTTACCGTGTAGCCGCATACAGCACTTATTGAATAGACAAGTCTTTCTATATCCGGCAGCTTATCAACGGAAGCCTTTACCCCCGAAGCGGCGGCAAAGGTAATACCCGCAGCCCGATACTCCTTAAGCTTTGCAACCGAGATTTTCGTAAGCTCTCTTATAAGCCATGCCTTAAGGTGGGGCAGGTCGTTTATTCTGGCAATTCCTGAAAAGCCGTCGGATTCCGCCTTTTTTACTGCGGCTTCGGCGTCCTTTTCGTCCTTTAGAGTAAGAAAAGCTATTGCATAAAGGCTGTCCGCCGCTTCGGCGCATAGTACGTCGTAATCTCTGCGGCTGCCCTTTCTTGCTCTTTCAAGTCTTTCATTCAAGGTCAATCGGGTAATCCCCCTTCTTGTGCGTTTGTATGATGAACCTTATGGTTTTAATCTCAAAAACTGTATATTCGTTTAATTATAACACACATTTTGAAAAAATAAAAGGCTTTTTCAATGATTTTTGTGTTTTTTTAAAAACTTTGGCGGGGAAGCAGTCCTGTTGGTATAATTTGCAATAATTTTTCCTCCCATAGCTATACCTTATTAATTATTCATACAATTTTTACAGCGGCATAATTGACAACACCCCGTTATTATAGTATAATAAAATTCGAATGTCCCCGGTTTCGGAGAAAGGAGCGTTTCTATGAAAAAAGCCGCATATTGCCTTTATATCTTTTTTGGCGGCGTTGGCTTTTTTCTGCTGTTTCTTCTGAATTTTCTGTATATTTTTGCGGCGCTGGGGCTTTTGTCTTTGGGGCTTATAGCCTTTCCCTCCTCACTTTTAGGGGCGGCGGGAATAATGAATATCGTAACCGACCTTAGCGGCGTGGCGCTTATGCTTATAAGCGGCGGAGCGCTTCTTATGGGTCTTGGAATGTGTTTAGGTGCAGCAGGACTTTGCCCCAAATCCCTTGAGCTTTTCCGCCGTTTCTTAAAAAGGGCGGGGTTCAGAAGGCAGGCGCTTTATGAATAAGGTACGGAAAACAGGGGTTGTTCTCTGCGTACTGGGTGCGCTTCTTTTAGCCGCAGGAATATTTTTCCAGATTTATATGTCACGTTCCGGCTATACGGGAAGTGTTATAAGTGAAAGTCTTAGCTTTGAGAACGTAAGGGAGCTTACCGTAATAAGCTCAACTCTGCCTGTCGAAATCTCCTACGGGGACTGCGACAATGTGGAGGTAAGCCACACAGGCTTTCTGCCCCTTGTATATTCCGAGGATAACGGGCTTTTGCGGCTTGCACAAAACGATGAGTTTACCTTAACCCTTTACTCTCCGAAAAGCAGAGAGGCGGGGATTAAAATAATCCTGCCCCATAAAAAATACGAGAGAATAAGCATTTCAAGCAGCAGCGGCAGTATAACCGCCGCCTCCCTCAACGCAGACAGCCTTGAGCTTTCCACCAGAAGCGGGGATATAACCGCAGAAAATCTGGACGAGCGGGCGAAAATCCGCACGGAAAGCGGAAAAATAACCGCTTCCCTCTCCTCTCTCGGCGGGGATATGACCGTAAACGGCGGCGAGGGAGATGTTGTTCTTACAATTGATGAAAATATCTCCTTTTTCCTTGAATTTTTAACGGAAAGAGGAAGCTTTACCTCGGATATTTTTGAAAAGAAATACGATAAAAGACAGGGCGACGCAGCGGATATGTATAACGGAGCGGAAAATCTCCTTCGGATATACACCACGGGCGGAAGCCTTACACTTTTGAAATAGAAAGGCGAAACTATGCTATCGGTAATTATTCCCGCTTTTAACGAGCAGGAAAATATTGAAAAAACCGCAGAAACTATTTACGGCATACTTGAAAAAAACGGAACGGAATGTGAAATTATCTTCGTTGACGACGGCTCTAAGGACAACACATGGCAGGTAATCGAGGAGCAGTGCCGCAAAAACGAAAGTATAAGAGGGCTTAAATTCTCCCGCAATTTCGGTAAGGAGGGCGCAATCTTCGCAGGACTTAAAGCCTGCACAGGCGACTGCGCCGTTGTAATAGACTGCGATTTACAGCACCCGCCGGAGATTATTCCGCAGATGCTTTCCCTCTGGGAGCAGGGCTTTGAGGTGGTGGAGGCAGTTAAGGCTTCAAGAGGCAAGGAGGGCTTTTTATACAAGTTCTTTGCAAAAAGCTTCTACCGCCTTATGAAAAACTCCTCCAACGTAAACCTTGACAGAGCCAGCGATTTCAAGCTTTTAGACAGAAAGGCAATCGACGCACTTAATGAAATGCCCGAAAGGCTAACCTTTTTCAGGGCGCTTTCAAGCTGGGTAGGCTTTAAAACCGCACAGGTTGAATTTGAGGTTGCGCCGAGAAACGCAGGTACAACAAAATGGAATTTCAAGAAGCTTTTCAAGTTTGCCCTTAACAATATAACCAGCTTTACCAATTTCCCCATGCAGATAATAACGGGAATGGGCATAATTTTCTTTATCTTCGCTGTTATAATGGGTGTGCAGACCCTTGTGCAGTTCTTCAGCGGCAATTCACGAGAGGGCTTTACAACAGCGTATATGCTTATACTCCTGTCAGCCTCATTTATAATGATAGGACTTGGAATTATAGGCTACTATATGTCGAAAATCTACGAGGAAATAAAGTTCCGCCCACGCTATATAGTTTCTGTTGATACGAAAAAGGACAAGCGGAACAATTCTGAAAATACTGTTAAATCGGAAAGGCAGGCTGACGATGGAAGAAACGGTTAAGACGGAAAGCGGGGTTAAGAGAAACCTGTTTGCCGAATATCTGGGCTATCTGAGAAGCGGGCTTAAGCGGTTTTTCGTAAATGACTGGCAGATATGGGTTTCCTTTCTTGCGCCCTGTCTTATAATGATAATTTCATATCTTGTGTTCGGCGTAAATCCCATAAGCGGCAAGTCGGTGCTCTGCCTGGACCTTAACGGTCAGTACGTTTACTACTACGACTATATGTACGACGTATTTGCAGGCAAGGAAAGTATCTTCTACTCCTGGAGCAGGAACCTTTCCGGCGAGTTTATGGGAATTGTGGGCTACTATCTTGCAAGCCCCTTTAACCTGCTTGTATGGGCATTTCCAAGGGAAATGATAACCGAGGGGCTTTTTACCATGATGGTGGTAAAAATCGGCGCTATCGGTCTTTGTATGTCGGTTTACTTAAGCAGGGGAAAGGGCTTCAACCGCCTTACAACCATTGTTTTCTCGGTGTTCTATGCCCTTTCCGCTTACTCTATCGAGCAGACCATGAACCCTATGTGGCTGGACGGGGTAATGATACTGCCCATAGTGGTTTACGGAATAGAAAAGCTTATGGACGAGGGGAAGTTCATAATGCTTACAATCTCCCTTGTGTATGCCTTTGTAACCTGCTTCTATATCGGCTACATGATAGGCATTTTCTCAGCAATCTACTTCCTGTACTACGCTGTTGCTTCACACAAGAAGGGTCTTGCCCGTCTTTTTGTGGGCAGGGGCTTGCTGTTCACGGCAGTGGCGATAGTTTCGGTAATGATTTCCGCCTTTATGCTGCTGCCGGTATATCATTCCCTTTCCTACGGAAAATTTACCTTCTCTGACCCGGATTACAGCTCGGTTTACACCAACTTTGACCTTATAGAGCTTTTAGACAAGCTTTTCCCCGGTACTTATGATACAGTCCGTATGTCGGGACTTCCCTTCCTGTATTGCGGAACAATAGTTCTGCTTATGCTGCCCTGCTACTTCTTCTCAAAGAAGATAAGAGGTCGTGACAAGGTTGCTGCTGCGGTGATTATGTCCGTTCTCGTGGTTTCAATGTATATCTGTCAGGTTGATATGCTCTGGCACGGCGGACAGCTTCCCAACTGGCTCCCCCAGCGTTACAGCTTTATGCTGTCCTTCCTTATGCTTGCTTTTGCGGCAAAGGCATTTGACGGAATTAAGTCCATAAGCGGCAGGCAGATAGGCGGTATTGCCCTTGCGTGGTTCGCCGTTCTGCTTCTGATTGAAAAGGCGGACAACTACCTTGAGGATATAAGCCGTGATACAATGGACGGGCTTACGGTAATACTTCCCGCAATATTTGTGCTGTTCCTTGTGACTGCGGCGGTAACAAGGACAAAGGCAAAGCTTAACAGAAAATCCGCCTGCATACTGCTCTGCTCCATACTTGCGGTGGAATGCTTCTATAATACTATCGACCAGCTTTTCCGCCAGCATCAGGATATTGTTTATTCAACCCGTGCTTCCTACGTTGACGTTATACAGCCCACAAGGCAGGTTGTAAACGACATAAAGGCACAGGACGATGGCTTCTACCGCATAGAAAAAACCTATTTCAGAACGGTAAACGACCCTCTTGCCTGCAATATGTACGGACTTTCCCACAGCTCCAGTACCCTTAATTCAAAGCCGATTGAGCTTTTGGAACGTCTGGGCTTTTCAGCAAGAAGCCACTACACAAGATATTCGGGAGCGACCGAAATCACAAAGAGCCTTTTTGGCGTAAAATACGAGCTTTCAACAGAAACAAACAGCACAGCGGATATAGAGTCCGTGGAGGACATAACGGTTACGGAAAATCCCTACGCTCTGCCTTTGGCTTATCTTGTTGATAAGGATGTTATGGATATAGAGTTTTCCGCTACCGAGCCTCTGGCAAATCAGAACGAGCTGCTTTCGGTTATGATAGGCTCGGAGGAAACCGAGGAGTACTTTACCCGCATAATCGACGATGTGGAGCTTGAAAAGACCAATGTAACACAGGGCAAAACCACCGACGGACACCACAGCTTCAAGGTTATACAGGAGGGCAAGAACGCCGAGCTTGTATATACCCTTACAATGCCCGAAACCTCCGCACTTTATATGTACCTGCCCTCAAAATACGAGAGAACGGTAAACGTATGGCTGAACCGTTCAACCTTCCTCGGCACCTACTTTGAGGGGGATAACAACTGCATTATGAAGATAGGGGATTTTGAGCAGGGCGAGTCGGTAACAATCGGACTTACCCTTACGAAAAGCGACCTTTATTTCCGTGAAGCCCAGTTCGTCTACTGCAACAACGAGGCTATTGAGCGGGATTTGGGTATACTTAAATCCGAAAACAGCGCAACAACCGTGGAGAGAGTTTCCCCCACCCACCTTGTAATAAACGCAGAAGCGGCGGAGGATAAGCTGCTTATGACCACAATTCCCGTTGAAAAGGGCTGGGAAATATGGGTTGACGGAGTTAAGACGGACTATACCGAGGTTCTTGACGCTCTTATTGCATTACCCCTTGCGGCGGGCAAGCACACGATTGAAATGAAGTTTACCACAGCGGGCTATCCCGTTGCAATCTATATAACGATAGCGGGAATTGCCCTTTTTGCAGGCATGATTGCTATATATCTCAGATTCTTCTACTTCAAGAAAAACGGGAAAATAGTGGTTGACGGCGAGGTAATAAGGGTAGAGGAAACGGATAAATCGGAGGAATAAGCTATGATAATAACCTTTGACGTTGGAAATACCAACACGGTAACAGGCGTTTTTGACGGTGATACTCTCATATTTGAAACAAGGGCTGAAACAAATCCCTCAAGAATGGCAGACGAGTACGTTTTTCTCCTTATGAGTTCATTACAGCTCAACGGCGTAAAAGCGGAAGAAATCGACGGAGCAATAATTTCCTCGGTAGTACCGCCTGTTACGGAGCAGCTCTGCTCCGCCGTAAGAAAACTCTTCGGGACAGAGGCGCTTGTGGTAGGGCCGGGAGTAAAAACCGGGCTCAATATAAGAATAGATGACCCCGCAACTCTCGGCGCAGACCTTTGCTGTGCGGGAGTTGCCGCAAAGGCATATTATCCCCTGCCCTGTATTATAATTGATTTAGGAACGGCAAGCAAAATTATTGCGGTAAACGAAAAGGGGGATTTTCTCGGAGGAGCGATTGCGGTAGGCTTAAAAATGGGGCTTGACGCTCTTTCCTCTGACACCGCAGCCCTGCCCCTTATAAGCGCCGCTAAAGTAGATAAGGCTATCGGCACAAACACCGTTGACAGTATGCGCTCGGGAACAATTCTGGGAATGGCGTGTATGCTGGACGGCTTTATTGAAAGATTTGAGGCGGAAATGGGAAAGGCGGCGTCGATAGTTGCAACGGGCGGATTTGCAGCCTGCGTTGCACCCTACTGCAAAAGAAAGCTTACAATAGATAACGAGCTTTTATTAAAAGGACTTCTTGCAATATACAAGAAAAACAAGGGGTAACGATTGCAAAGCAATCTAAAATATATTACCCGTCGATTCACCCTAACGGGGAGTCAGAAAGGAAAACAAAAATGGAAAACAAAAAAACAGGTATTTCCACAAGTACAATTGTGGGAATCGGACTGCTTACGGCAATTGTCGTTGTATTGCAGTTCATCTCGATGTGGCTGAGATTTTCAGCCTTCAGCATTACACTCACACTTGTACCGATAGTAGTCGGAGCGGCGCTGTACGGTAAGTGGGCGGGAGCATGGCTCGGCTTTGCTTTCGGAATCGCGGTGCTTTTAACCGGCGACGCAAACGCTTTTCTTGCAATAAGCGCGCCCGGCACAATAATCACCGTTCTTTTAAAGGGCGCTCTTTCCGGTCTTTGTGCAGGACTTGTATACCGTGCCTTATGCAAAAAGAATCAGATTGCGGCTGTTTTCGCCGCTGCTGTAACAGCGCCCGTTGTAAATACGGGAGTATTCCTCTTAGGCTGCTGTGCGTTCTTCCTTGATACCATTAAGGAATGGGCAGGCGGAATGGGAATGGACGTTGTTGCATATATGTTTATCGGTCTTGTAGGGCTTAATTTCTTTATTGAGCTGGGCATAAACCTTATTCTTAACCCCGTAATAGTTTCGATTATAAAAATCGGCAAAAAAACTGTAGTACAGTAAATCCAAAAGCAATTTAATTTTATCGGCAGAACCCCACGTTTTTAAAGCGTGGGGAAAAGCCGTTTTAAGCAATTCCTAATCTCCGTGCAGGAGATAGTACAAGGACGGAACTCAATGGAATACTTTTTAAATACGGCAAGACAGCTTCCCGAATATAGGGCTGTCGCTTCTCATACCGGCGGAATGCCCCTTATGCTTACGGGTCTTTCCCATATCCACAAGGCTCACTTCTTAGCCGCCCTTTCTATGGAGCAGGACTACCCGCTTCCCGTAATCGTGCTTTGCGATACCGAGGGGGAGTGTGCAAGGCTATGTGCTGATATAAACACAATGACGGGAAACGAGGACGCCTTTATCTATCCCGCAAAGGATTTGACTCTTGGAGAGGTTGACGCAGTTTCAAGAGAATACGAGCATAAGCGTATAGGCGTGCTTTCCCGCATGATAAACGGCGGCTGTAAAATCGTCTGCGCTACCCCCGAGGCGGCTTGTCAGATAACGATTCCTCGGGAAATACTGGAAAAGCGGACTATAAGAATAAAGCCCGGGGACAGTCTTTCTCTTACCGAGCTTACAAGCGCTCTTATTGATACCGGCTATACCCGCTGCGACCAGATTGAGGGGGTTTCCCAGTTCTCTCTTAGGGGCGCAATTCTCGATATTTATCCCGTAAACTTCCCCGCCCCCGTAAGAATTGAGCTTTGGGGCGACGACGTTGACAGTATTTCAACCTTTGATATTGAAACACAGCGCAGAATTGACACGATAAAGCAGATTTCCGTTGCTCCCGCCCTTGAAATCCTTTTTAAGAACAATGCACAGCTTTCCGAGCGCTTAAGCGCTTTCCTGCCTAAAATAAAGGGCAAGAACGCAGCTTCGGTAAAGGCGCTTGTTTCGGCGGCAATAGAAAAGGCGGAAAGCGGCATTTCCGACAATAATCTCGACCGCTATCTTCCTCTTTGCTACGAAAGGGAGGAAACCCTTTTCGACTACGGTAAGGGAGTTATTCTCTGCGAACATTCCGCCTGCACCGAAAGCTATAAAAACGCCTTCGCCCAGTATTCCGAGGATATAAAGCTGCTCTTTGAGGAGGGGATTCTCTGCAAGGGGCTTGACCGCTATATGCTTACCCGTACGGAATTTACCGCCGAGGTGGACAAAAAGGCGCTGGCATATTTTGATAACTTCATGCGTGGCGGAGATATTAAGCTTTCACAGCTTATGAGCGTTTCTGCGGGGCAGGTTGCCCCCTGGAGCGGCGAATACCGCTATTTAAAGGAGGAGCTTACCTCTTATCTCAACAACAATTACAGTATTATCGTTATGGCAGGAACAGAAAAGGCGGCTAAGGTGCTTGCCGAGGACCTGCGTAACGACGGGCTTGCGGCGGATTTCTCCATGTCGCCGAAAAAGCTTTATGCAAAAAGAATATACGTTGTCCCCGGAGTTCTTACTTCGGGCTACAACTACCCCGAGGCGAAAATCGCCGCAATTTCCCATACCGCCGTAACCGTTCAGACAAGGGAAAAGCCAAAGCGGAAAAAGGCGGAGATTATAAACTCCCTTAACGATATTGCGATAGGCGACCTTGTAGTTCACAACACCTACGGTATCGGCGTTTTCGAGGGAGTACAGAAGCTTACACAGGATAAAATCAGCAAGGATTATATTAAGATTAAGTATGCGGGTACGGACGTTCTTTACGTTCCCGTAACCCAGCTTGACCTTATTTCAAGATATATCGGCACCGGCGACGTTGGCACGGTAAAGCTCTCAAAGATGAATTCCGACCAGTGGCAGAAGACAAAGGCGAGGGCAAAGGCTGCCGCTAAGGAAATGGCGCAGGAGCTTATCGACCTTTACGCAAAGCGTATGCGGGCAAAGGGCTACGCCTTCGACCCGGACGGTCCGGAGCAGAACGAATTTGAAAACCATTTCAGCTACGTTGAAACCGACGATCAGCTTCGCTGTATTGCGGAGATAAAGCAGGATATGGAAAGCGACCGACCCATGGAGCGTCTGCTTTGCGGGGACGTTGGCTTCGGCAAGACCGAGGTTGCGCTTCGTGCCGCCTTCAAGTGCGTTATGAGCGGTAAGCAGTGCGCTCTTCTCTGCCCTACAACCGTTCTTGCATGGCAGCACTATCAGACTGTAATAAAAAGAATGGACGGCTTCGGAGTAACCGTTGAGCTGCTGTCCCGATTCCGCACACAAAAGGAAATAAAGGGCACAATCGAAAGGCTGAAAAAAGGCTCGGTTGATATTGTTGTGGGAACGCATCGTCTTGTGCAGGAGGACGTGGGCTTCAAGGCGCTGGGGCTTGTTATAATAGACGAGGAGCAGCGCTTCGGAGTTGCACACAAGGACAAATTCAAGGAGAATTTTGCGGGAGTTGATATACTTACCCTTTCCGCAACCCCTATTCCCCGTACTCTCAATATGGCTATGTCGGGAATAAGGGACATGAGCGTTATTGAAACGCCGCCGCAGGACAGACAGCCTGTAACCACCTACGTTATAGAGCATAACGAGGGAGTTATTGCACAGGCGATAAATAAGGAGCTTCGCCGGGGCGGGCAGGTCTACTATATCCACAACCGCATTGAAACCATAATGCAGTGCGCCGCCTCCATACACGCACTTGTACCCGAGGCGAGAATAGGAATTGCCCACGGAAAAATGGAGGAGGACGAGCTGCTTGAGGTCTGGCGCAGGCTTTTAGAGCACGAAATTGATGTGCTTGTATGCACCACTCTTATAGAAACAGGCGTTGATGTGCCCAACTGCAACACCCTTATTATAGAAAACGCAGATTATATGGGGCTCGCACAGCTGCACCAGCTGAGAGGACGGGTAGGACGTACAAACCGCCGTGCTTTTGCCTACTTTACCTTTAAAAGGGGCAAGTCCTTAAGCGAGGTGGCAACCAAAAGACTTGACGCAATACGGGAATTTACAAAATTCGGCTCCGGCTTCCGTATAGCTATGCGTGACCTTGAAATAAGGGGCGCAGGCTCAATTTTAGGCGCAAGCCAGTCGGGACACATGTCCGCAGTAGGCTACGATATGTATTTAAAGCTGCTTGACGAGGCAGTTAAGGAGCAGAAGGGCGAAGCGCCCAGCGTTCAGCCCGAATGCTTTGTTGACGTAAAGGTTGACGCCTTTATCCCCGAAACCTATATCTCGAATCAGGCGCAGAGAATAAGCTGCTACAAGCGGATTGCCCTTATAAAGAACGACGACGACGCCTTTGATGTTACAGACGAGCTTATCGACCGCTACGGCGACCTGCCGAAGCCGGTTGAGGGGCTTATCGAGGTAGCCCAGATACGAAACAGGGCGCAAAGCCTTGGTATTACAGAAATTGTGCAGGTAAAGGACGGCATAAGCTTCTTTACCGAAAAGCCGGATATGGAAAAAATCGCAAGGCTCAACACCGCCACCGGCGGCAGAGTTTCCCTTAATCTTATGGGCAAGACCTGCTTCAAGGTAACTCCCCTTAAGAACGAGAAGCCCTTGGAGCTTATGAAAAACGTACTGGAGCAGTACGCAGGTTAAAGAAAGGATAGTATTATGAGCATTTCAGAAAAGCTGGGACGGGCGTTTTCCGAGATAGAAAGCGCAGCCGACGAGGCAATAACAGTAGCAAAGGAAAAGATAGACGAAAAGCTTACCCCCGAGAAAAAGGCAAAAATCAAGGAAGAAATGAAGTCTGTGGGAGAAGATATAGTAAATACGGGTAAGGAAATAGGCAGGGATTTAAAGGAGATATTTTCCCCCGAAAAGAAAGGATAAAATATGTCGGTTTTCGATATTTTTAAAAAGCTTGACGAGCAGAAAAAGCCAATGCCAACGGGGCCTGTTGAATATATAATATGCGGGCTTGGAAACCCCGGAACAAAGTACGAGAATACCCGCCACAATGCGGGCTTTATGGCGCTTGATACCCTTGCAGAGGAGCTTGGGGCTGACGTAAAGCGGCTTAAGTTCAAGTCCCTTACCGCCGATGTTTCAATTGACGGGGTGCATTGTCTTCTGATGAAGCCCACCACCTTTATGAACAACAGCGGCGAGGCGGTTGTTGAAGCCCTCGGCTTTTACAAGCTGCCTACCCAGCGGCTTATCGTTATGTATGACGATATTTCCCTTGACGTAGGGCGCATCCGCATACGGGAAAAGGGCAGCGACGGCGGTCATAACGGCATTAAAAGCATACTCTACCTTACGGGCAGCGACTGCTTCCCCCGAATAAAGATAGGAGTAGGCGCAAAGCCCCGCTCGGATTACGACCTTGCAGACTGGGTGCTGGGAATGTTTCCGAAGGAGCAGGGAGAAGCCTTAGAAACCGCCTTTTCAAACGCAGCGGCAGCAGCAAAGCTGATAACAGCAGGAAAGACGCAGCAAGCTATGAATAAATATAATTAGTGCAAGCGTATGTTGACATAGCGGCGGTATGGTAATATAATAAAAGTTACGGATATTTTTCGGGAAATGTAACCTTTTCGGTTAAAAAACCGTCTATATAATTGAGAGCTAAACCTATAAGCCTGAAAGTGATGATAAAGAGTGAATAAGAAAAGCAAGAAGAAAGAGCAGGAAAAAAAGCCGCTTAAGCCTGTTTTCGCAGCGGCAAATATCGTTTATACGGGGATTTTCTTTGCCGCCTTTGCGGCGTATATGATAATAATGCCCCGTTCAACCGTTTCCGAGATAGAACAGCGTAACCTTGCGGAATGCCCTGAGTTTACCTACGAGGATTTTCTTAACGGAAAATATACCAACGGAATTGCGAATTACTATGACGATACAGTCCCCTACCGTGACCAGTTGAAAAAGGTGGGCGCAGGAATAAGGGGAATGTTCGGAGTAAGCTATAATGACGCTGTTGTTGTAGGGCAGGTAGAAGCAATTACCACAGAACCCGATGATGAGCCTGAGGAGGTTACTACCGCCGAAACTACGGCTGTAACAACTATTCCGGTTTCTCAGGCAGGCGGAGAGGCTTCACAGACTACAACAGCGCCGCCCGTTACAACCACCACAGCCGAAACCACAAAAAGCGTTAATGAAATAGCGGACGGAGTTATTACTAACGGACAGGTAGTAGCTAAGCTTTCCGACGGGCATTACCGGGCGCTTTCCCTTTTCGGCGGAGGAAAGGGAAAAACCTATGCCGCTGCCCTTAACCGTTTCAGGGAGGAGCTTGACGAAAAGGTAAATATATACTCAATGGTAGTTCCCACAGCGGGGGAATACTATATGCCCTCGAATTTCAGCGAGAACAACGCAAGCCACGCAAAGAGCATTGAAAGCATAAATTCTCAGCTCAGCGAGGGAATAATCCCTGTTGACGCACTTACCGAGCTTGGAAAGCATACAGCCGAGCCGATTTATACCCGGACCGACCACCATTGGCAGCCCCTTGGCGCTTACTATGCGGCGAAAACCTTTGCAGAGGCGGCGGGAGTTCCCTTTGCAGACCTTTCCACCTATGAAAAGGTTGATGTGGAGGGCTATGTGGGTACAATGTACGCATTTACAAACGAGAATGTGAATATACTGAACGACCCCGAAACCTTTACTTACTATAAGCCCTCAAACGACTACACAACCTACTACTACGATACAGCCTACAACTTCGATTATCAGCTTCCCCTCTTTGTGCCCATGCCCGTAAGCGGCTCATATTCAACCTTTATGGGCGGGGACGCTAAAATCGTAAGGATAGAAACAGACGTTAAGAACGGAAGAAAGCTTCTTATCTTCAAGGACAGCTACGGAAACGCGGAAGTTCCAGATCGG
>JBJERM010000107.1:0-6231 GCA_051882315.1 Ruminiclostridium sp.
TTAAGTTATTAGCTATATTCATAAGCTCATCAGACGTTGTTACAACCCTTGCGCTGAGCTGATATGAGCGCTGTGTTTCGATTAAATGCACCATCTCGCTTGCAAGGTCTACCGTTGACATTTCAAGCGCCATTCTTACAAGCTCCCTGTCCTCTGCGGGAACGGGCTGACCCGAGCGCTCGGTGACAACAAAATGGTTGTCCTCCCCCTGCTCAAGTCCCCAGTTGTTCTCAACAGAGAACTGTCCGATAGACTCGGTAAGCGCCTCGTAGTCGATTGTAGTGGTGGTATACTGCTCTCTTCCGATTTCAACGCCGTTTTCGTCGTAAACCGCCCGTTCGCCTGTCTTAAAAGGCACGGTGATATGATTGCCCTCGTTGTCGAGAACAAATTCTCCCCGCCCCGTAACAAGCTCCCAGTGGTCATCGATACGGGTTATCTCGAATGAACCGTCCCTTGTAAGGTAGGTATCTCCCCGCTCGTCCAGCACCATAAAGAAATTGTCGTTAGGAATAGCGTAGTCAAGCTCCTGGTCGGTCTGGACAAAGGAGCCCTGCTCCCACATAAAGTCGGTTTTCATAACATATTGTCCGTGACCTGTCTGCCATTCCGGCTCGGTTGCCCGCTGAATCGTATAAACGCAGTCTGCAAAGCTTGGTCTTAAGGACTTATAGCCTACGGTATTTACGTTTGAGATATTGTGGGAATATATGTTCATTCCCTCCTGCTGAGCAATCATGCCCGCAGCGCCTGTATAAAAAGAAATATTCATATCAAAGCCTTTCCATTATAGCCAAAGCTTACTGTAGGGAAGCTATATCAACCGACTTTGTGTTGATAGCGTCCAGCGCCTTTAAAATCTTGCTGTTTGCCTCGTAAAGCCGCTGCGCCTCCATCATCTGGGTTACCTCCTTGTTGCCGTCAACGTTGGAATGTTCCCAGCAGCCCTGAATAATATCGTACCGCTCCTCTGCGGGCAGCTCTTCTCCTCCCTCGTAACGCATAAGATTATCGCCTATCTTTTCAACGTCAGCGTCCGGGGGAATATATGTGAGCAGCAGCTTGTCAACAGGCTGATTGTCCACATAGATAGTGCCGTCGTTGTCGATAATGAAGTCGTCCCTGCCGAGAAGAATATCTCCTCCCTCGCCCTGAACTCTGCCCGACTTTCCCAGGATTAAATAC
Organism: Ruminiclostridium sp.; assembly: GCA_051882315.1. Classification (GTDB taxonomy): domain Bacteria; phylum Bacillota; class Clostridia; order Oscillospirales; family Ruminococcaceae; genus Ruminiclostridium_E. The sequence goes on from JBJERM010000107.1 coordinate 1,186, forward strand.
CCCTCGTCGTCCAGCTCCCATTGTCCGTTTCGGGTCTGGTAAAGCTCTCCGTCCTTCGCCTTTATGTTGAAATAAACGTTACCGTAAATTCCTACGTCAAAATGGCTCTCGGTATAGGTGAAGTTGCTTTGCTCAAGGTTGGTCTTGGATATGTCAACGTAGGTCTGAAGCAGGTGTCCCGAGGTTTCCTTTCTCTCGTTTACAAGCACCAGCTCGTCCATAAAGGTATTTGTTACAATTTCGTCCTTGCGGTAGCCCGCTGTATTTACGTTTACAATGTTATTGCCGATTGCGTCAAGCTGTCTTTGCTTTATAAGCATAGCCTGACCTGCATTATAAAAGCCTCTTAGCATTTCTGCTCCTTTCGCTTATCTTTTAATCACGGTTCATATACTCCTGAAGCTTGTGCTTAAGCAGGAGCATTGATTTTGCGTGTATCTGGCACACTCTCGACTCTGAAACGCCGATAACCTTGGCTATTTCGCTGAATTTCAGCTTTTCGTAGTAGTAAAGGGTGACGACCTGCTTCCCCTTAGGGGAAAGCTCGTTTATCGCCTCTGCAATAACCTTTTTCTGCTCTTTTCTGTACAGCTCTGCGTCTGCGGTATCTCCTCCTGCGGTCTGCTCCTCGAAGTTGTCCTCGTAAAGCAGTTCCTCAAAGGAAAGGGTAACTGCTCCCGCCGCCTCAGCCATTGACTTATCCAGCTTTTCACGGGTAATTCCCATGTGCTCCGCCAGCTCGTCGTTTTTCGGGTGCCGCCCCAGCTTTTCAAAAAGCTCGCTGTAAGCTATATCAAGCTCCTTGCCGAACTGTCTTACCTGGCGGGGAACTCTGTCCTGCTTTCGCACAAAGTCGATTATAGCGCCCTTTACCTTTATATTTGCGTAGGTCTCGAATTTAACTCCCCGCTCCTCGTCGAAGGTGTCGATTGCGGAGATAAGGGCGATTACTCCCTCGTCTATAATATCCTCCGTGGAGGCGTACTTTGCGTATATATTTCGCATTGAAAGGGCTATAAGCCGCACAAGCTCAAGATAGCGCATTATAATATCGTTTCGTAAATTTATATTTCCTGTTTCTTTATATTCCCGAATTGCTCCGCAAGCGTCAAAATCCGCTTTCAAATGCCTGCCTCCTTTCGGTTGTAATAAAAATGGAAAATACTGTTGAAGGGGTGGCGAGAAGCCGCCAGATGCTAGGAAGCTTTATAACGGCTAGGCTTTGTGCCTGCCGTTATGAAGCTGACGACGCAGATGGTGGTTTATCGTCAGCCCGAACTATAGTGCAATACTGCCCACCGATTGTATCTGTGTAGAGCCGTCTATTTCGCTGTATGACAGCACCGTAACGTCCGGGATAAACTGGTCTATAAGCTTCTTGAAGTAAACCCTGACTATCGGCGAGGTAAGGACGATAACATTCGGTATAACGTCCTTTATCTTGTTTACCTCCTCCGTTGTCTTTGCAACAATTTTCTGTATCGTTTCCGGGTCCATTGAGAGGTAGCTGCCCTGGTCGGATTTCTTTACGCTTGCAACAATCATATCCTCAATTCTCGGGTCAATTGTGATAACCCTGAGGGAATTTGCCTCGGCAAAGCGCCTTGTTATGGTACGCTTAAGGGCTTGACGGACATATTCGGTCATAATATCTATATCCTTCATTGAGGAGGTATGGTCGCCGATTGTTTCAAGTATAGTTTCCATATCCCTAATCGGTACGCCCTCTTTAAGCAGCATCGCCAGCACCTTTTGCAGATAGCCGTAGGAAACGGTGGCGGGAATAAGGTCCTCCACGATTGTGGGGTTGGTTTTCTTGATATTCTCCACCATTGTCTTTACGTCCTGTCTTGTAAGGATTTCGCTGCAATGCTTCTTTATAACCTCAGACAGGTGTGTTATCATAACGGAAACCGGGTCTATAAGGGTATAGCCCGCAACGTCCGCCGCAACCTTCTTGTCCTCGCTTATCCAGCGTGCAGGAATACCGAAGGCAGGTTCTATCGTATCAATTCCGTCAACAGGGGTTGTAACGTCCCCGTTGTCAAGTGCAAGATAATGGTCAACAAGGATTTCTCCCCTTGCAACCTCCTCGCCTTTGATTTTTATAATGTACTGGTTAGGGTTTATGTCCGGATTATCCCTCATTCTTACCGAGGGGATAACCATACCCATATCCATAGCAAACTGCTTACGGAAAAGAACCACACGTTCTATAAAGTTGCCGCCGCTTCGCTCGTCAACAAGGTGTAAAAGGCTGTAACCAAACTCCATTTCAATCTGCTCCACGTTAAGCAGCTTGAAAACGTTGTCTATATCACGGTAGTAATCGGTATCTGTGGTGGTCTGCTGCTGTGCGGTTTCAAGCTTCTGCTTTGCGGCAGCAGCCTCAACCAAAGCCTCCTCCTGCTTCTTCATTCTGGACAGCTGCACGCTTGCAAGAATAAGGGCAACGCCGAGAATAAGGAGAATAGGCTTAGGAAAGCCCGGGATAAGCATAAGCACCAGCATTACGACACCTGTTATCATAATAACAGTAGGGTTCTGGGTGAACTGAATTTTAACGTCGTTGTTGAAGCTTCCCGTGCTGGCAGTACGGGTAACTACCATACCAGTTGCAACCGAGATAAGAAGTGCTGGAATCTGTGAGCAAAGACCGTCGCCGACTGTTGCGATTGAGTAGGTGCTAAGAACCGTATTGAAGTCGCCGCCGTTCATCATTCCGATAACTGCGCCTGCAATAAGGTTTACAAGGGCGGTAATAATGGATATGATAGCGTCGCCCTTTACAAACTTTGTAGCACCGTCCATAGCTCCGAAGAAGTCCGCTTCACGCTGTACGTTTGCACGCCTTATCTTCGCTTCCTCGTCGGTAATTGCGCCTGTATTAAGGTCGGCGTCAATAGCCATCTGCTTACCGGGCATAGCGTCCAGAGTAAATCTTGCAGCAACCTCGGATACACGCTCCGAACCTTTGGTGATTACAAGGAAGTTTACGAGAACTATGATAATGAATATGATAAAGCCGACGATAGGGTCGCCGCCCATAACGAAGTTTCCGAAGGTTTCGATAACTGCACCCGCATAGCCTGTGCTTAAAATTCCTCGTGTGGTTGAAATATTGAGGGACAGTCTGAAAACCGTTGTAATAAGCAGTATTGTGGGAAAAATCGAGAAATCGAGGGCGTCCTTTATGTACATTGTTATAAGCAGTATAACAAGTGACAGCCCGATATTCACGAGAAGAAGAAAATCCAGCAAAGCTCCGCCCATAATGGTGTTGAGCGGTATAATAAGCGCCAGGATAATAAATATTACGAATACGGCAAAAACATTGTTAAGCATTCTTTTAACCATTTATTTTTGCCGCACCTCCTTTAACTGCGCCTCCTGAGCGCCTCCTCAGGAACGGTGAACTTCTTGCCCTTTGCGTTATACATTTCCGAAATAACCACCGCCACCGCCGTAAACAGCGACGAGGGTATCTCGCTTCCAAGGGGCACAGTATCGTAAAGCGCCCTTGCAAGCTGCCTGTTTTCGGTAACGTAAACCTCGTTTTTCTCCGCTATATCAACTATTTTAAGGGCAAGAGCGTCCTGCCCCTTAGCGACTACCACCGGTGCGGAGTATGCCGATGAGTCTATGTCGTATTTTAGTGCAACTGCGTAGTGGGTAGGGTTTCGTACTACTACGTCCGCCCCCGGAACCTGATCCATCATTCGCCGCTGAGCCATTTCCCGCTGCTTCTGCTTGATTTTGCCCTTAATCTGCGGGTCTCCTTCCATCTGCTTGTACTCGTCCTTTATCTCCTGCTTGGACATTCGCAGATTTTTCTCGAACTGCCACCACTGAAAAAGGTAATCGCCCGCAGCTACGAACACGAACACTATGCACATCATCATAACTATGCTGAAAATCGTGTTTGCGATATATGCAACAGCAGTTATCGGGTCAACGTCGATAAGGCTTACTATCTCGGTCATACGGCTTTCTATCTGTGTGTAGGCGATTACTATAACCGCCGCCAGCTCAATAAGCCCCTTTACTATACCCACAATAGACTGGAGAGAAAACAGCTTCTTTATTCCCGCAAGGGGGTTAAGCTTTGAGAATTTAGGGGCAAGAGGCTTCATTGTGAAAAGTCCCTTTGTCTGTGCGATAACCGTTATTACAACAACCAGCGCAATAATCACCGCTAAAGGCATTATTATCATAACGCAGTTCTTTATTACGCCGAGAAAAACGTTTGTGTAGCTGCTTATATCGTTGTGAAACTCCTGCCCTACGGCGGAAATTCCGTCTATAAGCGCCTGTCTGAGCATAGCAAACATATAAGTACCGAGAGCGGCAAGGGCTGCAAAGGTGCCGAGAATTGCAACAGCGGTTACTACCTCGTTGCTCTGAAGTACGCTGCCCTGCTTTTCTCTTGCGTCACGCCGCTTTTTCGGCGTGGCTTTTTCGGTTTTTTCTTCGCCTGCCATTTAACCACCTGCCAGAAAATCAGGCTATACAAAATTTGCCGCTGCGGCGTAAAGATTTTCCCAGAGGATACCGAGAAGCTTTTCAATATACTCCGCCATTGGCCGAGCCGCCGCCATAAGGGTAATAAAGCCGATAATAAGCTTTAACTGGATATTTACAACAAAAATCTGAATTGTGGGAATTGCCTTCATCATAAGACCTATGCAGATTTCCGTTATCATCTCTACTGCAATAATAGGAAGAATAAACTTAATCGCAAGGGTCATAACCGTTCCCATATACATCACGATTACATAGGCAAGGTCGATTGTGCTATCCGTAAAGTCAAAGCCTATGGGTATGGTGTCGTAGGACAGGGCGAACAGCTTTATGTAGCTTAAATGCCCCTCAGTCAGGAAAAAGTAGAATATAAAAAGATAGTAGTATATATTTGCAAATATAGGCATCGTCACGCCTGTTGCAGGGTCCATAGTCTTCGCCATTCCAAGACCCGTTTCGGTATCAATAACCTCGCCGGCGTATATCAGCACCGTCATTATGAGATTTGTGAAAAATCCGAAGACA
>JBJERM010000108.1:0-6227 GCA_051882315.1 Ruminiclostridium sp.
GGAGAAAAAAGCCGTGGATTTGCAGTATAGGTTATGCTATAATGCAGACAGAAAGGAAACCCAAATCATCGAAAGGAAGTTGATATTATGGCTATTTTTCAGAAAAACTCCGCCGAAAGGACAGAAAAAGCAAGCGGCACAAACGCAGTCAATAAGGTTTACGAGCTGCCCGTCTGCGCTATAAAGCCCAACCCCGCCCAGCCCCGTGTTATTTTCGACGACTACGAGCTGTCCCAGCTTGCGGTAAGCATACAGCAAAACGGCATTTTACAGCCCCTTACCGTAAGGCGGCTTGAGGACGGGCTTACCTACGAGCTTATTGCGGGAGAGCGAAGGCTCAGAGCCTGCCGTTTGCTGAATATGTCCTACGTTCCCTGTATAATCGTGGAAACCACATCACGGGACAGCGCAGTGCTGGCGGTACTGGAGAATATACAGCGGTCGGGGCTTAACTTTATGGAGGAAGCCTACGCAATCAAGAACCTTATCGACTACTACGGTCTTACCCAGGAGGAAACCGCCGCAAGGCTGGGTATAGCGCAATCCACAATCGCCAACAAGCTGAGGCTTTTAAAGCTTTCCGACGAGGAGAAGAAACTTGTACTGCGGTATAAGCTCAGCGAAAGACAGGCAAGGGCGCTGCTGCGGTTACAGGAGGGAAAGCGGCTTTCCGCAATAGAATATATCGGCACAAATCAGCTTAACACCGCCCAGACCGACTCCTACATCGAGGAGCTTCTGCGGGAAAAGCCAAAGCAGAAAATCCAGCGCCGCTGGGGCTTTCGGGCGGTAAATCTCTATATCAACTCCTTCAACAAGACCATTGACGCTATGAAGGAGGCGGGGATAAACTGCGAGGCTATGAAGAACCGCACCGATGATTTTATTGAATATGTGGTTAAAATTCCTTTGAGGCAGGGAGGCGAGCGGGCGGAAAAGATAGTATAAAGAAAACCGGCTTATGGCAGTAATGCTGTAAGCCGATTTTTTGTGTAAATATTACAATCTGTAACTTATGACTTTTGAACTGTAACACTTTTGTAATTGCTTTTGGGCTCTTTTTATGATATAATCCCCGTAGATAATGAATAAAGAATAATGAATAGTGAATAAATGTGGTGTGCCCTTCGGGCACGGATTTAAAATACTGCGTAACAATCGCATTTATATAAACAATCGGCGAAGCCGATACCACTATTATTCATTCTTCTTTATTCATTATTCAATATTCATTAATTTATTTCCTCGAAACCGCCGAAACCCCTACATAACCGTCACTATAATAGGCGATAATACTCTTGTACTCCCCGCTGTCAAGGTCCTGCCCCTTAAGGGTAATTCCCGAAAGGTTCATAAGCTCCGCCGCCTTTACCTCTTTTATATCGCAGCGCAGGATATTCACCCCGCCGCATACAACGGTAAGTTCCCTGTCGCTTACGTTTATAGCCCCCGCTTCCCCAAGCCTTATCTCCGAGTAGGTTTCCGGGTCTCTACCCGTAACATACTTAAGGGGGCGTTTATCCAGAAGCTTTAACTGCTTTACGTTCATTCCCCCGCTTTTGTTCCTGCCAAAAAGCAAAAACAGCACCTCCTGCCTGCGAAATATTGTTATTTATTATATCACTTAGGGCGCTTTACGTCAAGCTTTTGTGCATACATACAATTGACAGAAAAGCTAATAAAGTGTAAAATTATTAATGTGTGTATTATGCCGAGAAAGGAAAGTTCAGAATGAAAAAGAAAACTAATCTTTGTATGGGCTGTATGTCCGAAAAAGAGTACAACGGTCCCTGCCATAAGTGCGGCTATGACGAAAGCAGGCGCTATAACCCTTCATATCTTGCTCCGACTACCTTTCTTGCTGACAGATATATCATAGGAAAGACCCTTTCCGTAAACGGCGAGGGTGCGGACTATATCGCCTTTGATACCGCAGAAAACAAGCGGGTTGTTATACGTGAATTTATGCCCGACGAGCTTTGCGAAAGGAAGGAGGACGGGGAGGAAATCGCCGTTAAGGAGGACTGCCTGCCCCTTTACAAGTCCTACCTCTCCGAATTTGCAGACCTGTACAAGACCCTTATGAACAGCATTGAGGACTGCTGTATCCGTAAGATTTACGGCATTTTTGCCGCAAACAACACGGGCTACGCAGTTATGGAATATATTGAGGGCATGACCCTTTCGGACTACCTTGCTGAAAACGGCGGAAAAATGAGCTGGGAGGAAGCAAAAGCATTCTTCCCTCCCCTGTTTACCGCCCTTGGTATGCTCCATTCAAAGGGTATCGTCCACAGAGGACTCAGCACCGACACTATTTTTGTCGAAAAAAGCGGAAAACCCGCCCTTGCTGGTGTGGGTATCTCAGCGCTGAGAACTGCGGATTCAAGAATAAACTGCGAAATGTTCACAGGGTATGCTGCTTGTGAACAGTACGCCCTTTCCGAGCGGCAGGGCGGTTGGACGGACGTTTACGGAATTTGCGCTGTTCTTTACCGTGTTCTTACGGGAAAGGTTCCCCCCGAAGCAAGGGAAAGAGAGCAGGAGGATACTATTATAGAGCCTGCACTTTTAAATAAGGACATTCCGCAAAACGTTTCCTCCGCAATCATGAACGGACTTAAGGTAAGCCAGTCCGAAAGAACTCACTCAATAGAAAGACTTGTTGAGCAGCTTTACGCCGAACCGGTGAAAGAGGACATGGGCGGTCCCGTTCGTCCCCCCGTTTCCGAGGGAATTGTGCGGGAACAGCGCCGTGAGCCTCCAAGAAGACGTCCACCACAGACAAAAAAATCCTCTAAAAAAGCGCAGGAAAAGAAATCCTCGGGTATCGGTACGGTGATAGGCTTTATAGTATTTTTTGCCCTTGTTACAGCCTTTGTTATTGCAATAATCTACTTCTCAAAGCAAACCGAAAGCCTGAATAACCCCGCTGTTACAACAACAGAGGCGCCGGTTACAACTACTGCCGCCACAACGGTTAAGGAAACCACAACTCCCGCTGAAACTACCGCTCCCCCTGTTACCGAGGACGCAAAGGAACGGCTGCTTATGCCTGATTTTTATAACAGATTCTACAACAGCACCCTTGAAGCCCGCTATTCAATGCTTAAATTCAACCCCGTCTACGAGTACAACGACGATGTTGCAAAGGGCATTATCTTTGACCAGGATATTGAAGCGGGAGTTGAGGTTACAGCAGGCACGGAAGTTACCGTAAAGATAAGCAATGGTCCCGAAAACGCAATCCTGCCCGACTATATAGGAAAGAAGCTTTCCGATTATAAAAATGAACTTGACGAACTCGGAATAAAGTATGAGACCGAGGCGGAGGAAACAGACGAATTTAAAAAGAATTATGTTGTAAGGTGCAGTAAGGAAATCGGCGAGAAGGTTAATATCGCCGAGGGCGAGGTTATAACCGTGTATTACGCAGTGACCCCCGAAAAGACCGAGCCGCCGGAGGACCTATTCGACCCGGACGAGGACGAAATTGAAGAGCCAGAAGAATAAAAGATAAGGAAATTAAAAGAATGAATCTTGACCAGCTTAGAAACCAGATTGACGAAATTGACGATAAGATAGTGGAGCTTTTTGTGGAGCGCACAAAGCTTGCCTGCGGAGTTGCGGAGTATAAGAAAGCCAATAATATGGCAGTTCTCCAGAGCGGCAGAGAAAAGGCAATCCTCGACAAGGTTTCCTCAAGAGTGCCCCCCGAGATGAAGAACGCTTCACGGCTTCTTTTCACAACGCTTATGGACATTTCAAAATGCCGCCAGCAGCAGCTTCTTACCGAAGCAAAGCCCTTCCCCGTAAGCGCAGAGCAGAAGGACTGCCCAAAGGTAGTAACCGTTACAAAGGGCAGCTATTCTTCGGACGCCTGTCGTAGATTTTTCGGGGATAACTGCAAAATAGAGTATTTCACCGATTTCTACCAGGTTTTTAACGCAGTAGAGCAGGGTGCGGCTGACTACGGCGTTATTCCCATTGAAAACTCCACCGCAGGAGACGTAAGCGAAACCTACGACCTTATGGGACGGCACAATTTCTATATCTGCAAAAGCGCAAAGATAAGAATTGAGCATATTCTTGCGGTTAAAAAGGGAGTAAAGCCCGAGGAGGTAAAAACCGTTATGTCCAAGGGTATCGCCCTTAAACAATGCTCGGGCTACATAAAGAAAATGGGCTTTTCCGCCGAGGAATGCAGCAATACAGCTGCGGCGGCAAAGCGGGTTGCCGCAGGCGAAGGAGATACCGCAGCTATCTGCTCCCGCTCCTGTGCAGAGCTTTTCGGACTTGAAGCAGCGGCGGAGAATATTGCGGATATTGACGACAATTACACCAGATTTATAATGATTTCCAAAAAGCCCGAGGTAAGCGAAAAGGCAAGCATAGTTTCCCTCTCCCTCTCCCTGCCCCACACACCCGGAAGCCTTTACAGCCTGCTTACAAGGTTTGCCTACTGCGGACTTAACCTCTGCCGCATTGAAAGTAAGCCTATGCCAAGCGGCCTTGCGGCGGTAAAGGACGACGCCTTCGACTTTCTCTTTTATCTTGACTTTGTGGGCAGTATCCAAAACGAGGAGGTTGTGCGGCTGCTGGCGAATTTAGAGAAAGAGATGAAATATTACCGCTTCCTCGGAAACTACGAGGAAATTTAAGAGATTTATCCTGTTCCTTGCTTTTAGGGGCAGGAAGAATTTCGATAAAGATTGTTAATTAATTGTCATTTTTGCATATACAATTCCGCAATATGCCCTATTACGGCAGTCGGATTGTTAAAATTTTGATATTTTCTGAAAAAAACAGGCAAAAAAGGCTTGTTTTTTGCCGCATTTTATAGTATAATATACGATGGAAAAATTTTTATGGGCTGTGTAGAACATTTTTGCCCAATCCAAATACAATTTGACTGGAGGATAATCCAAGTGGCAAGAAAAACATTGGCTGAGATGGAGCAGGCGCTCGCTGACAGCAAGGCAAGACAAAGACTTGACTCTCTTTTTGATGAGGACAGCTTTGTTGAAATCGACAGGTTCGTTTCCTCAAAGGGCGAAACAGCCGCCGTTATTACAGGCTACGGTCTTGTGGACGGCGCTCCCGTATATGCCTTTTCTCAGGACATCGCCGTTAAGGGCGGCGCTATGACAAAGGCTGCTGCGGCAAAAATCAAGAAAATCTACGATATGGCAATCAAGAACGGCGCTCCCGTTGTGGGAATCTACGACAGCAAGGGCGGAGATATTGCCGAGGGAGCAGAAATGCTCGGCGCTTACGCTGACGTTGCTGCCGCAAGCGCACAGCTTTCCGGCGTTGTTCCCCAGATTTCCCTTGTTGCGGGACTTTGCACAGGAACTGCTGCTATGACCGCTTGTATGGCTGATTTCGTAGTAATGACCGAAAAATCCGAGTTCTTTATGACCGCTCCCTTTGTTGCGGAGGACGGCAATATGGCTGGTGCTGGAACTGCTGCAAACGCTGCCAAGTCCGGTACAGCGGCTATTGTTGCAAAGGACGACGAGGCTGCCATCAACGAGGTTAAGAAGCTTATAAGAATACTCCCCTCAAACAACCTTGAGCTTTCCGGCAACGACTACTATGCAGATAACGACGCAGAAATAACAGCAGGCCTTAAGGGCGGCGATATGGTTAAGGCAATCGCCGACAAGGACAGCGTTACCGAGCTTTACGGGGCTTTCGGAAAGGCTTCCTATGTGGCTCTCGGAAGCGTAAGCTGGAAGACGGTAGGCTTTGTTGCAACAGACAAGACCCCGGATAAGCTTACAGCAGAGGACAGCGCAAAAATTGCACGCTTCGTTTCCTTCTGCGACGCTTTCTCTATCCCCGTTGTTACAATTCTTGACAGCGAGGGCTTCGGCGGCGGCGCTGCTGCTGAGCTTTCCGGCTCTATAAGAGACGCCGCAAAGCTTGCACAGATTTACGCAAGCGCAACTACTGCAAAAATAACAATTATAACAGAAAAGGCTTACGGCTCCGCTTACTGTGCGGTTGCACCCGCAAGCGATACCGTTATAGCTTATGAGGACAGCGTGATTTCCGCTGCTGCACCTAAAGCTTCTGTAATCTTCTTAAAGGGCGGAGAGCTTAACGGCACTAACGAGGCTCAGCTTATTGCAGACTACACCGAAAACGAAGCAAGCGCATTTACTCTTGCAGGACTTGGCAAGATAGACAGAATAATCGACCCAACAGACACAAGAGCAGCG
>JBJERM010000109.1:0-23067 GCA_051882315.1 Ruminiclostridium sp.
AAGGATTTTCTCCATATATCGTATAACCTCCCGCCGGTGCTCCTCAAGAAGGGAAAGCCCCTTTTCGCTGAGACGCACTATAATCTGCCTGTTGTCGGCGGAGTCCTGAGCACGGGAGATAAGCCCCTCCTGCTCAAGACGGTTAAGTATAACAGCGGTTCTCGCCGTGCTTACAAGCATTTCGTCGCTTAACTCCTTCGGGTGAGCGCAGTTATCATGGTTTTTCAGGTAGTTCAGCACGAAAATCCCGCCCTTTACCGCCTTTGAAAGCTTTCGCTCGTAGTCTATCCTTGGTCTGCTGCTGCGGAGTCTGATAAGCTCCTCAGCAAGTGAATAGTAGTCCATACAAATTCTCCTAATAAAAATAGCTATCTTTGTTAGCAATTTCATTATATCTCTTTTGGGCATAATTGTCAAGGGGAAGCAGCAAAATTCATAAGTTTTTCACAATATGCACGCTGAACTGACAAAATATGAAAAATTTACAAAATAGTCTTGATTTATTTAGAAAAGTATAGTATAATTGTATATAACAATACAAGGAGGTGCAGGTTTTGAATCTTGACAATATAACTCTGCTGGACGTAATCGATCGTGATACGCTTCAATCTTTACAGGACGCCTTTGCCGACGCTACGGGAATGGCTGCTCTTGCTACTGACTCTACCGGGCCTGTTACAAGGCTCAGCAATCCTACCGATTTCTGCATGAACTATACGAGAAAGTCCCCTGTGGGCTGCGAACGCTGCAACAAGTGCGACCTTGACGGCGGCGCCGAGGCTAACAGGACGGGCAGACCCTCGGTTTACTACTGCCATGCGGGTCTTGTTGACTTTGCTGCGCCTATTTTGGTAAACGGCAAGCATATCGGCTCCCTTATCGGCGGACAGGTTCTTACAGAAGAACCCGACGAAGAAAAATTCCGCAGAATTGCGGTTGAAATCGGAGTAGACCCGGACGAGTACATAAATGCACTCAGTAAAATTAAAATCGTTCCCAAGAAGCAGGTTGACGCTGCGGCAAATCTCCTTTACCAGATGGCAAATGCCCTTTCAAGAATTGGTTATCAGCAGGCGCTTTCCGCCGCAAAGGAGTCCGAGAACAACGCTACCCTTGCGGAAATAAACAAAAATCAGGCGGATATTGACGCTAAGATAACCGAGGTTTCAAGAAGCATTAACGGCTTAAAGGAAAATTTCAGCAAGATTAAGGCTTCAGCCGACAAGTCCGAAAAGGCGGTTGTCAGCACGGACGGAATTGTAAAGGCGATCGAAAACGCCTCAACCCAGCTTACCCTCATAAGCTTCAATGCTTCAATCGAGGCAAAGAGGGCAGGAGCCGCAGGCGCAGGCTTTAACGTAATCGCTCAGGAGGTACGCTCTCTTGCAGACACCAACACCCGTCAGGCAGGGGAGGTTGAGCAGACCTTGGGCGACATCAAAAAGGTTATCACCAACATCAATACTGAGCTTAAGAGTATTGATACCGAGATTGCGAAGAATGCGGATATTGTTGAAAATCTCCGTTCTATGCTTGCCCAGGCAAGTACGCTTATTCACAAAATGAAGTAATTACCGCAGTCACGCAGCTGAAAAGCGCGGATTTGCGTAAATAAGAAAGGAATGGTAAAATACTATGGCTAACCGTTTTATTCTCAACGAAACCTCCTACCACGGCTCGGGCGCAATTGCGAACATCGCTTCCGAAGCTGTAAACAGAGGCTTTAAGAAGGCTTTCGTCTGCTCCGACCCCGACCTTATCAAGTTCGGCGTTACAAAGAAGGTAACGGATATTCTTGACGGAGCTTCTCTCCCCTACGAGATTTTCTCCGACATCAAGCCCAACCCCACAATTGAAAATGTTCAGCACGGCGTTGAAGCTTTCAAGAAGAGCGGCGCTGACTATATAGTTGCAATCGGCGGCGGCTCCTCTATGGATACTGCAAAGGCAGTAGGCATTATCATCACAAACCCCGAATTTGCAGATGTAAGAAGCCTTGAGGGAGTTGCTCCCACAAAGAATCCCTGCGTTCCTATTATTGCAGTTCCCACAACCGCAGGTACAGCGGCTGAGGTTACTATCAACTACGTTATTACTGACGTTGAAAAGGACAGAAAGATGGTCTGCGTCGACCCTCACGACATTCCGATTGTGGCAGTAGTTGACCCGGATATGATGTCCACAATGCCTAAAGGTCTTACCGCCGCAACAGGTATGGACGCTCTTACACACGCTATTGAGGGCTACATCACCAAGGGCGCATGGGCTCTTTCCGATATGTTCCACTTAAAGGCAATCGAGATTATCTCCGCTTCTCTCAGAGGTGCGGTTGAAAATACCCCCGAGGGCAGGGAAGGAATGGCTCTCGGTCAGTACATCGCAGGCATGGGCTTCTCCAACGTAGGTCTTGGTATTGTTCACTCCATGGCTCACCCTCTCGGTGCGCTTTACGACACACCTCACGGTGTTGCAAACGCAATAATCCTTCCTACCGTTATGGAGTACAACGCTCCCATGACAGGCGAAAAGTACCGTGACATCGCTAAGGCTATGGGCGTAGAGGGAACCGAGAATATGACTCAGGAGGAGTACAGAAAGGCTGCTGTTGACGCAGTAAAGAAGCTCTCCGCTGACGTTGGTATTCCCGCCGACTTAAAGGCAATCGTAAAGGAAGAGGATATTCCTTTCCTTGCTCAGTCCGCTTACGATGACGCTTGCCGCCCCGGCAACCCGAAGGACCCCACGGTTGAGGAAATCGCAGCACTTTACCGCTCGCTGCTCTGATTATCTGAATAAAACTAACCCCGCAGATTTTCTGCGGGGTTTCTGTTTTGATTATCTCTTCGGCAAATTGGAATTTTCGTCACCCTTTGTTTCCCCGGCTTTTTTATAAGCCGATGAAGCTAAAGCGAAAAAGAAAAATCCCGCTCCAAGACAAGCTATGACAGCGCCGATATGTCCGCTGAAAAGGTTTATGACCGCACAAAGGAGCAGGAATACCGACAAACCAAAACCTCCATAGGCAATACGCTTCTCTTTTTTATCCATTTGATGTTCCTCCAAATTCTGATTATCGCTAACTATATTATACAACACCCATACAGAATAGTCAACACAAAACCTGCGCCTTTTATGTTATGTTTACCTCGCCATAAATGGAAAGTTGGCTATAAAGACATTTCAAGAAACAAGTGATTGTTATGTTCTATCGCACCGCCTACTTTCATAGAAGAAGTGGCAATGATTTGGAAACCCAATTTCTTATAAAGTGATACTGCCGGAATGTTTTGGCTTCCCGTATCAAGTCTTAATACTTTACAGGAGTTGTTTTTGGCAAGCTCCATAGCATATTTTACAAGTGATGAAGCAATTCCTTTTCCCGCCATAGACGGACGTACCATAAGCAAGTGGATAACCATTACTTCATCATCTCTCAGGGTTTTTCCCCAATCAATTTCATAATATTCTATCGGCTGCACATTGTCCACAATTATAGTCCCTGCAATATTGTCGTTTTCCTCATACACATATAGCGACCCGGTATTTATGGCTTTCGCTGCGTCCTTTCTGGTTGGATATACACCTCTCTTGAACACAGTAAAAGCCCCGTGCTGTATTTCATGATTGAAATGCTCATTATATGTATCTTCTATCAAGTCAATGTCATCCAAAATAGCTTGCCGTATCATAACAATAGTTACTCCTTACATATTCCGATATGCTGTTGAGTTTATTATATCACAATAAGGGAAAAACTTCAATACAAACCCTGCGTTTTTTGTCATGCGGGCGTGTCGGGCAAGTCCTGCGGCGTCAAAGCTCTCCCTACGCACATTTTCCCCCGATTTTAACTGAAATTTCACCTCCCATATTGATTTTTTCCACAAAAAATGCTATAATAAATTATTAATATGGCATAGTGATGGCATAAAGTTGAAAGGGAATATATGAAATTAATCGACATAGGCTACGGCAACAGAATAAACAGCGACAGGATAGTTGCTGTAATAAGCGCAGACTCCGCTCCCGCAAAGCGCATCGTGTCTGCCGCAAAGGAAAAAAATACCGCAATTGACGCTACCTGCGGAAAGAAAACCAAAACCGTTATCGTTATGGACAGCGGTCATGTGGTTATGTCCGCAAAGGAGCCGGATAAGATTGCCCCCGAAGACAAGCTGTAAGCTTTTCGGATTTGAAAAGGAAAGGACAGAATTATGAGCAAGGGAATTTTAGTTGTTGTATCTGCGCCTGCGGGCTGCGGAAAGGATACTATTTTAGAGCAGGCGCTTAAAGCTAACGGAAACCTTTTCTACTCCGTTTCCGCAACCTCAAGAGCCATGCGCCCCGGCGAAACCGACGGAGTAAGCTACCATTTCAGAACCCGTGAGCAGTTCGAGGATATGATTAAAAACGGCGAGCTTTTGGAGTACACCGAGTACTGCGGCAACTACTACGGAACACCGAAAAAAGCGGTTGAGGATATGCTTGAAGCAGGGAAGGACGTTATACTTAAAATCGAGATAGAGGGAGCGGCGAATGTGAAAAAAATGTTCCCCGAGTGCGTTATGATTTTTATTCTTCCGCCCTCAATAGCCGAGCTTTCACGCAGACTGCACAAACGAGGAACGGAAACCGAGGAGGTTATCGCTCTTCGCCTTGAAACTGCGAAAAAGGAGCTTGATTTTGCTAAGAATTACGACTATTTCGTGGTGAACGACGCTTTAGAGGACGCAGTTTCCGATTTCCTTACCGTTGTCCGTGCGGAAAAGCTCAAAGCCGCAAATAATCTTGAAATAATCGGAAAAATCTTAGGGTGACAGCCGTGAAAATCGCGGAAGTTGCGGTTGAAAAGACCCGCCCCGCCTTTGATTCCCTTTTCAGCTACCGTGTCCCCGAGGGCATGGAGGTTAAAGCGGGAATGAGGGTGGTTGTCCCCTTCGGAAAGGGGAATAAGAGCCGTGTGGGCGTTGTCTTTAGGGTTACCGAGGGGCAGTCCGAGGGTCTTAAAGCCATAGCCGAAACCGCCGAGGAAGGCGAGTGCTTGTCCGAGGAAATGCTGCATATTGCGGAGTGGATGAAGGAAACTACTCTTTGCACCTACTACGACGCAGTAAGAACCATGCTCCCCACCGGGCTTCTCGTCTATATCAGCGAAAGCTACGGCTTTTATCCCGAAAAAATCGCAGGAAACAGCCTTACCGATGAGGAACAGCGGCTTTGTACGCTTCTTATTGCAGCCCCGAAAACCCGCCGCTCTGCTTTGATTTCCGCCAAGGAAAACGCCTCTGCTGCGGCAGGTCTTCTTGAAAAGGGCATACTTTGCAAAAATGAGCAGACAAGGCGCAGAGTGGGGGACGAAACCGAAAGAACGGTATGTCTTGCCTCGGAACAGTCCGACTTACCCGATATAAAGCTTTCCCCGAAGCAGAAAAAGGTGCTTGAAACAGCGGCAGAGGTTGGTGTTGCCACGGTAAAGGAGCTTTGCTACCTTTGCGGAGTTACGGAGTCGGTCATAAAAAATCTTGCCGCAAAAGGACTTCTTGAAATCGGCGAGCGGGAAACCTCTCGTTCTGTAACAAAGGACGCTGTTGCAACCGCAAAGCTTTCGGATATAGTCTTTTCTCCCTTACAGCAGAAAACCTACGACGGAATAAAAGCGCTTATGGACAGCGGCGAGGCGAAATGCGCCCTGCTTCACGGCGTAACCGGAAGCGGAAAAACCTCTGTTTTTATAAAGCTTATCGAGCATGCGGAAAAATCGGGCAAAACGGCTTTGCTGCTTGTTCCCGAAATTTCCCTTACCCCACAGACTGTAAATAAGTTCCAGAGCCTTTTCGGAAACAATGTTGCAATTATCCACAGCAGTCTTTCTCTCGGTCAGCGTGCCGATGAATACAAGCGGATAAAAAATGGAGAAGCGAAAATTGTTATAGGCACAAGAAGCGCAGTTTTCGCACCTCTTTCAAATATAGGAATAATAGTTATAGACGAGGAGGGGGAGCATACCTACAAGTCGGAAATGTCCCCCCGCTACCACGCACGGGACGTTGCAAAGCAGCGTTGCTTTTATCATAAGGCTTTGCTGCTTTTAGCCTCCGCAACCCCCTCATTCGACAGCTACGCCAATGCACTTAAAGGCAGATACAGCCTTTTCGAGATGAACGAGCGGTACAGCAAGGCGGTGCTTCCCGAGGTTCGTATGATTGATATGCGGGCAGAAGCGGAAAACGGCAACCGCAGCAATTTCAGCGAGGAGCTGCTTGCTGAGCTTAAGTATAATCTTGATATGGGCGAGCAGTCAATGCTGCTTCTCAACAGACGTGGCTTCAACACCTACGCAAACTGCATAAGCTGCGGTGCTGTTGAGGAATGTCCCAATTGCAGCATACCCCTTACCTACCACAAGGCAAACGGTATGATGATATGCCACTACTGCGGCTTTACAAAGCAAAAGCCCGCAGCCTGCGAGAAATGCGGCAGCAGATATATGTTTTACAGCGGCACCGGCACTCAGCGGATAGAAGACGAAATTCACGAGTTTTTCCCCAATGCAAGAATACTTCGTATGGACGCCGACACCACAATGTCGAAATTTTCCTACGAAAGGCGGTTCAGGGAATTTGCCAACAGGGAATACGATATAATGATAGGGACGCAGATGATAGCGAAGGGTCTTGACTTTGAAAACGTAACCCTTGTGGGCGTTCTTCTTATCGACCGTTCTTTGTATGCAGGAGACTATCTGGGCTACGAAAAGACTTTCTCCCTTGTAACTCAGGTTGTAGGCCGTTCCGGCAGGGGCGAAAAGCAGGGCAGAGCCTATATACAGACCTACACCCCAGACCACTACGTTTTACAGCTTGCAGCGGAGCAGAACTACAAGGAGTTCTACCGTCAGGAATCCGAGGTACGAAAAGCCCTTATTTTCCCGCCCTACTGCGATATATGTATGATAGCCTTTTCTTCTGTTTCCGAGGAGGCTGCGGCAAATGCAGCAAAAAAATTCTTCGGAATGTTAAAGTCGGCGGCGGATAAGGCGGCGGGGAAAATTCCTGTTATACTTTTAGGGCCAACCGACTGCGGAAAGCGGGGCGGAAGCAGCCGCAGCAGAATTATAGTAAAATGCCGCAATAATAAGCCCTTTCGTGAGCTTCTGCGGCAGGTTATGAGCGCCGCTTACAAGGATAAGGCATTCGAGAAAGTAAATTTTTATGCCGATTTCAACGGCGAAATTATATAAGTGAGGACTGTTGCCCCACGGAAAGGATATGAATATGGCAAAGAGAAACATAGTAAAGGTTGGCGAGGACATATTAAGAAAGAAGTGCAGAGAGGTTACCGCCTTTGACGATAAGCTCTGGGTGCTGCTGGACGATATGTACGAGACAATGAAGGACGCAAACGGCTGCGGAATTGCAGGTCCGCAGGTTGGGATTCTTCGCCGTGTTGTTGTAATCGACGTAGGGGAAGGACCTATCGAGCTTGTAAATCCGGTTATTACTTCCGTTAAGGGCAAGCAGCGTGAGGTTGAGGGCTGTCTTTCCGTTCCGGGACAGTGGGGCTACGTTACCCGCCCCGCAAAGGTAAAGGTAACTGCCCAGAACCGCTACGGAAAGGAATTTAAGGTTGAGGGCACGGAAATGCTTGCAAGGGCGCTCTGCCACGAAATCGACCACCTTAACGGCATAATTTTTACAGATATTGCAGACGAAATGACGGATATTGAGGAAAACAAGTAAGCACACCCCACGAAAGGATTTTTTTTATGAATATAGTTTTTATGGGCACTCCCGACTTTTCTGTGCCCTGTTTAAAGGCGGTATATGAGGCAGGACACCATATCAGCGGGGTATTTACCCAGCCCGACAAGCCCCGTAACCGTGGACACAAGCTTACCTTTACACCTGTAAAGGAATGTGCCGAGGAACTGGGAATACCGGTTTTTCAGCCCCTTTCCTTACGCAAGGGCGAGGACGGGGAAAAGTCCCTTGAAATTCTCCGTGAGCTTAACCCCGATTGTATTGCAGTAGTAGCCTACGGGCAAATTCTGCCCCAAACGATACTTGACCTGCCGAAGTACGGCTGTATAAACGTTCACGCCTCACTGCTCCCGAAATACAGAGGAGCTGCGCCGATTCAGCGCTGCATTATTGACGGCGAAACAAAAACCGGCGTTACCACAATGCACATGGCGGCGGGGCTTGATACGGGGGATATGATTTTAAAGGAAGAAATTGAAATCGGCGGGAAAATGACCGCTTCAGAGCTTCACGACAGGCTTTCGGAAATGGGAGCAAGGCTTCTGGTTGAAACCTTAAGCCGGCTTGAATCGGGAACTGCACCAAGAACGGTACAAAACGACTCCGACTCCTGCTACGCATCAATGCTTACAAAGGAAATGTGCAGAATAGATTTCAGCAAGCCCATAGACCAGGTTTACAACCTTATCCGTGGACTTTCGTCAAGCCCCTGCGCTTACACCACTTTAGGCGGAAAGCGGCTTAAGGTGTACTTTGCTGAGAAAACAGGCGAAACAACCGACCTTCCAAGCGGCACGGCGGCTGACGACAATCTCGGAATATCCTGCGGCGGGGAAATCCTGCGCCTTACGGATATTCAGTACGAGGGCGGAAAGCGTATGAGCGCAGCGGACTTCTTAAGAGGAAGAAAAACGGAAAAGGGCACGGTTTTCGGCGAATAGCTTTGCAGAAAGGATTTGTATATGAGTAATATTTTGTATACCATAAGGGATTTGTTTAATTATCCCGTTGAAAGCACTCTTCTTATAGCGGCGATAATTTTTTCGCTGTTCTGCTCAATAAGGGTAAAAATGACTTTCAGCAAGTATAACCTTGTAAGAACCGCAAACGGCGCAAAGGCGCACGAGGTTGCAAGGCGGATTCTGGACATAAACGGGCTTTACGATGTGCAGATTGTGCAGGTAGCGGGCAACCTTACCGACCACTACAACCCGAAAACAAAGGTGCTTGCCCTTTCCGAGACGGTTTTCGGCAACTCTACGGTTGCGGCGGTAGGCGTAGCCGCCCACGAATGCGGACACGCAGTCCAGCACGCAAAGCAGTACACCCCGATTATGATTCGTCAGACGATTTACCCCGCAGTTGCATTCTGCTCCCAGGCATGGCCTATCGTTTTTATGGTTGGCTGTATTCTCGGGCTTCTTCCCGTTGTGCAGGTTGCAATAGGCTTTTTTATCGTTGTTGCTTTATTCCAGCTCGTAACCCTCCCTGTTGAGCTTGACGCAAGCAAGCGGGCTATAAATACACTTGTGGACAACAAAATCCTGTACGGAACAGAGCTTCTCGGCGCAAGAAAGGTGCTTGGCGCAGCGGCTATGACCTACGTTTCAAGCTTCCTTGTAACCCTTGCTCAGCTTTTCAAGCTGCTTGCAAAGACAAACAGGAAAAACTGACAATGGTTACAGCAAGGCAGACAGCTTATGACCTGCTCCTAAAAACGGAGCTTCAGGGGGCATATTCCAATATCGCCCTTGATGAAGCCCTTGAAAAAAGCGGGCTTGCAGGGAAAGACAGGGCTTTTGCGGCGGCGCTTTTCTACGGCGTTTTGGAGCGGAAAATGACCCTGGACTACGTTATACGGGCATACTCGAAAACCGAATATGACAAGCTTGACAAGCGGGCGGTGCAGCTTTTAAGACTGGGGCTTTATCAGCTTTTGTATATGACCTCCGTTCCCGAAAGCGCCGCAGTAAACGAAACGGTAAACCTCTGCCCCCAGCGGCTAAAAGGCTTTGTAAACGCTGTTTTAAGAGCCTTTATCCGTGGCGGCAGTAAGCTAAGCGTCGATATTCCCGATGAAAACGGCAGGCTATCGGTGGAGTATTCCTGCCCGAAATGGCTGGTGAAAATGTGGCGGAAAAGCTATGGCGATGAATGTACACTTGCTATGCTGAAAGCCTCCTTCGGAAGACCGCCCCTTTACGCAAAGGTGAATACCCTTAAATGCACAGCGGACAGCCTTATTGAGCGGCTTGCGGAGGAGAATATTCCCGCAGTAAGAAATCCCCTCTTGTCTGACTGCATAGAAATCGGGAAAATAAGCGGTATTGAAAGCTGCAAGGCATACCGTGAGGGGCTTTTTCATGTGCAGGACATCTCCTCTCAGCTTTGCTGTAAAATCGTTGCTCCGAAATCCGGAGAAACGGTGCTTGATATATGCGCCGCCCCGGGCGGAAAGTCCTTTTCTATGGCGGAGGCTATGGAAAATAAGGGCAGGCTCTTAAGCTTCGACCTTTACGAAGCAAGGGCTGAGCTTATAAAATCGGGCGCAAAGCGGCTTGGACTTGACGTAATAACCGCAGGAGTAAATGACGCACTCCTGCCAAACGAAGCAATACCAAAAGCTGACAGAGTGCTTTGCGACGTGGTCTGCTCGGGATTTGGTGTAATTCGCCGAAAGCCCGAAATCAAATATAAACCAAAGGCTGAAATAGCGGGAATCCCCGAAATTCAGCGGAAAATACTTGATACCTCGAAGAATTACGTTAAGGCGGGAGGGCTGCTTGTTTATTCTACCTGCACTGTGAACCCCGAGGAAAACGAGGCGGTTGCCGAGGATTTTCTTGCAAATAACCCCGACTTTTTCCCCGAACCGATTTCTCCCGATATTGCAGGCGGCGAGGGCGGCTGGTACCGCAGCTTCTTTCCTCATATCACTGGCGGAGACGGTTTTTTTGCGGCTTCGTTCAGAAAAAAAGGGTAAGCTCTTTTCTCTCTCAAACAGTCTCTTTTCTCTCTTAAAAATATTGAAGCTTTAGGTCAAGCCTTTCTCGAAAGGCTTGCAGGGTCAAGGGGCAGCGCCCCTTGTCGCCATCCGCAGATGGCGAAATCTCCTTTCTGAAAGAAGGATAACATTGAATAAAACGGACATTCTCTCCCTTACCCTCCCGGAGCTTACCGAAGCCCTTGCGAAAGCGGGAGAGCCGAAATTCCGCGGAAAGCAGCTTTATGAATGGCTGCATAAAAAGCGGGCGGTAAGCTTTTCGGAATGTACTAACTTATCAAAAAAGCTTATTGAATATCTGGAGGAGCGGTATTTCATACCATCTCTTGAAATAAAAAGAAAGCTTGTTTCCGCAATAGACGGAACGGTTAAATATCTCTACGCTTTCCCCGACGGGGAAAAGGCGGAAACGGTAATGATGAGCTATAAGCACGGCAGCAGCCTTTGCATTTCAACCCAGGTTGGCTGTAAAATGGGTTGCAGCTTCTGCGCTTCCACAAAGGCGGGCTTTGTGCGTAATCTTGAGCCTTCGGAAATGCTGCTGCAAATCTACGAAAGCGAACGGGACAGCGGCAGAAAGGTGGAAAGCCTTGTGCTTATGGGCATAGGCGAGCCGTTGGACAATTACGATAACGTGCTGAAATTTTTGCAGATACTTTCCTCGGAGGAGGGAAAAAACCTGAGTCTTAGGCACGTTTCCCTCTCAACCTGCGGACTTGTGCCGAGAATACGGGAGCTGGCGGAGCTGAAACTGGGGCTTACCCTTTCCGTTTCCCTCCACGCTCCAACCGACGAAACCCGCAGCGCAATAATGCCCATAAATAAGCGCTATTCAACGGCGGAGCTTATCGATGCCTGCAAGTACTACTTTGAAAAAACGGGTCGGCGCATAAGCTTTGAGTTTGCGCTTATTGCAGGAGTAAACGACAACGGAGAAACCGCCGACAGGCTGATACGCCTGCTTAAGCCCGTTTCTCCTTGCCACGTTAATCTTATCCCCATAAACGAGATAAAAGAGGGACCCTATAAGAAAAGCCCCAATGTTAAGGAGTTTCAGCAGCGCCTTGTAAGCGGCGGTCTGAACGCAACCGTAAGGCGTACTCTTGGTGCGGATATAAGCGCCGCCTGCGGGCAGTTAAGGCGGGATAATATATAAAAATGTGCAGTAAAACCACATTTTTCCTAAAAAATCTCTCATTTTCTAACCTTTTAACAGTTGATTTAATCAGAGAAAAAGTGTATAATAGTAAAAGACTATGCTGTATTACCGAATTTAAAAAGGCGGTGGTTATATGAAATGTTTTTCAAAAACCGATATAGGTCTTAAGCGCAGCGAAAATCAGGACAGGGTATGGACAGGCATGCTGGACGATGACGCAGCTGCGGTTATTCTCTGCGACGGTATGGGCGGAGAAAACGCAGGAAGCGTTGCAAGCCAGATGACCGTTGATTTTATGGCGGACCGTATAAGAAAGGGATTTCGTGCAAATATAAGCAGGAATTTCATAAGAAATCTGCTGATAACCTCTGTTACTGCGGCGAACAGCCTTGTTTTCGACAGGGCTTCAAAGGAAGCGGATAAATTCGGTATGGGTACAACCTGCGTTGCAGGCATTGTATACGGAAACCGTGCCTACATAATAAACGTGGGCGACAGCAGAGCCTATCATATTTTCGACGACAGCATACAGCAGATTACAAAGGACCATACTTATGTAAGAAAGCTTATTGAGCGGGGCGAGATAACCGAAGAGGAAAGCCGTGTTCACCCCGACAGAAACAAGATAACAAGAGCAGTCGGCGCTGAGCGCAGCATAACCCCCGACTACTTTGAAATAGACCTTGAGGAGGGAAATATTCTCCTTTTCTCCTCCGACGGACTCCATTCCTACGGAGACGATGCAGAAATCGCCGAAATCGTGGTGAATAACCCGATTGCTAAGACCTGCGACCTGCTTATAGACTACGCCCTCGGAAACGGCGGAAGAGATAACGTTTCGGTTGCAGTAGTGGAGATTTAAGGGTTTTGTTAAACGGGTACAAAAGAAAGGATTGAACTTTTTATATGGATAAGAACATTGGCAAGAAGCTTGACAATCGTTACGAGCTGCTTGAGCTTATAGGCGTCGGCGGAATGGCGGATATCTATAAGGCGATGGACATTATCGAGGAAAGAATTGTGGCGGTAAAGATACTGAAAAACGAGTTTGCCGCAAGCGAGGACTTCCTCCGCCGTTTCAGAAACGAGTCCAAGGCAATCGCCCTGCTTTCTCACCCCAATATTGTAAAAATCTACGACGTGGGCTTTACCGATAAAATTCAGTACATCGTAATGGAGTATATCGACGGAATTACCCTTACCGAGTATATCGAGCGTCAGGGCGTACTGAAATGGCGTGACGCTGTTCATTTCACCCTGCAAATCCTCCGTGCCTTGCAGCATGCCCACGACAGGGGAATTGTGCACCGTGACATAAAATCCCAGAACGTAATGCTGCTTGCAGACGGTACAATAAAGGTCATGGACTTCGGAATTGCCCGCTTTAACAGGGAAACGGACAAGACCATGTCCGAAAAGGCAATCGGCTCGGTGCATTACATAAGCCCCGAGCAGGCGAGAGGTGAAATGACCGACGAAAAGAGCGATATTTACTCCGTAGGCGTAATGCTTTACGAAATGCTTACGGGAGTAAAGCCCTTCGACGGAGATAACCCGGTTTCAATCGCCTTAAAGCACATGCAGGCTGTTCCAAAGCGCATAACCGAGATAAACAGCTCAATTCCCGAGGGACTTGAGGAAATTACCGTAAAGGCTATGCAGAAGGAGCCTTCCAAGCGTTACCAGACCGCAGGAGAAATGATAAAGGACATAGAGGAGTTCAAGAAAAACCCCGCTATTGTTTTCGAGTACAAGTATTTCTCCACCGACGGCTCAACCAAGTACTTTGACAAGGTAGTTCCCGACGCTCCGAAAAAGACCAAGAAACAGGTGCAGATAGAGGACGACGAGGGCTACGACGATGATGACGACGACTTCGACGATTACGACGACGAGTACTACGAAAAGCGCCGCCGTTCCCCTGTACTGCCTATTTTATTTGCGCTTGCAACCGCTTTTGTAATAATGACAGCATGGCTTATCTATACTGTTGTTACGCAGAACGTTGACGAAATTCAAAGCGCCAGCGGCGAGGAGGTTTCAATGCCTACCCTCGTAAATCTGACCTGGGACGAGGTACTTGAGCAGTATAACGACTACAACTTCATTCCCACCACAAAATACTCCTCCGAGTACCCGAAGAACGTGGTTATGGAGCAAAGCGTAATGCCCGGAAGAAAGATAAAGAAAAATCAGGCGGTAGAGGTAGTAGTCAGCAACGGTCCGAAGCTTGTTGAAATAGACGACTACGCCGAAAAGCCTGTTGAAGACGTTATAACGATGCTTGAGAAGCAGGGACTCAAGTACGAGATTATAAGAACCGAGGACGAAACGGTAGCAAAGGACTTTATAATCAAGACAAATCCTCCCGCAAGAGAGTTTGTTGAGGTTGGCACAACGGTTACCTGCTATGTAAGCTTAGGACCCAGCAACGAGTCCACCGCAGTTCCCCAGATGATTAATCTTTCTCTTGCAAGCGCAGAAATGCGGGCTAAGGAGTACGGAATACTCCTTACCGTTGTAAAGCGCCCCAGCTCCGAGGTAGAGGAGGGCAGAGTTATAAGCCAGAGTATCCCGGCAACAACCCTTGTCGAGAAGAATACAATGGTAGAAATCGTCGTAAGTACAGGCGGCGAGGAGGAACGTGAGGCCACTATCGGCATAAAGCTTTCAGATACTGCAACAGGCGAGTTTATTTTCAAGTACTACATCGACGGCACTTTGCAGGAGGATATGACCGAGCAGAAGGACATTTCCCTTACAGAGAAAATCGAGTGGAAGTTCAGCAACAGCGGTGTTCACGAGTACGCAATCAGGGTTACTTCCGTTGATACGGGGGCAGTAGGTACGTTTTTAAATATGGAGGTTGACTTTACAACCGACCCGCCCACAAAGACTGAAATAATCTTCAACAAGAAGGTGTTCAAGCAGCTTATGAGCGCAGAGGTAGTAACACCGGATTCAACCGAAGCACCCGAGGAAGAGCCATTTGAGGAGGAAATAACCTCTGAGGAGGACGAGGGAGAGCCTGAGATTGAGGAATAAAACGGGAGAGAGAATTTGAGAAGAATTTGCGGAAGAATAATAAAGTCTGTCGGCGGTTTCTATGACGTAGAAACCGCCGAGGGCGTTTTCAGCTGTAAGGCAAGGGGAATTTTCAGAAACAACGGTACATCTCCTGTTACGGGAGATTATGTGGAAATAACCCTGTCTGAGGGCGCCGAGCCGATAATTGAAAAAATTTTCGAGCGGAAAAATCATATCATAAGACCTCCGCTGGCGAATATTGATATAGCTCTGCTGGTGGCGTCCGCCTGCCAGCCTGCACCGAATGCCTTTGTAATAGATAAGCTGATTGCGATTTTTGAGAGCAAGGATATAGAAACGGTGCTTGTGTTTACAAAAAAGGACATAGGTGATTGCTCGGAGCTTGTAAAAACCTACGAAAACGCAGGCTATCGGGTGTTTTCGGTGGACAATATGAGCGGCGAGGGGCTTTCGGAGCTTAAAGAGTATGTAAGCGGGAAGACCTGCGCCCTTATCGGAAATTCCGGTGTGGGAAAGTCAAGCCTTATAAACGGCTTTTTCCCCGAACTGAACAAGGAAACCGCCGAGATAAGCAAAAAGCTTGGCAGAGGCAAGCACACAACCCGAGAGGTTTGTATGTACCCATACTGCGGCGGCTATATCGCCGACACCCCCGGATTTTCAACGGTTGATATTGAGCGCTACGGCAGGATAGAGCGGCGGGAAATCCGATATTGCTTCACCGAGTTCCGCCGTTACGAAAAGGACTGCCGCTTTAACGACTGCCTGCACTTAAAAGAGGCGGACTGCGCCGTATCTGCGGCTGCCGCAAGGGGAGAGATAGCGAAAAGCAGGTACGACAGCTATGTGAGAATGTGCGCCGATGCAGAGGCAGCCGAAAAGAAATGGTAACACATTTTTCCGAAAGGAATACACTGTAATATCAAGTGTATTTTCGGAAAGGCGGCTTTGTTATGAGGCGAAGAAACCGCAGGTGCGGCTTATGCGTATTTGCCGCGGTGCTGCTATTTTTGGGCGTTTTATGTTTGTGCTGTCTTTCGTATAAATTTATCCTGTTTCTGATTGCAGGGCTGCTGGTCGTGGTGGGAATAGTGCTTATAAAGCGCTGCTGACAGCGGTAAAACTGCCTTTCGGCGGTTAATTTATATAAAGGAGCGCTACATATTATGAAGGTTGTTGTTATGAAAAGCCCCAGATTTTTTGCGTGGATGTTAAGGCTGTTTTTCGGAATGAGAAAGCATGCGTGAAGAGAAAAATTTATGGCAGTAGGGGGCAGTTGCAGCGTGCGCTGCAACTGCCCCTGCTAATTATGTCCTTGTTTGTCCATAATAAATGTGTTATTATGTAATTGCAGAAAAAGCGGCGGAGAAATCCTGCCGCTTTTTGCTGTAAATTTTCGGAAAAGGAGCTGAAAGCTTGAGCACAGAAGAAAAAATCGCCGATAAGGCAGAGGTCCTCGAATATCTCACAAATGTTATGCGGGACGGAGAGGGCAGCGAAAAGGACAGGCTTACCGCCTCAAAGCAGCTTGGCAAATACCTGGGACTTGAGGTTAAAAAGGTTGAGCTCAGCGGCGAATGTGGCGTGACTATCTATGACGACATCGAGGACGGTTAAGCTGTCAGAGCTTATCGCCCCCGCTTTTTACGGCGTACATCGGGACATACGCAAAAGCGCCCATACCCACTACCTGCTATGCGGCGGAAGGGGAAGCTGTAAGTCCTCCTTTGCGAGTATTGAAGTTGCTTTGGGGATAATGGAGGACAAAAACGCCAATGCGGTTGTGCTGCGTAAGGTGGGGCAGAACCTGCGGGACTCCGTTTGGGAGCAGATGTGCTGGGCAATAGAAAGGCTGGGGGCGGAAAGGCTCTGGGAATTCAAGGTAAGCGTTCCCGAGATGGTGTACCTGCCCACAGGTCAGAAAATAGTTTTCCGCGGCGGGGATAACCCACGAAAGCTGAAATCCGTAAAGGCTGCCTCGGGGTATATAAAGTATGTGTGGTACGAGGAGGCGGACGAGTTTTCGGGGCAGGAGGAAATCGACAGCATAAATCAGTCGCTGCTTCGGGGCGGCGACAAATTCTGCTGTATCTATACCTTTAACCCGCCGAAGGAGCGGGACAGCTGGATAAACAGGCTTTCGGAAGAAAGCCGCCCCGACCGCTTATGCCACAAAAGCGATTACAGGACGGTACCGCCCGAATGGCTCGGACGAAGCTTTATTGCAGAAGCGGAGTACCTCAGCAAATCCAACCCAAACCGCTACCGCAGCGAGTATTTGGGTGAGGTTACGGGAACGGGAGCGGAGGTTTTCGGCAACATAACCGTCCGTGAAATAACCGACAATGAGGTTTCGGGCTTTTCCCATGTTTATCGGGGGATAGACTGGGGCTACGGGGCAGATCCCTTTGTTTATATCGAGACCGCCTACGAGAAAAACAGCAGGCGGCTTTTTATTTTCGGGGAGTTCTACCGCTGTGGGGCTAAGTTTTCTGAAATAGAAAAGGCGATAAAGAAGCTTAACCCCGAGGGGCAGCTTGTGACAGCCGAAAGCGCTGAGCCACGCTCCAACGACGAGCTTCGTGACCGGGGGATAAGAATACGGGCGGCGAAAAAGGGGCAGGGCTCGGTGGAGCAGGGAATACGAATGTTACAGAACCTTGATGAAATCGTAATCGACCCTGTAAGGTGCCCCAATGCAAGGCGGGAGTTCTGCGGCTACTGTTTTCAGCCCGACGGCTACGGCGGCTACCGAAGCGGCTATCCCGACAAGGACAACCACACGATAGACGCTGTCCGCTACGCGCTTGAGGAGGCGCTGACACGGCGTACTGCAAAAGCAATAGACCGAAAAAAATTAGGAATTTAGAGAGGAGAATTTATGTTTACTTTATCATCAGGAATAAAGGCAACGCCGCAGCTTGCGGTAAAATTCATACTGAAGCACAGCCTTGAAACCGACAGGTTCGACAGGCTTTACGACTACTACATCGGCAACCACGACATTTTGAGCCGACCCAAGGACAAGCGGGCAGCCAACAACAGGCTGGTCTGCAACCACGCAAAGTACATAACCGACTGTACAACGGGCTACTTTATGGGTACGCCCGTTAAATATTCGTCTCTTAAGGGCAGGGACATTTCCCCCCTTACCGACGCTTTAATCCGCTGCGACAGCGCAACACAGGACGTTGACCTTTCAAGGCTTTCATCAATTTTCGGGGTTGCTTATGAAATGCTGTATATGTCCGGGGGCAGGACGCCTGAAATCCGCCTTGCAAGCCTTGACCCGAGACAGGCGTTTGTTGTGTACGACGATACCGTTGAGCAGCAGCCGCTTTTCGGGGTGTACTATATGCCTTTGTACAACGAAAATGGCTTTAAGAGCGGCTACCGCTGCTACCTTTGCGACAGCAGCTCGACCACAGAGTTTTTCACAACAACCTCATTTGTGATTACAAAGATACTGCCCAGATACGACCATTATTTCGGCGGAGTTCCGATAATTGAGTATTACAACAACGGTGACGTTCAGGGAGATTTCGAGCAGGTAACAACGCTGATTGACGCTTATAATACCCTCCAGTCCGACCGTGTGAACGATAAGGAGCAGTTTGTGGACTCGATTCTTCTTATAAAGGGACAGATTCTCGGCGACAGCCCCGACGAGGAGAGCGAAACCTACAAGGCAATCAAGGAGCTGGGCGTGATGACCATTGACGACAGCGGCGATGCGAAATGGCTTACGAGGCAGTTCGACGAAAGCTCGGTTGACATTCTCCGCAAGTCGATTGAGGACGATATTCACAAGTTCAGCGGAGTGCCCTGTATGAACGACGAAAGCTTTTCCGGGAATACATCGGGCGTTGCGATGAAGTACAAGCTTCTTGCATTCAGACAGATGACGAAAATAAAGGAACGTTATTTTGCAGAGGGGCTTAAGATAAGGCTTTCGCTTATGGCAAATGCGCTTTCTGTTATGGGGCAGGGAAGGATTGATACGGGGGATATTGAGATTATTTTCAGTCACACTCTTCCCGAAAATGAGACGGAGATTGCCCAGACGGTAAGTCTTTTAAAGGATATTGTGCCCTCCGAGCAGCTTATAAAGCTGTTGCCCTATAATTTTGCGGTGTGAGGGTAGGTTTGGTGGCTTCGGGGAAGCAAGCTGCGCCGCCCCGCTTTAGCGGCGGCGCAAGTTTGCGCGCACGCACTTTCTTGGCACAAAACCAAGAGCCGTACCGAAAACCGGTACGGCTCTTTTTGTCATTGTCATTATACGAAATACTTAAGCGAAAATAGCGAGTATATCTTATAAACCAATGATGTGGGGCGAATTATTCACCCTTCTGCTTTGCGAAACACTCGCTGCAGTATACAGGTCTGTCATCACGGGGCTTGAAGGGGATTCTTGCCTCTCCGCCGCAGCCTGCACAAGTTGCAGTAAACATTTCCTTGTTTCTGGAAGCATTCTTCTTAGCGTCTCTGCAAGCCTTGCAGCGCTGGGGTTCGTTTGTGAAGCCCTTTTCTGCATAGAATTCCTGCTCTCCGGCTGTGAAAACGAATTCGCTTCCGCAGTCCTTGCATACAAGCGTCTTGTCTGTGTACATAGGATATACCTCGCATAAAAATATATAGTTTGACCGCCCGACGATTTGCACGCCCAAGCCTTTTAGCGGCAGTCATAGCGGGATTTCTCCCGTCAGAAAAGCTTCTTAAGCTTCTGTCTTGCTCTTGAAAGGGAATTGTCTACGGATTTAACCGTTGTGTTCAGCTTTTCCGCAATCTGCTTGTAGGAAAAGCCGTTCATATAAAGCCTTATAACCGAAAATTCCCGCTGTGAAAGTATCTGGGAAAGCCTCTTGAAAAGCTCCGCATTGTACTCCTTGAGAATAACGAAGTCATCGGTAGGAGCTGAGTCATCCTGAATCTGGTCGAAGTCGTAATCCTCCGCCTTTTCATAGCGGCTTGCCCGTAAAACCGCATTCTTCATACGGTTTCCGATACAAACATCGGCGAAAGCGGAGAAGCTGCCCTTTTCGCTGCTGTAAGCCTTGACGGCGGAGAAAAGTGCGATAAAGCCCTCCTGCTCAAGGTCGTCCGCCTCAATATCAGCGGTTTTAAGCTTAGCAGCCTTAATCCTGATAACTCTTGCATAGCGGTAGGTAAGCAAAGCCATTTCCTTTGCTTGCATTGGTGCAGGCTGATTTCTGATAATGCTCACAAGAGCCTCGTCGCTTACAGCCATGAAACCACCCTTTCCAGTCCGCTAAGCAGATTATATCATTAAATTATCACATTGTCAACATAATTTTGCTACATGCGGCAATATTTTTTTCTTCCCTCGGTAAAAATATTCCCGCCGTGACAGTCAATTGCAACAGTAAGAGGGAAATCCTCAACGTAAAGCTTCTTTACGCTCTCGCAGCCAAGGTCCTCAAAAGCAATAACCTCGCAGCTTTTTATGCACTTGCATGCAAGCGCCCCCGCACCGCCTATTGCACAAAGATAAACCGCCTCGTTGCGGCAGATAGCGTCAATAACCGCCTGACTGCGCTCTCCCTTGCCTATCATCGCTACCAGTCCCCGGTCAAGGAAATCCGGGGCGAATTTGTCCATTCTGCTGGAGGTTGTGGGCCCGCAGGAGCCGATAACCATACCTTCCTTTGCGCCGGTAGGGCCTGCGTAGTAGATAACCGCACCGTCAAGGTCGTAGGGAATAGGCTTGCCCTCTGCGATAAGCTCGGTAATGCGCTTGTGGGCTGCGTCACGTGAGGTATAGATGTACCCCGACAGCAGCAGCTTATCCCCTGCGCTAAGGTTAGGGGACAAGCTTCTGAGTTCGTTTACGTTTGCTTTTATCATAATAACAAATCGGATAAATCAGAGTCGGAGGAAAGGTCGGAATCATCGGATTTTCCGTCGCCGCCGAAGCTCCAGAGGTCGTCGTCGCTGTTGGAAGCGGGCTGTCTGAAGGGCGGCTTTTCCTTTTTGGGTGCAGGAGCCGTAGTTTCCGCCGAGCCTGCTGCAAATAAGTCGGCAAATTCTCCGAAGTCGCTGCTCATGTTGGGCTTATCATCGTTCTTGCTGTCCATATTTATGTTTGCGGGAGTAAGCTCGAAGTCGGCAGCCTTTTCAGCAGCCTCCGCCTCGGACATCATCTTTGAAAGCGTATCATCGTCAGCACCCACAGGGTTTATCGCCATATCGAAAATATCCTCGCCAAGGTCTGCGCCCTTATCGGGAGCAGCGGTAAGGTCGTTGGGCATAAGCTCAAAATCGCCGCCGATAGGCTCGGGAGCGGAGTCAAGGGTGAAATCGTCGGTAGCTCCTACGCCCTCGCTGTTGATAAGCGGGATAGCGGAGGACATATCGTCGTCTGCGCCGTTTTGGGGAGGAGTTACAAAGAAGTCCTCAAAGCTTGAATCCATTTCAGGCTTATCATCATCTGCATTCTGAGCAGCCTTTTTGGGCTCAGCCGTAGCCTCGGGCGCCTTCTTTGCTGCCTCGGGCTTCTTCTCTTCCGCCTTCTTTTCCTCTGCCTTGGGTGCAGCAGCTTCAAGCACGGGAGCAGTTATAACGTCGGGAGTATCAGCCATAAGGTCGTCGTCGCTGGGAATCGGTGTCGGCTCGGAGTCGATCTGGATAGAGGAGATTATATCGGTATCCTCAAACTCGTCCTCTTCCTCGTCAGCGCCTTCTGCGCCTTCGTAGGTGGTTTCAACCTTAAGCTTCTTCTTGATTTCCTCAAGTCTTTCGCTGCTGAACTTGCTTTCGTCAAGGGTGGGCAGCTTAAGCTCTGCTGTGATTGCGGCAGCCGCAGCTTCAATTTCGCTGCCGATAGCTGCAATTTCGGTAAGGTCAACAGAAGCGCCGCCCTTTCCTGCAAGGGAAGCTGCTTCTTCAATGCTGCTCTTTCCGCCGCCGATTTCGTTCTTGGCGCTGTCAACAGCAGCGGTAATTCCCGACATATCCGCCTTAGCGTCGTCAAGGGACTTTCCGAACTGGTCTATTTCAGCCGAAGCGCTGTCAATCTGCTTTGCGGCGTCGGTAACAGCGGTGGTTAATTCGCCGAACTTGCCTGAAACGCTGTCAATCTGCTTTGCAGCGTCGCTTACTGCGGAGGTAATAGAGCCGAATCTGCCTGTTACGCTTTCAATCTGGCTTGTAACCTTTTCAATCTGTGAGTTTACATTATCGAACTGACCTGCAAAGGAATCGAAAACGCTTACGAGAGCGGCAAATTTTTCTGCAACTTCCTTAGTCTGAGCCTGAGCCGCCGCCTTTTCCTCCTCAGCCTTCTTAACCCGTTCCTCAAGCTTCTTCTTAGCGTCGGTAAGCTTGTCGGTTCTGTCCTTAATCTGAGACTCGACCTCAGCCTTGTACTTGTTTACAGCCTCGGTTGTTTCAAGTGAAAACGCCTTTGCGGCTTCGATGATTTCCTTTGCGTAAGCGCCTGCCTCGTCGATAATTTCGTCGGCATTGGTGGTGGTTACAGCCTTTCCGCCTGCGGCAGATTTCTTTGCGTTGCGGTATTTTTCCTTAAGCTTTTCAAATTCCGCGCGGATTTTCTTTTCGGACATCTGTGCGGTAGCGCAGTCCTTATCCAGCTTTGCAACGTTTCTTCTTTCGTCCAAGACAAGCTTACGAAGCTCCATAATCTTCTTGTCGCTTTCAGCCTTAAGGTCCTCGATAACCTTCTTGGTTTCCTCGGAGCTGTCCTGAATTACGGGAGCGCTTGCGGTTGCAGCTGCTTGCTCTGCGGCTCTCTTTGCGTTTTTAGCCTCGTTTGTTTCCCTCTGGGCTGCTTCAAGGTTTGTTTGCAGGCTGCTGAGTCTTGTTTCATAATCCAGCTGCTGCTCCTTCATCTGCTTTTTCAGCTTGTTTATGTATAGATTAACTTCGTTCTTATCAAAGCCAAGAGGGGACTGCTTAAAACCGAAGCCTTCGCTTGAGGTATCTCTGCCCTGCTTGGATTTATCCTGCTTTGAGTCTGCCATAAAATTACCTCCATAGAACTTAATTATAAATATTATAACAAAAATGCAACTAATTTTCAATAGTCATTATTGATAAAAATGCACAATGAATTTTTA
>JBJERM010000110.1:0-6141 GCA_051882315.1 Ruminiclostridium sp.
GCAGGTCGTAGTAAAAATCGGATTTTTGCATTAATTTCAGGTCCTTTCAAGTGGTTAAGACAAATATACCATATTATTATACATTATAATAGGAAATATTGCAAGAGGTTTTTCGGTTGACTTAAGCGCCGCTTTATGATATAATATTTACTATTCGTGAAACAAAACGAGAGGAGGCGGGATATGCTCACAAGACGACAGAAGCGGGCGCTTCGGGGCTTTACGGCGGGGCTGTCCTGCTGTATTCTCCTTTCCGGAGTGCTGGCTTACATGGCTGTTGCAGGAACTAAGCCTACCGAGCCTGTTGTGTTTTCCGATATTCTTGACGGAGCTATTGCTACTGCACCCGAAAACCAGGAGCTTCCTCCCGAAATAACTATTGAGGACAGCCGCCTTTACGAAACAATGTTTTCTGAGGAGCTGCTTACCTATACAAGCGACACCACACAGCTTACGGACGAGGACATTCACGGCGCAGGAGGCACTATTCTTATTAACACCACGCCTGTGACGGAAGAAACCCAGCCGCCGGAAACGGAAGCCACAACCGTAAAAACCACAAAGGCAACGACAGCTAAGACTACTGCACCGACAGAAAAAACCACGGTACAAACAACCTCCCCGCCGCCAACCACAACCACCGTAAGAACTACTGCAAAAACAACGGCAAAGACAACAACAAAAGCAACCACAACAACGACTAAGACAACAAAAGCCACAACAGCCGCAACAACAGCCGCAGGAACAACAAGCAAGCCGCCATTCCTTAACGTGGGCGGAGGAACCTTCGCCCAGAACGACGAGTTCTACATACGGCTTTTCAACCTTGTGAACAAAGCCCGCCGTGAAGCAGGTGTAAAGGAGCTCTGGTACTCCGCAAGACTTCACGAGGTCTGCGTTGTGCGGGTTACGGAGCTTACTTCCTATTACTCCCACCAGCGGCCCAACGGAGAGCGGTTCTGCACCGCCTTTACCGACCTTGGCGTCAAGTACACCATCTGCGGCGAAAATATCGCCTACGGAAGAAATATGTTCGACACTCCCGAGGAGGTTTTTGAAGCCTGGATGAACTCCGAGTCGCATAGGGAAAACCTACTCAGACCCGAATATGAGTGCGTTGCCTTTGGTCTTTCAGCGATTCAGGTGGGCTCGGACACCTATTACTACTGGACTCAGGAATTTGCACAGTTTTAATGAACAAATCAAAAACTCCCGATTCGGTTAAACCGTTCCGGGAGTTTTCTTTTTATTCTGCTTCGGTAAGCCAGAACTGGATAGAAACCTGCTTTCCGTCCCATTCTGCGCTGTAGGTAAAGTCGTTGGTGAAGGTCTTTGCGGGGGAAACCCTCATTGTTCTCTTAAGGGTAACGGCATTTACAGATTCGCTGTTTACATCATATATCTTAAGATTGAACAAATTCGGATTTTCTAAATTTCTTCTTAATGCAGTAAGTGCAACATACCTGCTGTAACAGGTTCCGTTTTCCTCCCAGGTCATTTTCATAATAACGGGAGTTCCCGAACCAAGGGTTTTCTTTAGGAGATTAAGGTCGGATTCGCCGTTAAGGGTGAATTTCTTTCCGGTATCCCTGAATGAGTCGTAATAATGTATTGCACGGATAAGCTGGTAGTCGTTCTGGCTGTACTTATTGCCCAGTCTTGCAACAGTATGATTCGGATAAAGCAGCTCGTATTCCGTCCATTCGCTCTTTCCGTCGCTGTAAGGAACGTTTCTTACCGACCAGCCCATTTTCTGGGCTTCTTCAAGTATATCCTTCTTAACGCAGAGCTTATTGCCGCCCTTTGCAAAATCAAGATATGTGTCGGGCTTTAAATATGACGCCTGCATACTCTGCAAGGAAACGTTATGTAGGGGCTGGGAAAGGTCGATTGTGGTTCCCTCGAAGTTAAAGCTTATATCCTGATTTTCACAGTTTACAGAGGTGGGAACGCTGTGTCTGAACCAGTCCCTCGCCAGCATTATCATGCCAAAATCAAGGGTTTCATTTGTTCTGGACTTGAAGTTCTCAAAGCTGAAGCCGTTTTCCTCGGCACGGAAGCCTGTGTCGTAGAGAGTATAACTGTCGGGAGTACCGTCCATATCCTCGTCCACTATATCATTCTCCATTGAGGCTAACATTGTTGAATAAAGTCCTTCGAGTATGTTCGCCTCGGAAATCTGGAAGTACTTTCCGCCTGTATCGTCGGCTATACTCTGGAGCAGCTTCTCATCATACTCGTCGCCAAGGCTTATTGTCATAACCGTAACGTTTTTGGCTTGTGCCATAGCGGTTATCTTTTCAAGGGTTATGCCTGCGGTGTTGGTTGAAATGCCGTCGGTAAGAAGGATTATTATATTCCTCTCCGCCTGCATTTCCTTTGTAAAGGTATCAAGGGCAAGCATAAGAGCCCGCTCAACACTTGTTCCGTCAAAGCCTGCGCCGATTGTGCGGATTGAATTTATAGCGTTAATCGCCTCGCCCTTGTTCGGGGTAAAATCGCAGAGATTTTTAAACTCATAGGTAAAGGCGGTAATAGCCACTCTGGAATTGTTATTAAGCTTCTGTACAAAGTTGGTTGCAAAGGCAAGGCGCTTGAAATCAACGTCGTTTTCCTTTGAGGTGGACTGTATTGATTTCGGGTACATCGAGCCTGAATTATCTATGAGCAGGTGTACGTTAAGGGGGCTGTCCTCGGTTATCGCCGCACTCTGGATAACACGGTCTGCACCTACAACGTAAACGCCGCTGTCGGATATTTCGCAGGTAATTTCTCCCTTTTCAATATCCGCCTCGCCGCCGATAGCGGTATAGTCCTTTGAGAGGGGATTGAAGCTGAAAACCTTTATATTTTCAGCCTCAAGTCCTGCTGCTTCTACAAGCTGCGGGCTGTATGTAAACTTAATCTCTCCTTTTGTAAAGGAGGATTTGCAGTAAATTTCATAAGGGAAGGTCAGAGCGCCCGCATTGGAGGCTACTGCATTAAGAGAAAGCTGCTCAGCGGTAGCGCCGAATATATCAGCATTTCCCGTAAGAGTAACCATTCCTTCGGAAAAATTGATTGTACGGGTAAACTCCCTTTCGCTGTCCTTTACCTTTCCGTCGGACATTGCCAGCAGCGGGTCAAGTCCGGCAAGAACCTCAATTCCGTCGGAAAGACCGTCTCCGTCGCTGTCGGCGTTGCAGGGATTTGTTCCATAGCTCTCCTCATCTCCGTCAACAAGTCCGTCTCCGTCGCTGTCGGCAACGGTTCCGTTTGTATTCATAAGTACCTCGGCGGAATTTTTGAGTCCGTCCTTATCGGTATCCTGCTCAGGGTCGATAGTTTCAATTGAATCAAAGGTTGCGGGGTACTGACGGTTAAAATCGTATCTCAGCGCAGCTATGCGGTTTTCCTCGTTGGCACGGGCTGCCATAAAACCGAGAACGCCTATAAGAACAGCACCTGCAATAGAAGAAGCAATAATAATCGGCTTAGCCTTCGAGCCTGTATTGCGGTAGCTGTATTTGTTTTTTGCCATTAATGAAGAACATCCCTTTCGGTAAATCAGTTTTATAATTATACCATATTTGTTAATACTTGTCAATATTTTTCATAAATCCGAAGAATTATTTACACTTTTCACAGTATAATATGACGATAATTGTAAAAATTAATAGCACAAACGTCGAAAATGTCATAAAACCTCTGAAAGGAATGTTACAAAATGAAAATGACAAACACGGAGTACGGCGAGCTCACAAAACGCAGTTCTCCCAACACCAAAATGTACAAGACCGTGCCATCGGCTTTTCTCGTGGGCGGGCTTATATGCTGCCTCGGGCAAGCACTTACCAACCTTTACACATACTGGGGAATGGCGAAAACCGAAGCGGGCGTGCTTACCTCGATAACACTTGTTTTCCTGAGTATGCTTTTCACCGCAATCGGGCTTTAC
The DNA here is from genome assembly GCA_051882315.1 of Ruminiclostridium sp. Lineage (GTDB taxonomy): Bacteria > Bacillota > Clostridia > Oscillospirales > Ruminococcaceae > Ruminiclostridium_E. The sequence goes on from JBJERM010000110.1 coordinate 3,938, forward strand.
CAGCGGCTTGCGAAATTTGCGGGAGCGGGAACTCTTGTACCCATAACCGGCTTTGCAAACGCAGTAGTATCCCCTGCCTTAGAATTTAAGACCGAGGGCTTTGTACTTGGCGTGGGTGCGAAAATGTTTGTAATTGCGGGACCCGTTATTGTCTACGGTCTTGCGGCGTCGGTTGTTTACGGAATTATTCTTTACTTTTTCAAATTTATGTAGATGCAGGAGGCGCTTATGAGCGTTTTTTTAAAGGACGGCACAATCACAATGTCAAATCCCCCCTCTCTTATTGCATTTGCCGCTGCTGCGGGGAGAATGGAAGGAGAAGGTCCGCTGGGGAGCTGCTTTGACTACGTCAGCGAGGACTCAACCTTCGGGGAGAACACCTGGGAAAAAGCGGAAAGCCGCCTTCAGCAGCACGCCTTGGAGCAGGCGCTTGCAAAGGGCGGTATTTCCGAGGGAGATATAAGCTTTATTTTTGCAGGGGACCTGCTTAACCAGTGCACCGGCTCGGCGTACAGTATAAGAGATACCGGTGCCCGCTTCATCGGGCTTTACGGCGCCTGCTCAACAATGGCGGAGAGCCTTTCAATGGCAAGCGTTTTTATCGACAACGGGGTGGGCAGCATTAACGTTGCCCTTACCTCCTCCCATTTCTGCTCGGCGGAAAGGCAGTTCCGTTTTCCCGAAACCTACGGCGGTCAGCGGCCGCCTACGGCCCAATGGACGGCTACGGCAAGCGGGTGTATTGCTGTCGGTGCGCACAGCGCGCCGCCCTTTGTGAAGGCGGTTACTATCGGGAAGATTGTGGATATGGGGATTAAGGATGCGAATAATATGGGGGCGGCGATGGCACCTGCTGATGGTATAATAACACCATAAAGATTTTTTGAAAGGAAGGGTGTTATGAGTAGGAAGGAGAAAGAGGTTGTGGTTAGACTTAGTGAGGCGGATTTGAGGGCGGTTAGGTACATAGGGGAGATGTTGGGGGAGGAGGGTGTTGAGGAGTTGGAGGAAAAGGATGGCGAGGAGGCGTAATTATCTCCTCTAAGTTCCTACAATTTAAAAATATTAACCTTATCCGGTTCAATACCCCAAATCTACTTTGTGTCTTGATGCCACCCCCAAAAACTACTTTCCTTCCCTTGCTGCCTTAATCGGACAGACCTTGACACACTGGTAGCACCGAATACACTTGCCTTCATTAATCTGTGGGTACTCGAAACCTTCTTCATCTTCTACCATAGAGATAGCTTCTTGGGGACAGATTGCATAACAAGCTGTGCAACCACAGCAGTCTTCTTTGAGAGAGAAAAGAGTCGGAATAGGCTTCGTAGTAGTCATTGGTTCTGATTTTGTTTCCATATTGTTATTTCCTTTTGAATTGTACAAATTCTTCATTGACGAAACACCACGCGAAGAACCATTTCTAATAATTTGCTTCATAGTAAAATCGCAACACTAAATATACCTGCTCTAAATATCTACAATTCTTCTAAATATTGCTTCATTGTGTTCAAGTTCGCGGGCACTCCCTGAAGATGATTTTCCACATTGTTTGCAAATATGCGTGCCAAATAATTCTTTCATTATTGTTCGTACTACTTTTCCCGAATTCTAAGCCCCCTTTGTTAACAAATCGGCTACCAATTTAATTATCTTATTCTATAAAAAACTCTTTAATTTTTCCACACTTTCCGACTAGACAGCAAACATTATTTGCGATAAGGGAGTGGCGATTTGGTTATGTGGTTTGTTAGGTGGTGTGAGTTGGATTTACTTACTGAGGAATTTCTTTATTCCTCGTTTTGCTTTTCGGGCTGCTTTGCGCCATAGTGGAGTTAAACCACCGTACTTTTTTGCGATATAAGTAAAATCTTTACTGTAGAAATCTTTCCAAAAAAGTTTTCTGGTTTCTGGTTCCGGATAAGAAACATGTAATGCATTCTGCATACTATCTTCTAGTCTTGTTTCTTTCCAAACCACACTACTTTTTATCTTTTCAAACAACTCTTTTCCCCTATCTGTATTAATAAGCACAAGAGATACACCTTTGTTATCATCAAATTCCGGTGCTGCCTTTTCAATTCCCCAATAATCAGCAATAGTAATATCTGCTATTCGTGGAAAGCCCTTGAACTTACAGTCGTAACAACTTGGGCGACAGAACACGTTTGTATGGTATCCTCTACGGAAATCATCAACCATAT
>JBJERM010000111.1:0-6140 GCA_051882315.1 Ruminiclostridium sp.
CCCCCGTTCAGGAATGCAATTATTACAGCGAAAACCAGAATGAAAACAGCTAAAGAAAAGAGAGACATGGAAATTACGATATTTGAAGCCGCAAAATTAATAAAATTGCTGTTCATTTTCGGTGTGGACGGGCTTAAATCTATTATTCCGCCCTTTATTGCGCCCTTTTCGTCGAAAAGATTAAAATAGTAAATAAGCTGGATTATAAAAAGTACAATTAACGTTCCCAAAGCGATAAGACAGCCGATTATAATACTCCTGTCGCTGTCGTAGGCGCACCTGAAGCTGCCTTTTACGGAAAAGCCGAAGCGCTCGTCGTTAGGGCTGAATGAGGTGTACATTAGTTATCCTTTCCCGATTTTGAAGTTTTATCTCTGCATAAAAACAAAGGACGGGAAAATCCCGTCCTAATCAGGCTGTCGATAAACCGCCATCTGCGTCGTCAACCACATCACGGCAGGCACAAAGCCTAGCCGTGATGTGGTTTCCTAGCATCTGACGGCTTCTCGCCAGCCTGAAATATTTCTTTTGATTATTCAGCGGGGTAAACACTTACCTGCTTGCGGTCCTTACCAAGGCGCTCGAACTTAACTGTTCCGTCAACTGTTGCGAATAATGTATCGTCGGAAGCACGCTTTACGTTCTTGCCGGGGTGAATGTGTGTTCCTCTCTGTCTGTAAAGAATGTTGCCTGCGAGAACGAACTGTCCGTCTGCTCTCTTAGCGCCGAGACGCTGAGCCGCGGAATCACGGCCGTTCTTTGTGGAGCCCATACCTTTTTTATGAGCGAAGTACTGTAAGCTTAATAAAATCATGTTATTTTCCTTTCCGAGATGAAACCTCTTTTACGGTGATTTGGATTTTTCCCTTGTTATCCGCTGCCAAAAGCTCTAAATGCTTGTAGAAAGAAGCAAGCATCTGCCTTGCAGCGATTGCTGTTCCGGAGGTTGGGTCGCTGAGAACAAGCATAACCTTATTGTCCAGAACCTTTACGTCCGCCTTTGTGAACAGGTAATCGGTAATTGTGTTAGCCGTAAGCATAACCGCCGAGGAAACCGCAGCGCAGACAATATCGTGTCCGTATTCTCCTGCACAGGCATGTCCCGATACAGAAAAGCCCGCTAAACCTCCGCCGTACTTAATAAACTCGGCCTTAATCATACCGATTACGCATTGATAGCGTCGATTTTAACCTTGCTGTAAGGCTGTCTGTGACCCTTGCAGCGCTTTTCACCCTTCTTAGGCTTGTAGGTAAATACGTTGATTTTCTTAGCCTTTCCGTTCTTTAAGAGAGTTGCCTTTACAGCAGCGCCTGCAACGTAGGGAGCGCCTACTGTAATGCCGTTGTCGCCGCCGACCATAATAACCTTGTCAAAGGTTACTTCGCCTTCGTCAACGCCAAGCTTTTCAACAAAAATCTCGTCGCCGACCTGTACCTGATACTGCTTTCCGCCTGTTTCGATAATTGCGTACATTTTTTATACCTCTTTTTTTAAACTCGCTGTGTAAAAGGGTGGCGCAAGGCGCACTTAAATAAACCCTGCACATGCGGCTTTATTATTTTAGCATAATCGGTAGTGTTTGTCAATAGCTTTTTGCAGAAAAAACTCAGAAAAATGCGATAAAATCGCCGACGGAGAGAAAAAATCAACCGTCGGCGACCGTTATACGGATTTTTTTGGGGGCATTACTGCTCTTGCCGGCATTTTCTGCTAAGGGTAAGCCCTCAGCCCGCATACCCGAAAATTCTTGTTCTGAACCGTTCAAGACCCTTGAGCAGCAGCAGTCCCAGCACTCCGCAGGAGATAATCTCGCCTGCGCCAACGGTAAGCATAAGGAAAGGAATACCGTCCGGAACGCCGTAAGCGTAGGAAAGCACAAAGGGGACAATCAGCGTGTTTGCCACAATCGGAGGAACGGGCGCCAGCAGGAAGCTTTTCTTGCGGAGCAGGTAGGTAAACACCGCGCCGATAAGGGTTGCAAGACTGCCGAAAACAACGTCCCAGAGAACCGCTCCTGTAAGCAGGTTGGACAGAACACAGCCTATAAACAGCCCCGGGATAGCCGCAGGGGTGAAGTAGGGCAGGATTGTCAGCGCCTCGGAAAAGCGGAGCTGGATTGCGCCGTTTGCCAGTCCGATTGCTCCTGCAAAGCAGGTAAGCAGAGTGTAGATTGCGGCAATAGCCGCTGCCTGTGTGATGAACAGTGCCTTGTTTTTCATTTTGTTTTTCTCCTTAGTTTTGATTTATTGCCTTAAGGCTTTAGCCTTGCGGCAAAAGCGAGGATGGTTTCGAACTCGCTTTTTGATGAAATTAGTGGGTTATCAGCCCTTTAATGCCCGCTGACCGATGTCCTTGCGGTAGTGGGCTCCCTCAAAGCTTATGCCGCTTACTGCGGAATATGCCTTGTCGAGGGCTTCTTTTAATGTTGGGGCAGTAGCCGTAACGCCCAGAACTCTGCCGCCTGCGGTAAGAAATTCGCCCTTTTCAAGCTTAGTGCCTGCGTGGTAAACGAAGGCGCCGCCGTTTTTCGGCTGTCCCATATCGTCAAAGCCCTTAATCGGGAAGCCGGTAGGGTATTTTTCGGGGTAGCCTCCGCTTGCCATAACAACGCAGGCGCAGCACTCCTTTGCCCATTCTATATCAAGTGAATCAAGCTTTTCCTCGTAAACCGCCTCAATAATGTCCATAAGGTCGGTCTTTAAAAGGGGAAGGACAACCTGGGTTTCGGGGTCGCCGAAGCGGCAGTTGTACTCGATAACCTTAGGACCTTTGGGGGTCAGCATAAGTCCGAAGTAAAGACAGCCCTTGAAGGGTCTGCCCTCAGACTGCATAGCCTTTATCGTTGGCAGGAAGATTGTTTCCATGCACTTTTCTGCAATTTCGGGAGTGTAGAGCGGGTTAGGCGCGATTGTGCCCATACCGCCGGTGTTGAGACCCTCGTCGTTGTCTAATGCTCTCTTGTGGTCCATAGAAGAAACCATAGGCTTAACGGTTTTTCCGTCGGTAAAGGCAAGCACCGTAACCTCGGGGCCTGTCATAAACTCCTCGATAACGATTTCGCTTCCGCTTTTTCCGAACTTACCGTCCAGCAGCATTGACTTAACGGCAGCAACTGCCTCCGCCTCGTCCTTAGCGATAATAACGCCCTTTCCGAGAGCCAGCCCGTCGCACTTGATAACAGCGGGGTAGCTGTTCTGCTCCTTGATATAAGCGATAGCCTTGTCGCTGTCGGTAAAGGTTTCGTAAGCAGCAGTGGGTATGCCGTATTTCTTCATCAGAGCCTTTGAGAAAACCTTACTGCCCTCTAAAATAGCGGCATTAGCCTTAGGACCGAAGGTCTTGAAGCCCATTTCGTTCAGCTTGTCCACCATACCCATTACCAGCGGGTCGTCAGGTGCAACAAAAACGTAGTCGGGCTGTAATTTTTCCGCAAGAGCGCAGATTCCCTCCAGGTCGGTTGCCTTAACGGGGAAGCACTCCGCATATTTTGAAATTCCGCCGTTTCCGGGTGCGGCATAGATTTTATCAACCTTCGGGGATTTTGCGAGAGCAGCGATAATTGCGTGTTCTCTTCCGCCTCCGCCTACTACAAGAATGTTCATTTCTATTCTCCTTTTTGAAAATACTGTGTGACTTGTTCCTCTGCTTTAATCGCAAGCTTGGTTGCCCTGAGGCAGAAAAACGAGTAAAAAATATTAGCTGCGGGCAGGCAGGAAAGCAGGATAAGCGCTGTTCTTCCGCCCGAATTTCCGTATAGGGAAAGCAGTCCTCTTATAAGCCCGTTTGTGAGCATTATATCTCCGAGAACAAAAGCTCCCAAGCCGAAAACTGCAATAAGTATTGCCGCCATAGCGCCAACTATTCCAAAAATAAATTTAAGTCCTGCCGTTGCAGTTGTGACTGCCGCAAAGGTTTCTCTATCCATACCGAAAAAGCTTATGCCGATAAGGGACATAAGAGCAATTCCCAACACCGAGCAGAAAATCCCCGCAATCGTACCGCAGATTCCCGTAATAATCAGCCGTCTTGCGCCGATAAGCCTTTTTGCCCTTTCGGTATAAAACCGCTTAAAGGACAGGTTATCCGAGGGGAAGATGTTCTGATACCCGAATATAAATAAGCCTTCAAGCGCAGGAATTACCCCAAAATAATAGTAAAAGGGCATACCGGGGTCAAAAATTACAAAGATATTCCATATATCGTTAGCCAGCAAAAGGCAGGTTAATATCATCACCCAGAGCGCCGAAAACCGCTGCTTTTTGCAGAAATGCAGCACTATCATTACGGTAAAGAATATAAAGCTCATCATATATCCTCTAAAATTTCGTGCTGTGCCTTTTTCGGCAGATGCCGCAGTACGATATTATACCCTCTGTCGCACATATCCTTTACTACCTCGTAGGGAACTGTGCCTGTAAGCTTAACGCTGTTCCAGTGCACCTTATTCATATAGTAGCCCTCGTTTATGTCATCGTGGAGAATACGGATAGTTTCGTTATAGTCGGGCTGTGCCTTTATGTTGAGCAGGGCGTTTTCCGTTCCGTCAGCGCAGATAGCGGCAAACATCTTGCCCCTCAGCATAAATCTCGTCCAGCCCCATTCCTCCTTATAGTCTATCTCAACCCCTCTTTTTGAGGCAAGATAGTCGTAAAGCTCGGGGTAAACCTCGCTAAGCTTCATTTTGCTGTCCTTTCCCTGTGGATTAGTGGTGGAACAGTCTTATTCCCGTAAACGCCATAGCAATTCCGTACTTGTTGCAGGTTTCGATAACGTTATCGTCACGGATTGAGCCGCCGGGCTGAGCGATATATTCTACGCCGCTCTTGTGGGCTCTTTCGATGTTGTCGCCGAAGGGGAAGAAGGCGTCTGAGCCGAGAGCTACGCCCTTCATTGTGTCAAGCCATGCTCTCTTTTCTTCTCTTGTGAATACTTCCGGCTTAACCTTGAACCACTTCTGCCATTCGCCCTCAGCAAGCACGTCCATATAGTCCTCGCCTATGTAAAGGTCGATTGTGTTATCTCTGTCTGCACGTCTGATTGTGTCAACGAACTGGAGTCCGAGAACCTGAGGGGACTGTCTTAAGTACCAGTTGTCAGCCTTCTGTCCTGCTAAACGTGTGCAGTGGATACGGGACTGCTGACCTGCGCCGATACCGATAGCCTGACCGCCGCAGGCGTAAGCTACGGAGTTGGACTGGGTGTACTTAAGGGTGATAAGAGCGATTGCAAGGTCGGTCTTTGCGCTTTCGGGCAGGTTCTTGTTGTCTGTAACCATATTTGCGAAAAGCTCGTCGTTTATAACAAGCTCGTTTCTGCCCTGCTCAAAGGTAATGCCGTAAACCTGCTTATGCTCGATAGGAGCGGGAACGTAGTTCTCGTCAATCTTTATAATGTTGTATGTGCCTTTTCTCTTGGATTTTAAGATTTCAAGGGCTTCGTCCTCATATCCGGGAGCAATAACGCCGTCGGAAACCTCTCTTTGAATCATCTTGGCGGTGGACACGTCGCAGACGTCGGAAAGGGCGATAAAGTCGCCGTAGGAGGACATTCTGTCTGCGCCTCTTGCTCTTGCATAAGCGCAGGCAAGGGGAGAAAGCTCGCCTAAATCGTCAACCCAGTAAATCTTTTTCAGCACATCGGTAAGGGGCAGACCAACTGCTGCACCTGCGGGGGAAACGTGCTTGAAGGAGGTTGCCGCAGGAAGTCCCGTAGCCTTTTTCAGCTCCTTTACAAGCTGCCAGCCGTTGAATGCGTCCATAAAGTTGATATAGCCGGGCTTACCGTTCAGCACTTCAATAGGAAGCTCGCCCTTTTCCATAAAAATTCTTGAGGGCTTCTGATTAGGGTTACAGCCGTACTTTAATTCCAGTTCTTTCATTTCCCGTATTCCTTTCCGTTTAAACGTTCTTGTTTACAATTCTGCTTTCGTACTTGCCTGTTTCAATGTCAATGTATCTTGTGAAGAGGGAAACCTTGTTGTCAGCGTTTAAGTTATCCCATACAAGCTTTGTGAAGGTATCTATATCAACATCGGGGATAGCAACCTTCTTAGGCTCGCCCTCGTAACTGGGGAGGGGATTGCCGGCAGCCTTATATGTGTGGATAAATCTTGCTTCTCCCGCCTTGGGAGCGCTGTATG
>JBJERM010000112.1:0-6138 GCA_051882315.1 Ruminiclostridium sp.
CCGTAGCCGCTGATATATTTTCTGTGCCGCTTTCCGCAGCGCTTGCAAACTCTCGGTTTCAATTATGTACCCACCTCAATAAAGTCGAAAGTAATCTGACCGCCGACAATGTCGGGGGTGTCTATAACTTCGGCATTGGCAACATTCTTTACCATCTGCCGATAATAGCTTTCTTTAAGCTCGCAGGCTATAGCCCTTCTTCCAAGCATACGAGCAACATAAGGAACAGAACCTATGCCTCCGAAAGGCTCGAAAACAATATCATTAGGGTTAGTCCAAAGCTCGATGCAGCGCCGTATCACCTCAAGCTGAAGCGGGCATATATGGCGTTCGTCCTTTTCTTCCCGTGCAGAAGCCTTCTGGAGCGTGTCGCTCTGCCTTATATCCATCCATACAGGAGAAGCATACTGCTGCCACACGTCACAGGGAAATGTATCATCGGTATGGGTTACTCTTTCGGGATTTTCTCCGGGCTTTCTCATTGTTATTATGTAATCGGGTATTCCCTGTCGGTTCATGGTGCTGTCTTTCTTTATCTGCTTATGTAGCAGACCGAGAGCCTTTGTCCTCTGCATTTCCGTTACAGGGTTTTTCCATATAGTCACCCTGCTGTGATAAATAAAACCGCAGTCCTCGAAAACCTGACGGATTATTGCAGGAAAATCCTTTAACCCTATTACTCCGTCCCGCTCTTTCATTCGGGGTAGGTCCATACAATGGAAGGAAAGCAATCTTCCCGGCATTGTAATCCTGTAAAGCTCTGCTGCAAGATATTTGAAATGCTCGTAAAATTCGGCATCATTACGACAATTCCCCATATCCCTGTCGCTGTTGCTGTATGTGTATAAGCTTGCAAAAGGCGGCGAAAACAGCGTATAGTGAATACTGTTATCGGGTATTCCTTTTGCAATTTCACAGCTATCGCCGTTATAAAGCGAATAGCTTTCCGAAATGCTCTGGTCAAGTACATCAGGCATATTTGAATTCCTCCCATTCTGGTAATATCATTGTTTTGGTCGGCTTATATTCGGAGGATATTCGACAGGTAGCTGTCAGCTCTCTTCTGGTTATATCCTTGGTAAGCTCTATAAGGTTCTGTTTCAATATCTCGTTTTCCCGGCTCTTTCTTTCGATGTTGGCTTTGACTGCGCCTTCACGGGCAGAAATTATAATATAAACATCAACATCCCTGAGCTGACCGAAGCGCCAGCAGCGGCGCACTGCCTGATAAAAAGCCTCGAAACTATCCGACAGACCTACAAAAATCATGTTGTGGCAGTTCTGCCAGTTCATTCCGTACCCTGCTATCTTAGGCTTTGTTATAAGGCATTTTATTTTGCCTGCTGCAAAGCCTAACATTGACTCCGCTTTATATTCCGACTTGTCCGAACCCTGCACATTTACGCTTCCATTTATAAGCCTGTGAAGCTCGTTTGCCTCATCGTTAAGGTCGCACCATACAAGCCAGCTTTCATCGGAAGAATTAACAAGCTCAGCGGCTGCTTTACAGCGTTCCGAAAGGCTGTCCCGCCTTGCCTGTCTGCGTTCCGTAAGCGATAGGGTTTCATTAATAGCCTTGTCGCCGTCAACGATAATTTCCTGCATTCTCAGCTTTGGAAGGTCATAGCCCTCAATTTCATATCCAAGCTTTTTGGGGTCATCCATAACTACGCACCAGGAAGACAGCCACTGCCAGAACAGCGATTCGGCATGTCCCTTAAGCCTCCATTTTGAGGTTTCGCCGCCGTCATGCACAAAATACATTGCAAGCATTTCCGCCCTTGTCATTATTCCAAGGAATTCGGAGTGATTCCCAAGCTCCATAAAGTCATTAGGCGCTGGGGTAGCTGTGCAGGCAAGCTTATATGGAGTCGCTGCAAAAGTATCAATAATCTGATTTCGGATTTTACCCGAAAAAGACTTGATTATACTGCTTTCATCAAGGACAACGGCAATAAACTCCGAAGCCGTGAATTTATCCAGCTTCTCATAGTTCGTGATATTTACCGCTTCCGCCGTAACATCTGCCTGAGATGAGCAGATATTGACATCAATGCCGAATTTGCCGCCCTCTCGCTTTGTCTGAACAGATACGGCAAGAGGCGCAATAACAAGTACCTTTCCTCCTGTTTTTCTTCGTATCTGTTCAGCCCATTCAAGCTGTATGGCTGTTTTGCCCGTGCCGCAATCTGCGAAGATTGCCGCCTTGCCTTTTGCAAGCGCCCAGCGCACTATATCCTTCTGAAAATCGAACAGAAGAGGAGTAATCTCGCTGGTGGGAACATCAAAGCCTTTGGATATTATTGTTATTTCTTTTGATTTGATGAAATCTTGATAAGTCATTTAGCATTCCCCTTTCCCTGACACATTTCCGGCAAATTAGCCCTTACAAGCGCCGCAGGTACAGGCGGAGTAACCGCATTACCGCAGCGAGCTATCTGCTTGCTTTTGGGATAGGGTTTGCCTTTATCGTCGTGGTCTATAATATAGTCTTCTGGGAAACCCTGAGCATTGAACAATTCCCTCGGCGTGAGCATTCGCATTCGGATATCAGTAATTATGTATTCTTCGCCGTGTATCGTCACCAAAGCGAACCTGTCCTTTGTCGTAACCGTATCAAGCGGAGCATCAACAGGCTTTGTCGTTCCCGTACTGAAATACTTTACAAGGAATGCCTGAACCTCCGCATGGTGAGAGCCACCTGCTGAAATTGTTGTAAGCGGCTGGTCTACGAGCTGTCCTACCATATTATTCCGAAAAGTCAGAATATGAGCTGTCACAAGACTGTTGTGGTCTTTTGCCGTTACGGTGTCAAGAGGCTTGTCTGCAGCGCTGCCGGCCCCGTTATAATTGCCGCCGTAGTTCTTCATAACGTGGGCAACTGCCAGCGCATACCTTGGGGAGGTATCAACCGTCATCAATAGCTTGTTCAGCTCCTGCCCCCGAACCTCATTATCTGATGTTTCGCTGTGATACTGTATAAGCAAAGAAGCTACCAAGTAGTTTCTATTGCCTGTTGTTACAGTAGGCAGCGGCGAATCTACTGCTGCACCTGCATTTCCAGTATTATTGCACATGACAGTCGGGGTTACAACATAATGCTTACCGCTTGAAACTACCGTGCCGAGAGGTTCGTTTATACTGTTAACCCGTGGCTCCTGCCCCTCCCGCTCGCCATAACCTATGGGTATGATGAATGGTTCAGGGTTGTTTATTACGAATTTTTCTATACCCCGTGCTATTCGCTTTAATGTATTCTCAGCTAAGGGCTTTTCCCGCTCGAAAATGCTCTGTGCAGGAATGCTCCAGTCTATACACTCAGCTGCTGTATGATACGGTATTAAGCCTTCTCCGTGAGTCGGCGAAGGGAAAACAATAGGCTTACCGTCACAGCGAGCTATCAGATAAAACCGCGTGCGCGTCGTTGGAGCTCCATAATCACATGACCTGAGTATCCGATATTCGGCATCATAGCCCATTCCTTTTATCAATCTCTTTGCCGTTTCGCTTTCCGGAGAAATCTTCAGGGCTTCGCACATATCTGCAAAAGCAGGATGGTATTCTGGAATACCGCTTGTAAGCGCCTTTATGAACCCGTCAAAGGTTTCCCCCGCCCGTTCCTTTATGGGCTTACCGTCTGCTCCAAGAGGTCCCCACGTCCTGATTTCGGGGACATTCTCCAGCATAATAACTCTCGGGCGAACTGTGTAAGCCCAGCGTATTGCAACCCACGCAAGCCCCCTGATATTCTTGTCCACAGGCTTACCGCCCTTTGCACGGCTGAAATGTGTGCAGTCGGGGGAAAACCACGCCAACCCCACCTTGCGACCTGCACAGGCTTCCACAGGGTCAACCTGCCATACGTCCTCGCAGTAGTGCTTTGTGTGCGGGTGGTTTGCCTTATGCATAGCAATAGCGTCCGGGTCGTGATTTATGGCTATGTCAACGCTCCTGCCGACCGCCATTTCAATTCCCGTGCTTGCTCCCCCGCCGCCTGCGAAATTATCGACGATTATTTCATCATTCACTTGACAATCCTTTCCGATAGTGGTATACTATCTTTGTGTTAAACTATATGTCTTTCATTTGACAGCCTGTCGGGTTTTTCCGGCAGGTATTTTTTTGTCCCTGGTTCAGTACCCCCTTATTTTCCTTGCTCTTGATAATCTTATAACATGCGTGCAGCTTTTCTTTGCCATCGTGAGTAAGTGCGCTGTATATCTCCGATAGAACCATATAACTATCATCAACCGGGTCAAAATCATTGAAGAAATTATGCTTTGCAAAAACTTTTGCAAGCTCATACAAATATACGTACTTATTTCGGTACTGCATAGCTTTCAACCCTCTTTCTCCGTTATTTCCCTGTAAAGATTTTTCGTCTCCTTAACCAGCACCCACAGCGCCGCTGCAACAGCAGGTATTAACCATTCTCCGCCGACGAAGAACCCTCCACGCTCGATGAACATTCTACTGACGATAGCCGTCTCGGCTGCTGCTGCGAGGATAAGCCCCGCAATCAGCAGCGTTGCTTTTGTGAACCTTGACATAAATTACACCTCCTTCATATTGAGTTCATCAATTCTCTATGTAGCCCATTATAAACATCGGAAGGCTTTGTCTTGCACATCCTGGCGACCTTTTCCACCACCGAGAATGGCGGTACGCTTTTGCCGTTTATCCAGTTCCGATACGTCCTGGCAGAAACACCTAATCTGGCTGCGGTTTCTTCTGTATTCCAGCCGAACTTACCTCTTATTGCTTCAATGTCTTGTAACAGGGATAATGTAACTCCGGTTGCTCTTCTCGTTAGTCCTTTGGGCAATTTTATCACCTCGCTTTCTGTATGTTTCTTTTAGGAAACTCAATCAGCAAAAAAAATTTCGCTGATACGTTCATCGGATAATCCGAGAAGCTTTTTTAAACTGCTGATTTCAGACTGCTTGAATTCTGTCTCGCCTTTCATTTTGCTATAAAAAGCCTTCTTCCCTATTCCTATCATATCAGCAGCTTTGGGAATAGAGATATTTTTCCTCGCAAGTTCTGCAGATAATTCACTAGCATTCATGTATTCACCCCCATTCGTTTCTTTTAGGACACCTATATGATAACACAATTATTGTATCAAGTCAACCCCTTTAGGAAACTTTTTTATATTTTTTTGAAAAAATAGTTGCATTTTGGAAACTATTGTGTTATACTACATATAAAGAAATGAGGTGCTTGTTATGAATAATATAGGTGAATTGATAGAAAAACGCAGAAAGGAATTAGGCTTAACACTTGAAGAGGTTGGTAATTATGTAGGAGTCGGAAAAAGCACTGTAAAAAAATGGGAAACAGGGTTAATTTCTAATATGCGTAGAGATAAAATATCTTTGTTGGCAAAAATCCTGCAAATTAACCCTACTGAATTAATCGGGGATTATTCAAACGACTTATATTCACAATTTGATAATGTTTCCCCTATAAGTACCCAACGCATTCCCCTCATAGGTGAGATTGCCTGTGGAAAACCTATCTTCTGCGAAGAAGACAGGGAGAGCTATGTGGAGGTCGGAACCGATATAAGAGCAGATTTCTGTCTCCGGGCTAAGGGTGACAGCATGATTAATGCTCGTATCTGCGATGGAGATATTGTTTTTATCAGGCAGCAGCCTATGGTGGATAATGGAGAAATAGCCGCCGTAGTCATTGAAGATGAGGCAACGCTTAAGCGGGTTTACTATGACCGTGATAATGGCAAGCTTGTTTTGCAAGCGGAAAATCCTAAGTACAGCCCTCTGGTATACGTCGGAGAGGAGCTGAACAGCATAAGGATATTAGGCAAGGCCATCGCTTTTGAAAGTAATTTATAATATAAACAGAAAATATATAACAAGTTTATAAGATTGCTTTGGCAGTCTTAAAATATTTATAACAACGGAGGATATAATGAAAGGTAAAAAGTGCACAAAGTGCAAAATGGAAATTGACCGTAGGGCAACAAAATGCCCACACTGCGGTTCTTCACAAGGAATGAGTTGCAGCGGAATGCTTGGAGCAGGCGGATTTGTCATAGGAGTAATATTCCTTTTAGGAATGTGCGGTAGGCCAAAAGAAGACAAGTCTAATCAGAATATGCCAGTAGCTACAACG
>JBJERM010000113.1:0-6132 GCA_051882315.1 Ruminiclostridium sp.
GTAGGACTTCCGAAAGCCCATTCCAGAATATTTTTTGCTTCTTCTAATTCAGTACTCGCATCAAATTCCTCAAGCTCTTTATCCGTAAATTTGCTCCTGTTATTCTCAACGCCATAATACAGCTTAAAAAAGTCGCGGTATAACAATGACAGCTCCGAACTATTATAGTTGCCGCTGTAAATTCCCTCAGCGTCTTTGAAAAGCTGGTATGTTTCATCATCATACTCGTCATTCTCGAGTAATACATCATGACTGCCTACATCGTCATAATAAAGAGCATAAAGATAGCTGTATGCATCCTTATTAACGGCCTCTTTGGCCAGATTTATTAAGTTCGCAATGCTATCAGGCTTGACTGCGGTAATTTCACCAGTTTTATATAATTCACCGTTCTGTGAGTAATCCTTTAAGGGGGCAAGCTTTTCAGTCTTTTTAATGACATCGTTATATTTTTCGTGAATTACATCAACAGGATTTGCACCTACACTATGACCGATTGTGCCCTTTTCATAGCTTCCATACTTGATAGCTGCACCGGCGGGATAACCCTTTGAGCTTACGTTGTCTATATTATGCATATAGGACATAACAAAATCGTATGTTTCATCAGAGGAACTCTGTACCTTACCAAGGGAATCCTCGTATTCAAGCCTTTTTTCTGTCGCCTTAGCCTGATTTCCCATATCCTTGAAAAAGTTAAGTTTTTCAAGCAGGCCTCCTGCTGCAGAAATAGGACCTCTGTACTTCATATACTCAACTATCTGCCTTTTCATCACAGTAGGATTTGATATAGCAGAAGCTCCTATAGGCTGAACACATACTCCGGAATCGTAGGTTGTGCTTACCTCTGTCTCGCCCTCGGTTTTTGTCATTGTGAGAGGCGTTGTTCGTATATTGAGCATATTGTTGTTCTCAAGAATCTCGGGAGAAATAATCAAATCTTGAATAAACTGGTACGTTTCGCTGTCGCTCTTTACGTCAATACCGCTTGAACACATAGTTTTAACGTAATAATCCGCAACGTTCTTTGAAAGCTCGTCGATATCCTTAGAGTTGGCAAACAAACCATAGGCGTCCTTTAAAACGTCGTCGTAACTCGTAAGAACCGCATTTCCTATAAGGTCCGCATTATTTCTTGTTGTTGACGAAGCAAGGTTTATCTTTGAAAAATCAAGTACTGCAAAAGAAAAAATAAGCATAGACGCCATTATTGCGAGAAGAAAAATGCTTATTGAACCCTTATGATCTCTACAAAACTTCATATTCTGCTCCTTACCCGTTTCCTGTCATCTTATTTATAAACGACTTTATTTTCTCCACATCAATTCCAAGCTTTCCGGCTATATCCTCAATCGTATCAAATCCAAAATCCACAAGCCGTATCATTTCGGGGGTATCAATTACATTTGCCGTTGATTTACCGTATATCATCTGGGTTTTTCCGCTCATTCCTATCATAGAGAACATACCGCCGAAAATAAAATTCTGACCGAGATAAACAGTTATGGCAGAAGTGTTTGCGTCAATAGCGCAGACATACCCGCCCTCAACAGCAGGCTTAAGAGAAGCCAGCTCATCGGGATATTTCACGCTGTCTGAACTCGGCTTTAAAAATGAAACAGAAACAATATAGTCGTCCAGCATTTTTTCCTTTGCGTTCTGCGATACTTTCTTAACATCGGAATTAAGACCAAATATGCCGAACGCGTATCTGTACGGGTCGGAATGTGACATAGCGTTCTTTACCCTATCGAGCATACCGGTATCTCTTGCAGGCTCATAGAAGGGGTCGATAATTTCATCGTACCCGGGATATGCTATGCACTTTGCTATGTACGAGGAAAGTCTGTCTGCAACGCTCTGGAGTGTTGCCTTCTGTACAAAGGTAAAGCCCGCAAAAATCAGAAACACCACGCAGAGAAAAACCACCGGGAAGATAATTGTGGCTTCGAGAACGGTTGCGTTTCCTTCCTCGGATAAAAAAACGTTCTTTTTCATTTTTAAAACCTGTTCTTTCGGAAAGAATAGAGATATTTTCCTGCGCCGCCGAAGCGGCGCAGGAATCCTCATATTAAACAATTGGATTAAATCTGATTGATTTCTTGTGAACCACGATCAAATAATGTGCTTACCCATGCCCCAATCTGATCGCGGAAAATAATTCCTATCGCTACAACTATTACAATAATAATTATAGCGATAATAAGCGAATCCGCTCCGCCCTTTTCCTCGGACACAAGGCTCTTAAAGCCGTTCTTTATGTCCTGCTTTGCCATCTGTGCCTTCATCCAGCACTTGAATGTAAATTCCTTCATAAGTATTTTCCTCCTTTTATTTTTAACGCAATTTGCGTTAATTACATACTAAGATTCATGTTCGCCATAATAGGAACCATAACCATCATTATAACTCCTGCAAACATTATCATCATAGGGATAACAAGCTTGTTGTTAGCGTTCTCTCCCAGGCGCTTTACGATATTCTTTTTCTCGCTCCATGCCTCAATCGAGATTTCCTTTAATGCCGATGCAAGCTCCGAGCTTCCCTTTTCAAGGTTCTGGCATATAATTGCCACCATTTTTTTAATCTGCTGTATCTTGCATCTGTCGGCAAAATCCACATAGGCATCTCTTTCAGCCATTCCGTTGTCGATAAGCTGTGTTGTTGCACGCATTTCAGCTCCCAAAAGTCCCTCGGTTCCTGCGGCGGAAACCTTCCAAGCCTCTCTGAAGGTAGTACCTACGTTAACGAGAAGCGCCATTTTTGAAAGCACGTTCGGGAGCGCCATAAGCAAAGCGTCGTGACGTTCATCGACCCTGGTCTTGATTTTCATATCCACAAAAATCGCAAGGAATACTCCGATAAATACAAACAGCGCCGCCAGAACAGGCTCATTTGCGGCAACACCGATAAAGCAGCCGATAGGAATAAAGGTAAGTATATAGGAAATTTGCGCGCTCAGGCATACAAGAACGTTAAAATCAGCGTATTTTTTTGAATAAAGCTCTGCAAGCTTATTTCTGTTGCGCTTTCCGATTTTCATATAGTTGACCTTAAAGGTCTTTATAAACCCAAGCCCCACAACAAATATATCCTTTAGAAAATAATCGTTGTCGTCAACGGAAGCTATAATATGAGCAAAGCCCTTATAATTTGACAAAAACAGCATAGACCAAAACAGCGCCACGGCTATTCCCAGCATAAGCAGAATTACATTAATCATAAAAACCACCATTCATCAGAATTTAATATCGGTAACCTTCTTGCCGATTATAAATGCCACTACGAAAACTATAATCGCCACAATTTTTGTTATAATATCAACAATTCCACCGCCGTTTTCAACAAATCCCGAAATCATCGGAACTATAAGCAGCGGCATACACATTATAACGTAAAGACTGTTTTTGGAAGAGGAGGTTATTGTTTTAATTTCCTGCTCAATTTCTATTTTGTCGCAAATTATACTCTTTGTTTCACCGATAATTGACTTGATATTTCCGCCCTTTCGGTTTATAGCATAGAAAACGTCCGCAAAGGTCTTTATATCGTCCAGTCCGCTTCTTTCAGCGAAGTCCATAAGAAGCTCCTCGATTGTTGATACGTTTCTGAGCCCCATATTGATACGCGCAAGCTCAAGGCAGATATAGCTGTCCTCGCCGTACTGGAGCTTCATATCGTTATAAGCGTCCTCAAAGGCTATCTGTGTGGTCTTACCTACCGAATATGAAGTGTTGAGCGAATCAAGCATATCCTTGAACTGCAGTAACAGCTTGTTGATTCTGCGGTTTTTTAGTATCTTTACAAATATCGGACAGGCTATAATTCCCATCGCTATTCCCACCGCTATATCAAGCGGCAAAAATCCGAAAAACACCTGTGCCACAAAAAACGCCAGAGCAAAGCCTGCAATAAAGGCAATAAGCGTTTCGGCAAAATTCAGCTTATAAACGCCGTAGTTAATAGGCTTGCTTAAAAATTTATTTAAATTGTTCGCCATCGAAAATTGCCTCCGTAATTCCGGCGTTTCTCAGCTTTTCATAGCGCAGAAAAGGATTTTCTGTTCTTACAAGCTTTCCTACAACCTTATTTTCATCTGACAGCTCGGGGTTCTCCCTGAACTCAAAAAGAGTATTAAGTTCAACTGCGCCGGACGCATTTATTCCCTTTATTTCTGAAATTGAAACCGTTTTTCTGCTCTTGTCCCTCATTCTCGACAAATGAATAATAATATCCACCGCCGAAGCAATCTGCTGACGTATAGCAGGCAGCGGAAGTCCCTCCGCACCAGTAAGAACCATTGTTTCAAGACGGCTCAGCATATCGGTTGCACTGTTTGCGTGGCCTGTTGACAGAGAACCGTCGTGGCCTGTATTCATCGCCTGAAGCATATCCAGCGCCTCAGCGCCTCTTACCTCTCCCACAACAATTCTTTCGGGTCTCATTCGCAGCGCCGACTTAATCAGGTCTCTTATTGTAACTGCGCCTGCACCGGAGGAATTGGCGTTTCTCGTTTCAAGTCTTACAAGGTTAGGTATTGAGGTTATCTGAAGCTCGGCAGAGTCTTCAATCGTAATAACACGCTCATCTGAGGGTATGTAGTTTGAAAGAGCATTAAGAAATGTGGTTTTTCCGGAGCCTGTTCCTCCGCTTACGAAAATATTGAATTTCGCCTTTACAAGCTTTTTAAGCACCTCCACAATATCCCATGTCAAGGAGCCGTATTTCACCAGTTTTTCGAAGGTCATAGGCTCTGAGGAAAATTTTCTTATCGTAACTATCGGACCGCAAAGAGAAATCGGCGGCATAACTACGTTTACACGGGAGCCGTTCTTTAGTCTTGTATCAACGATAGGATTAGCCTGATTTACTTCTCTTCCCGCTGTTCCTACTATTCGCTGGATTATATCCTCAAGCTTTTTTTCGTTCTCGAATTTAGCGTCAAGGCGGGTAAGTCGTCCTGCCTTCTCAACGAAAATATTATCCGGACCGTTAATCATTATCTCCGTAATACTTTCATCGTTCATTATGTCGTCCAGAAGTCCGAGTCCTCTTATTGAGTTGAAAACCATATCGTTTACCGAGGATATGTCGGATATGGTCATAAACCTTGACTCGGGGAGCTGCATTATCTTCTCATTGATAAAATCCTGAAGCTCGGCGTCCGAAACCTCCCGGGAATTAACGTAATCAACTGCAAGATTACGGATTAAGTCGTAATACCCCTTAACTTTTTCGTTCATTTCTGTATTGCCTTTCACTACGAAGATATAATATTATGTATCAATATCTGCTCCAAAGGGCGTCTGCCGATATTTTTGAAAGCATTGAGCTGTAATCATTTGCCGAATACTTAGGCAAATAGCCAACCCTTGGACAGTCAAGCTCAGCCACCGCTTTTCCGGAGCTGCACTTATTGACTATTACGGAAAGCTTATCATAAGCGTTTGTTCCGTTTCTGAAATCCCGTATTTTTATAGTATCTATAAGGTTATTCGTTTTTGATATGGCAGAGAAATTGTTGGCTGCAACCGCGAAAATCAACTTTGAGTTTTCAGCCGCATACGCCCACAGCTCCGTATAGAAAAAGGAAATATCAAGCACTACCGCGTCATAGCTATCGCTGTCTGTTATCTTATTGAACATATAGTTTATTTCCGAACTATCCAGTTCATATATATCATCGGGGCAGCGGCATTTATCTATAAAGCTGAATTTGCCCTTATTTGTAACTGATTTTGCAGTAAGCGAAATATTCACGTTTTTTGACTTAAGCGACATAATCACATCGCTTAAGCCTCTTCCCGAAGGAACAGACAGCATTGACGCATAGTCGGAAAAGCCATCAAGCCCTAAAAACAACACCTTTTTTCCCTTTTCCGACAAATTCTCGGCAAACGCCATAGCAAGCGAGGTAGCGCCGCAGCCATTTGCACTTATGAAAGTATATATATTGCCCGTACCTGCAACCGCCGAATCTGAATCCGCACCCACGTATCTTGAAAATATAAACAATAAAGTATTGTAAAGGGCAGGAGCGCTGGTGTATTTCAGAATAGTTCTCTTTTCATCCGAAGCATTGCTTTCTACAAGTCCGTAAACTGAGCATCTGTTGTTAATTATCTCATCAAT
>JBJERM010000114.1:0-6073 GCA_051882315.1 Ruminiclostridium sp.
GTCTGAAAGTTTTCCGCGCAGCTTGCTGCGGTCCCTTCTTACAAAAGGGCTGAAATCTCTTTTTTCTCTTATTCTCTCACTCTCTCAAAAAATCTCAAAGAAAAATCGTCTTCCCGCCCGTGCATTTGAAGATAAGCTCTAAGATTGCGATAGCTACGGGCTGGTGGAGGATGTAGAGGAGCAGACCGTGTCTGCCTATGAATGCGAGACCCGAAAATCTTGTCATGTACATACCCTTTGCGGCTCTGCCGGATTTGAAGTAGGCGCCGAGGGAAGCTCCTGCAAAAAAGAGGAAAAGATTAGGGATAAGAGGGAAGTAGTCGCCGCTGAAAAAGGCGGGGGAGGGGAAGCCTAAGGGGAACAGATAGTCGGTTTTGTACAGGAAAGCGGGGAGATTCAGCTTGAAAATGCCGTTAAAGCCGATATATCCGCTTGGCACGTTTATTGTCAGAGCGTAAAGCAGGGCAAACAGGATTATGCCGACAATATAGGGCAGGCGCTCGGTGAATTTTCCCACAAAGCCGTAAATCATAGCCGCAATTCCGAGGAAATGAAGCACTCCGAAAACAATTACCTCCGAGGGCATAACCAGCGCCGTCACAAAGGTCATCGCCATTCCTATAAAAAAGTAAAGAGCGCCACGCTTGAAGTTGTTCTTCGAGTAATTCGAGGAAATTCCCGCAACAGCTATAAACGTGCCCGCAATAAGGGGCTGAAGCCATTTCATTATAAGGTCGATTGCGTCGGGAAGATTAACCCCGTAAATAAAAGCAATATCGTAATAAACGTGATATATTACCATGGAAATAAAGGCGATTCCCCTTATTTCGTCCACAATTCCAACTCGTTTTCCCATGCTGTCTTACCTTTTTTCTTGGGCATTACTGCTTGCTGTTCGCCCTTATTTTGCATATTGCCTTTATATTTTATCATAACCTCCTGCATTTTTCAAGGCATAACACGGCTTTCGTCAAAAATAATTTTCCTGCTTTCTCCTCCCCTTAATATTTCCTCGGCAACAGGATTTTCCACAAGAGAAACTATTGCCCTGTACAGGTTTCTCGCCCCGAATTTCTCGCTGTAGCCTCTTTCGGCAAGCTTTTTAACCGCCTCCTCTGTGACTTCAAGAGTATATCCCCTCTCCGAAACCCGCTCCGTAAGCTCAGCAAGCATATTGCGGCAGACCTTTTCAATGTCCTCCCCCGTCAGCTTTCCGAATACCACGATTTCGTCCGCCCTGTTCAAAAACTCGGGACGGAAGGCGTTTTTAAGATCCTTTTTAACGGTTTCTTCTATTATCTCTCCCTTTTCCCCGGAAATAAAGCCGAGAGAGCCGCTTTTTTCCGTAATATGCCTTGCTCCTACGTTTGTGGTCATTATTATAATGCAGTTCTTTGCGCTCACCCTGCGCCCGTCTGCCGAGGTAATATGCCCGTCGTCAAGAAGCTGTAAAAGAATATTAAGGACATCAGGGTGGGCTTTCTCAATCTCGTCAAATAGAATAACGCTGTAGGGCTTGTTCTTTACCGCCTCAATCAGCCTGCCCCCGTCCTCGTAGCCAACATACCCCGCAGGCGCTCCGATAAGCCCCGAAACGCTGTGCTTTTCCATATATTCTGACATATCAAAGCGTATAAGCGCATTTTCGTCCCCGAAAAGGGCGGCGGAAAGCGCCTTTGAAAGCTCGGTTTTGCCTACTCCAGTAGGTCCTGCGAAAATAAAGCTGCCTAATGGTCTGTTCCTTCGGCTTATGCCCGACCTGCCACGGCGTATAGCGGCAGAAACCGCCTTTACCGCCGCTTCCTGCCCGATAACCCGCCTGCTCAGCTCCTGCTCTAAGTCAAGAACACGCTGCGCCTCGCTTCGGGTTACCTCGGACACGGGGATTCCGCTTTCCCTGCTTGCGGCGTCTGCAATATCCGCCGCTGTTACAGTCTTATAGCCCTCGCCGTTGCTTTCCGCCTTTGTTTTCAGTATCTCGTACTCCGTTGTCAGCTTTCGCTCGCTGTTTCTTATCTCAGCCGCCCGCTCAAACTCCTGGGCGGCAACCGCCGCCTCCTTTTCCCGGGCAAGAGAAGCAAGCCTGTCTTCAAGCAGGGACAGCTCGGGAGGACGGCGAAACTCTCTTATCCTTACCGTTGCACAGGCTTCGTCCATAAGGTCAATCGCCTTGTCGGGCAGCTTCCTGCCCTCAAGATAGCGTACCGACAGCTTTACCGCCGCAGCTATCGCTTCATCTGAGATTTTTACTCCGTGGTATGCCTCGTACTTTGGCTTTAAGCCCTGCAAAATGCTTATTGCCGCTTCCTCGCCCGGTTCTTCTATTTTAATGGGCTGAAAACGGCGGGCAAGAGCGCCGTCCTTTTCGATATACTTCCTGTACTCGTCATAGGTGGTTGCGCCGATAACCTGAATTTCCCCACGGGCAAGCACGGGTTTTAATATATTCGCTGCATCAATCGCTCCTTCGGCTGCTCCTGCACCTACGATAGAATGAATTTCGTCTATGAAGAGAATAACGTTTCCGTCTGCAGAAACCTCCTCGATAATTGACTTTATCCGCTCCTCAAAGTCGCCTCTGTACTTTGCGCCTGCAATAACAGCGGTAATATCAAGGCTATAAAGCCGCTTCTGCTTTAAGCCCTCGGGAACTGCTCCTTCCGCTATTTTTATGGCAATTCCTTCCGCAATCGCAGTCTTGCCCACGCCGCTTTCCCCCACCATACAGGGATTGTTCTTCCTTCGGCGCAGAAGTATCTGAACAGCGTCGCCGATTTCCCTTTCACGGCTTATAACCGGGTCGATTTTCCCCTGAGCTGCAAGGGCAGTAAGATTTTTACCGTATTTTTCAAGTATGGGCAGGTTTTTCTTATTTTTGCGGGCAGGCTCTGCCCCAAAATCGCTTACTGCTATATCGCCGCCGCAGTCCCTGCAAAGCTGCTGCACATTAACCCCAAGCTCTTTCAGAAAACGTGCGCCGTAACAGCCCTCGTCCCTCAGGATAGCGCAGAGAATATGCTCCGTCCCCACATAGTTCTGCTTAGCAGCTCTTGCACCCGAAAGAGCGGTTTCAAGAATACGCTTGCTCCTTGGTGTAAAGTCACCCGCAGTCAGGCGGGTAGCAACGCCCCTGCCTATAATAAGCTCCATTTTAGCAAGCACGTCCTCCCGCTTTATTCCGTACTTTTTAAGGGCAAGATAGGCAACCCCGCTTTCCTCGCTTAAAAGCCCGTAAAGGATATGCTCACTGCCCACGTAGGTATGCCCCAGCGCCATAGCCGCCTCCATAGCCTTATTAAGCGCCCCATTTGCCTTTTCCGTAAAGCCCTTGAACTCTATCATAATTAACCCGTCCTTTCAGCAAAATTTTCTCCGCAGCTGTAACACTTTTTCGCTTATTACATATATTATATTATGAAACGTTTCATAAATAATTAATCAGGAGGAAACATATTATGTTCGGTAACAACTGCATCTGGATTATCATCCTTATTCTCTTATTCTGCTGCTGTGGCAACGGTAACTGGGGCGGCTGTGGCTGCGATTCCGGTTGTGGCAACAATGGCTGCGGAAACGGCTGCGGATGCGGCTGCTGATAGCGGTTTACAGAAAAGAGGGCTGCCGAAAGGCAGCCCTCAGTCATTTCGCAAAACCTGCTGTTTTGCGGCGGCAAAGCCGCCGCAAATATGCTCCGATTTGCACATAAAGAAGAAGCCCACTATATCTCCGGCTTCTCCCTGTTCACAAGATTCTCCACAAACTGCCGCATCTCCGCCTTTGAGCCGATTTTTCTTGTCTGCTCAATGATTTCCCTCTGATTTTCCGAGGAAAGAGCGGCAAAATATTTAAGCGCGTCATTATTTTCCGCAAGAGCATATCCCAATCCCAGAGGTACGGCCGGTCCGTCGTTTTTCATCATAATATCACAACCTTTCGGAAATAGCTTCCCCGAAAAAGGTCTGTATATACGAAAAACCCTCCCGAAAACGGGAGGGTTTCTGTTGTTTTCTTTCAGAAAAATTACTTTCTCTTCTTGGAAACGAGAACTGCACCTGCAGCTACGATTGCAAGACCTGCAACTACTGCAACGTCTGCAACGCCGGTGTCAGGAGAGCCCTTGGAAGAGTCTGTAGCGGCGTCAACGTTGCCAGCAGCAGGTTTTTCTTCCTCAGCAGGAGCAACAACTACTTCTTCCTCAACAGGAGCTTCTTCTTCGGCAGCAGCGCCGCCGCCAATCATATTGCCATCGCCGTCGAACTTAGCAATAGTAGCGCCGGAAGCGTCCTTAAGCTCCAAGGAAAGTACAACGATGTCGGACATATCCTGTCCCCATTCCTGAAGGGCAATCTGAACGTATCCGTCAGCATTATCCATAACCTCGGGATATACGCAGTTGGACTCGTCAACGGGGCAAACCAGCTCGTATGTGTAGTCGCCAACCTTGTTAGCAATAATGTCGGTGTTTTCGCCTACTGTTGTAATCTCAAGCTCCTCGTCGTTGCAGCCCCAGAAGCTCTTGGAAATCCAGTTATGGTCAGAAGGGCAGATAGAAACAGGTCCGCAGGAAACAACAACTCCGCCGCCGAACATACCTTCAAAGTAATCCTTGTCAGCAGCAGTGATTGTAAAGGTGATTGAACCTATCTTTGTGCAGTCGATGCCGCAGTCAACGTTCTCTGAGGGAACAAAAATCTTTCTGAGCCACATGCCTGTGCCAGAAGAAAGACCGTCAGCAGGGTTTTCGGAAACTGCAAGAGTTGCATTTGCAGAAACTACGGAAGCAGCAGCCATAACAGCAGCAGCACCCATGGAAATTAAAGCTTTTAACTTCATTTTGAATAATCCTCCTTAAATTATGCATTACGTTAAGTAACAAAACCATTATATTCTATTTTGCCTGTAACGTCAATATGCAAAATCACTAAAAAAGAAATACTTTCCTTGATAAAAAGAACGAAGCCTTAAAAGGCTCCGTTCTCTTGTATGTAATTCTTGGAAGAAATTACTTTCTCTTCTTGGAAACTACAACTGCACCTGCAGCAACAATTGCGAGACCAGCTACAGCTGCTACGTCAGCAACGCCTGTGTCAGGTGAACCCTTGGAGCTGTCTGTTGCAGCGTCAACGTTACCAGCAGCGGGCTTTTCTTCCTTAGCAGGAGCTTCCTCTTCAGCGGGAGCTTCTTCTTCAGCTGCAGCGTCGTCGTCGTCTTCTTCATCAGCGGGAGCAACATCAGCAACATCTTCCTCTTCTTCTTCAGCGGGAGCTACGTCCTCTTCTTCAGCAGGCTCTTCAGCGGGAGCTTCTGTTTCAGCAGGAGTCTCTTCCTCAGCGGGAGCAGCAGAGCCGTCGAGTAAAGGAAGGCTTGCCTTACCGTTTTCGTCGAAGGAAATTATTTCGTTGCCGTCCTTATCCTTAACTACGCAGGAAACGATAACCATGTCGTCCATTTCCTGACCCCATTCCTGGATAGCGAGCTGAACGAGGTGAACTTCTTCGTCAGTAGGTACGCAGTTGGATTCATCAACGATCATTACGCCTTCGTATAAGTTATCACCGATCTTCTTGAACTGAACAGGAGCGTTTGTATCAAGAGAATCGATTCCTAAATCCTCATCAACTACGCCCCAGAAAGACTTGGAAACCCAGTTCTTTGTAGGAGACTTAGCGGTGGAAAGGATTATTGCGCCGCCGAATGCACCCTCAAAGTATTCGGGAGCAGAAGACTTAATTGTTACAACAACGGAACCGATGCTGTAAAGGTCGATACCGTAGTCTGTAGCGTCCTTTTCAGATGTGTCGAGTGTACCATCGGAGTAGAGAATAGGCATCCATGAACCTGTGCCGCTTCTGAAATGTCCGTCCTGGGGTACAACTGCGAGAGTAGCGCTTGCTGCTGTAGCAAAGGAAGCTGCTGCAGTTACAACTGCTACGCCGGAAATTAACTTTCTTAACTTCATTTTAAGTGTCCTCCTAAAAAATTATAACACGTTGACTGCACTTATGTACATTAACGTATAGACTAATTATACCTGAATATACTGTTATCGTCAATATGCAAAATGACTAAATAT
>JBJERM010000115.1:0-6045 GCA_051882315.1 Ruminiclostridium sp.
TGGGTAGGCAATACCGCACCTATATTGGGCGGTGTTGCCTTAAATTAAATTGACAACTGATTTAGTTTTTTCTATAATTAACAAGGAATGAATATTATGAAAATATCAAAATTCGTTAGTATAATTGTGTCACTGGCACTGATTTTATGCGGCTGCACCAATTCGGGTAGCACATCTCAAAACTCGGATAACAGTACCGCTCCGTCGTACTATGAGTACACCTATAAATCTTCCAATGCGGAGCGCTTTGCAGTATCTGCCGATGGTGATGTTGTTGTATCAATATTTAATGGTACTGCTTCCGAGCTGATGAAACTCTTCGAGGACGGAACACGAAATAAGCTCGGTCAATGTCCCGGAATACCCGAGTGCATGGCTTTTATTGGTAATGAGCTATATGTGCTGAAAATCAGATGGAACACAAGCGGAACCTCCGACGGTATTACTATTTATAAAATAAACCAAAGCGGCGTAGAAAATGAGGTATATGGCGAATTTGATATTCCACTTGAATTCGGCTACAGTATGTGCGGCAGCGAAAACGAGCTTTTTATAATCGGAAAAGACGGCGAAAAGGGGAATATCACCTGCGATTATCCGAACTTTTATGACAGCAAATACAGCGTTTTTCGTATCTCTGAGGGAAAATGCGAAAAGCTGCCCGTTGATTTTCCTATGGCAGTCTGCGGGGCTCAGGACGGAGGTGCGCTTATTGCCGCCTGCGACAATAACGGCTATTATATCGTAAAATACAAAAACGGCTCTTTGTCTGAAAAAATGTACGCCGAAAATATACGGTACAATATAGACGGTATTGCCGATGTCGACGGGGAGCATATTGTCTTTAATATGATGACAACAGCGAATAAGTATATGCTCTGCGCTTCCGATATGGAAAATATGTCAATGACGGAGCTTATCCCGGGGCTGAATGTGAATGGCGACAGGCTCTTTGCGGCAAATGGTTATTGCTATTTTCAGCCCATGGAAAAGAACGACAAGGACGAATATGTGATAGAGAGAATACGCTTTTCCGATTACTATAAATACAATGCGCCGATGTCGCTTATCTGCTCGCAGCTTTCCCGTTCCACGCCCTTCGGCTGCGGCTATACCATAAATGTTATGCAGCCCTCAAACGAAGAAGCGGCGCTGAAAATACTGTCGCAGGACAGGGACTATGATATGTGCTATATCAATACCAAAGATGATATTGCATACGCTATAAAAAGTCAGGGAAGCTTTTATCCGCTGAACGATGTCCCCGGGGTTTCGGAATATCTTGATAAATGTCTTCCTGCAATAAAAGAAGCCTTTACTAACGAAAACGGGGATATATGGGGACTGCCGCTTTATACGGACGCTGATTTTATTTTCAGCAATTACGGCGATACCGATTTTTCCGAGATGAAGCTTGATGATTTTGTTGATTTTATGGATAGCCTTTCTTCGGAAGAGCTTGATAAAACTATGTGTATGCTATATGGCTATACTGCGGATATTATGACAGACTATGTTATAAAGCATGATAGCTTTGGTACGGCGGAATTTCGGGCGGCGGCAGAAAAACTGAAAAATTCCGAGCGGCTTAATAAGGCAAAGGGCGGCTATACTTCTTCAATGCTGATAACCGGTGAAGAACAGCTTATGAGCTTACATTCAAATTCAGTTATTGATAACTATGACCGTGATTTTAAGGTGTCGGGAATACCATGTATTAACGAGCCGAATGTACTTATACCTGACGTTATATTCTTAAGCGTTAATCCGAACTCGGAGCATTTGAACGACGCTCTTGACTATATAGCGAAGCTTACACAGTATCAGCTCACCGAACCGAATACCTTTGTTCTGAAAGAAGATGAGGGCGAATACAGCGATAGCGAAACGGTAAGGCAGATGATAAAGCTTTGCGCCAATGCACAGATACACTTCACCTATCCGTCCGAGCTTTACTGGGAAGATTTTAACAAATACCTTGCAGGGGAAAGATCCATTGACGAATTTATCACCGAAGCCGACCGAAAACTGAAAGTGTACTTAAACGAATGATGAAAATAAAAAAACACCTTAAATGGAACACAAAATGCCTGCTCTGCCTGCTTCCGAGCCTTATCGGAACAGCCATATTTTTTGTGATACCCTATATCCGAGTGCTGTATTATTCGCTGATTGACAATCAGTTCAAGCGCAATTTTGTTGGGCTTGACAACTACATAGAAACCCTTCAGAACGAGTATTTTCAGCTTGCGCTGAAAAACTCACTGTTGCTGATTGCTATTGCTGTTCCTGTTCTTATCGTGCTTGCATTGGTAATATCTCTCGCCCTATCCTACGGCATAAGGTGGGTAAGAAAAACACGCTTTGCCTTCGTACTGCCAATGGTTATACCAACCGCAAGTATCGTTATAATCTGGCGCACTTTTTTTGCGGAAAGCACTACCGCCCTGCCGATTTATCTCCTGTTTATCTGGAAAAATATCGGTATCTGCATTGTTCTGCTTACCGCTGCCTTTACCTCAATCAGGAAGGATATCTACGAAGCCGCTCGCCTTGACGGTGCAGGAGGTTTTAAGCTCCACACAAAAATCACAATCCCGATGATTATGCCTACGGTGGTGTTTATGGTGTTTCTCAGTATCGTAAACAGCTTCAAAATCTTCAAGGAAAGCTACCTGTTTTACGGCACAAACTATCCGCCCGACCATAGCTACACCCTGCAATACTACATGAACAACAACTTTCTGAAGCTTGACTATCAGAGCCTTGCAACGAGCGCTGTACTGACCTCGATTTTAGTGTTCTTAATCGTAATTGTGGGTATGGCAATTCAGCGGAGGTGCGACCGATGAGAAAGGTAAATACTGTCGCTATATTTCTGCTTGCAGTAGTTTTCGCAGCACCTGTGATTGCAACAATTCTGCTGTCCTTTTCGGCGGAGGGAACGTTCTCGTTACAGCCTTACACAGACCTGCTTTTCGACTGCTTTGTATTCTATCCTATGTTCTGGAACAGCATGCTTTATGCGGTGGCAATTACGCTTGTTCAGCTTGTTGTGATTATCCCCTGTGCCTTCGGTTTTTCACAGGCGAAATTCAAGGGCAAGGGCGCTTTGTTTGTGTTTTATATTGTGCTTATGATGATGCCCTTGCAGGTAACTATACTGCCGAATTATATCGGACTTCGTGATATGGGACTTATCGATACTCCCTTCGCCATAATTCTTCCTGCGATATTCAGCCCCTTTGGCGTTGTGGTTATGCACCAGTATATGAAAAGCATTGACGGCAGCATTATCGATGCTATGCGGCTGGAAACAAATTCGGTTGTCAGAATTATGCTGACGGCGGTTGCTCCGCAGCTTCGGGTTTGCATTTTCGCGGTGGTGCTGTTCGTGTTTTCAGACTGCTGGAATATGGTGGAGCAGCCTATGCTGTTTCTGAAAACCGACAGCCTCAAAACCCTGTCTGTGTTTATCACAAATGCACAGAACTACGAGGGAAATGTACTGTTTCCTGCGGCGGTTATGTTCCTTGCGCCGGTGCTTTTGCTGTACCTGTTCTTTAACGAAAATCTTGAGAAAGGACTAACGCTTGGTGAGCTGTCATGAAGAAAATACTTGTAATTATTACGGCGGTTTTCTGTGCCGCTATGCTTTTTCTGACTGCATTTGCAGGAGATATACATAACAGCAGCCTGCCCCACGTTACGGCAAGCCGACTGAAGCAGGAGCAATTTCCCTTTGAATATATCGATGAGAACGGGAATACCTTTGTGGGTACGGAGTCTAAGCTCGCTGTCACCAAAGAACAGTATGAGCGTGGAGTTTATGTGCTATACAAGAGCGAGAAAAACGGAGAAACACGGGATTTTATACGTCTTGCGAAAATTGAAACAGGACGTGAGAATAACGGGTATATCGAGATAGTTTCGGGTGTTTCGTATAACGAACGGATTGTTTCGGAATGTACGGGGGAATTGTATGACGGGTGCGAGGTTGTGGTAGTTCAGTAGAAAACTATGTTTAATTCACTCTAAATACATAGTATTACCGTTATTTACAAACGACCGTTTTATGCGGTCGTTTTCTGCTGAAAAATTTCAAGTTGTGCATTGACAAACCCCAAAATATATGCTACAATAGCATTATAAATCAGGAGGTTGCTATGCAGATAATTGGTGAAAGATTAAAAACATTACGTGAAAGTATGAAGCTTTCACAGCAGAAGGTTGCGGATATTATTGGTTGTCCTCAGACAAGTATTCACAGATACGAATCCGGAAGCTATACCCCAAATGCTGAAACCTTGCTCTGGTATGCGGACTATTTTGATGTGTCTATGGACTACATTTTCGGTCGCACAGATAAGCCACAGGGCAAGCTTTACGATTATGAGCCGCAAGTGCTGAAAATGCAGGAAGAAAAACGCAAGGAAATGCAGGAGTTCATTGAGATGTGCTTTGATCCAAAATCTGAGGCAAGCGCAAAAATCAAGGAGCTTATGCTTAAAATGATGGAGGAAAAGAAGTAAAAGTGAAGGGTGTTATTTATGCGAGATATTCCTCCGATAATCAGCGAGAGGAATCTATTGAGGGACAGATAAGAGAAAACACAGCCTATGCAGAAAAGCACGGCATTACTATTGTCGGACACTATATCGACAGAGCCTTATCGGCTAAAACTGACAACCGACCCGAATTTCAAAGAATGATAAGGGACAGTGCAAAAAAGAATTTTGATGTTATTATTGTGTGGAAATTGGACCGCTTTTCAAGGAATCGTTACGATTCCGCCAAGTACAAGGCTATGCTGAAAAAGAATAATGTCCGGGTAGTTTCTGCAACAGAATCAATTTCCGAAGGTGCAGAAGGTATAATTCTCGAATCGGTGCTTGAGGGTATGGCAGAATACTACTCCGCAGACCTTGCGGAAAAGGTTAAGAGAGGTATGACGGAAAACGCTTTGAAATGCAGATTTAACGGCAGCGCAATTCCTTTTGGATATTCCGTTGATGAAGAAAAGCATTATAAGCTTAACCCTGTTACAGCTCCTGTTGTTCTTGAAATCTTCCAGAAATATGCGGACGGAATGTCTATCAAGGACATTACAGATGAGCTTAATGCAAGAGGATTAAAGACAGCAAAGGGTGCTGATTTCAACAAGAATAGCATGCGGCATATGTTCAAAAACCGTATTTATATCGGCGAATATAAATACAGTGATATTGTAATACCAAACGGCATTCCTGCTTTAGTTCCGCTTGAATTATTCGACAGAGTTAACGAACGCATGCAGAAAAATAAACACGCTTCTGCCAAGAATAAAGCGACAGAGCCATATATTCTGACCACAAAACTGTTCTGCGGAGATTGTAAGACTATGTTTGTCGGTGATAGTGCAAAGAAAAAAGACGGCACATATTATCGGTATTATAAATGTGCTGCATCTAAACGGCATGAATGCAAGATGAAGGCTGTGCGAAAGGAATGGATTGAGGATTTTGTTATAGAAAATCTGGTCAGATTCATTTTTGATGATGAGGCAGTAAGCAGGATTGCAGATGATGTTATCGCCCTTCTAAACAAGGAAAACATAGTTGTACCTGCTCTTAAGTCACAGCTTAGCGAAGTAAGAAAAGCCATTGACAATATTCTGAAAGCTATTGAAATGGGCATTATCACACGCTCCACAAAAGAAAGACTTGAAGAGCTTGAGGCGGAAGAAGAACGGCTGAAAACTAATATTGAAGCTGAAGAATACAGCTCTCCTAAACTCACAAAGGAGCAGATTGTATTCACTCTTACGAAGTTCAGAACCCTGGATATGAGGGTTACAAAAAATCGAGAACGCCTTGTTGACGCTCTCGTTAAAAGTATTCTGATTTATAACGACAGGGTTGTTTTCTATCT
Organism: Ruminiclostridium sp.; assembly: GCA_051882315.1. GTDB lineage: Bacteria > Bacillota > Clostridia > Oscillospirales > Ruminococcaceae > Ruminiclostridium_E. Next base: position 5,911 of record JBJERM010000115.1, read on the forward strand.
TACATATAAGGACGAGCCTGTTGAAATTCCCACGAGGGATGAGATTATAGATTCGGAAAACAGTTCGGATATTAAGGTAAACGGGTCACCAGCTTCTAATCTCGCAAATGGCTTTATAAAGCCGTTTGCGAGGTT
>JBJERM010000116.1:0-5980 GCA_051882315.1 Ruminiclostridium sp.
ATCTCTCTGGAACTTCAAGTCAATTAAGGGAAATTTCAATTGAGTGTATTATGGATTATCACACTCTGTCCCCACATATTTTAGGGACAAATTCGGTGTTAAACATAAGTTCGGGTGTTCTCGCTGACTTATTCACCTCATACAGAGGCTTTAGTATCTTCTCACAATAGTCGAAGTACTGTTCGTTCGGGGAAATTTCAATTCCGAGGAACTCTGCCCCCTCTACGAAACCGTTGACTCCCTGGGTGAGGTACTGCTTATCCATATCAATAAAGCCTGCATTGTAAATGGATAGCATATTAGACTTTAAGCTATCCTTGATAATTTCATTAAAGGCTATGAGATATTTCTGATTTTTTAGAGCCTCTTTTCTCATTTTCTGGGAAATGTCTACGCCCTCAGCTACTGCGTTCTGCACAAGCCTGTTGATATTGGTGGTGATTACTCCTTTTGAGCCGGTAGCAACACCGCCTGCACCAAGAGTAAAGGAGAAGGTGTTGTCCTGCATCTCGTTTCGTAAGCGGCAGTTATGGGTAATAATACCGTTCGGAAGAGTGAAGTAAGGCTCGTCGCCATTTGTCATTTCGAAGCAATATACGTCTTCTTCGTCGTAATCACACCTCTCAATTGAGGTAATCTTATAATATTCGCAATTATTGATTACCTTAAAATTGCCGTTATTGGCGGTTCGCTTATTCATCGGATTGTACCAACGGATACAATATAGCGGATAGTTGCGGGTGTAGATTTCACCTCTGATGATTACAGGCTCGTCCGTCCTGTCACTGCAGTCGATTACGCTGTTCATTCCCAGAGAAGTAATCAGGGTTTCTATCTGTCCTACAAGCTTCTCAGATGTGGTATAAATCCTGTTGGAATTACCGCCGTCTGTTATATAGTATCCGTCAAGGATACCCTGCCTGAACTCAATGGACTGTAAGAGGCAATCCATATTAAGCTCCTTTTCATAGCAATAGTTGCCGGAAACCCACTCCCTGATAAAGTCGTGAACCTTTGTACTTGCAATCCTCGTTGGGTATACGTTATTATAAGGCTTTCCAAGTCTGTACTCGCACTCTTCGTCAAGTGTGGTAACTGCCTCGTTGAGCAAGTCGAAGGTGTCTTTGTATTTATGCTCATTAAGACTTAAATAAACAACCGGGGTGTTTCTTGTTTCTTTTTCATCACTCATACTGCCGTCGCCTAAGTACATTCCGATAAGATAACCCTGCTCGTAGGTGAGCTTTCTGTCTTTTTCCGGGAATGTATCAAGAGCCCTGCAATTGAATAGTAAGTAATCATTCGTTGTGAGAGCATCTGTTCTCTTATCCCCGTCAGGAGTCGGGAACAAGTGATTATCAGTAACAACAACAGTCTTTTTGTTGGCTGTCGTAATCTTATACATATCCCGCTTAGGAAGCTTAATAATCTTACCCTTTACCCAACTGCCGTTGTGAAAAATTGTAAAGTTGCGTTTCTTATCCATATAATTGGCGTCGTACAGCTCTTTGAATGTCATATAATTAACGCCGTTGCTTGACTTGGTAAGACACTTCTGGTCGCCTGAAAAACAGCAGGAACTGAGAGAATCGACGCTGTCGCTTCTGTATGTAAAGAACGAATGACCTTCAGCATACATCTTAGCAACAAAATCAGCCCATTCCTTGTCAACATAGTCTGTGCCGTTATCAAGAAGGTTTACGGTTTCAACGGGGAATGTGATTGCCTTCTTTGTTCTCTCCTTATTAAACCAAGTCATAAACTTCTTCTGAAGCCAGCTTGTTGTTTCCCAGTTGGGTTCTGTTCCGTCTGGGAACACAAAGTCGGAGAACATTCCTTCAAAATACGGCTTATCAAAATAAGCTATGTTCCAGAATACCGATTGGTAATCTCTTGCGGCGGCAGGCTGGTTGAGTGAATAAACTACCTGCTGAAAACGGTCTTCGATAATCTGTTCCATTGTTCTTGCTCTCTTTACATAGGGAGCAGTCACAATTTCGCCAAGGTGTTCGATGTAATCATCACCGTAGTCCTTTCGAATGTAGTAATCCATATACATCAGGAACTCCGGTGTTGAAACTGCACCAGCAAACTGAGCAGCTACTGCAAAAACAAGGTTAATAAAAGAGCCGCAGAAAGCCTCAAGGTTTTTAGGAGCGTCGGATATACCGCCTATATCGCGGAGCCCGTTTGTAAGAAACGGATACATCGTAATTGATACACAGTACGGTGCGATGCTCGTTTCATCGTGCTTGTACTTTTCGTGCTCTTCAAGCTGGCGAATATACTCCTCAGCTAAATCCCCGCCGAACATTTCGGTTATCTTATCAATCATAAGCAGGCGGTTTGTGCCTATCTTAATCTTCTTGGTAAGCTCTCCCGAACAAGTTGTTATGTTTTTCTGTTCGACATTTGCGTTAGCGTCCACCTCACTTCCAGTTGCGGCGTTACTTGCCTTCCTGTACTTCTGAATGAAGTCAACATAGCTGCGATACCGTTCATACTTTTCTTTATACATTAATTTCCTTTCTCCGCCCACACGAGCGATTCTTTGTAATTTAAAAGCTGTCCGTCAACACTCAGCACTGGGACTGACTTTATACCAAGCTCCAGCATAGCTGATACGTCTGAGCACAGCTCATATCCAATTTTTTTCTCGTCCAGCTTTGTCTTAAGAACCTTACAGCAAGGACAATTGTTTGAGTAGAGAATTATTTTTTCTTTGTTCATTAATACACTCCGTTATCGTGTTGACGCTGGTCTCGTATAGCTTTTATAATTACATTAAGTGCTTCATCAACGCCAGCAAACCTTCTCCGTGGAATATAAAGTATGTCCTCTAAATACTTAAAATCTATTTTCTCATTCCAAGGCTGTGTAACAACAAGTGCAAACCCATCAATATTGATACAATTATCAATACAATCATCAACAAGATAATTACACTTAAATTTCTGTTTGTCGCCGAGCTTTACAAGCTGACCGTCATTAAACCAAGGTAATTCTCTTGCAAGAGCTTTACTCCTGTTCAACATTGTAGCTGAATGACAGGCGGTCACAAAATACAGATTTGCGTGACGGTTAATAAATTTAAGGCGGCGCTTTGTGCTTGGCTTTATTCTGAGCTTACTGTAGAAATCATCATCGCCGAACTCGGCAAAGATACATTTGCACTCAGGTTTTAGAAAGGAATGTATATTCCAGTCGGTAATCTGTTCCTTTTTAACGCTGTCGTTGTATACCTTGTTATATCTTTCGAGCAGCGGGCTTACAAAATCCCACACTGTGTCGTCAAGGTCAACGGCAACCGTTAGCGTCTTTTTCTTACTCGTCATCGTCCTCTCCTTCCATCGAGTCTTTTCTGCCTGCGGCAAGACAACAGGCAACGGTGCATACGCCGAAAAACATCGAAATCATAGCAGAAATTATAGCAATTATTATCATATTAAATCCCTCCCGACTTAGTCATTATTGCTATGTACTTGTCAAGTGTAGGGCGGCTTATATCGCAAAGCTTTGCAAATTCTGTCTTTGTTATTTCACCGTCTTTATACTTGCTAAAGTATGCCTTTACTTTGGGCGGTATATCGTCAATAGTTAATGCAGGTCTGCCGAGCCTTATCCCTTTAGCCCTTGCATTAGCCATACCGCTTTTAACCCTGTCGCAAATCATACCTTCTTCAAGCTCTGAAAACACCCCACACATTTGTAAACACGCCTTTGTTACAATATCAATTTTTTTACCATTCCGACAATCTACCGTGATACCATCTTTAATAATGAGCCGCACACCCCTATCACTTACTAAATCAATAATATCGCAAAGCTGTTTAGTGCTTCTTGTTATTCTGCTAATCTCTGTTGTAACAATCGTGTCACCCTCTTTTACAACGTTCAAAAGCTTTGCCAATTCAGGGCGGTTTATTTTCGTGCCGCTCTCATACTCCATATAGATATTACTTTCATTTGCTCCAAGCTCCTTTAATTCTCGCTTTTGTCTTGTAATATCCTGCTTGCTTTCATTTGTGCTACATCTGCAATACCCGTAAATCATTTCTCACCCCTCTTAAAATCGCCATTTTAAAATACTCCCTTTCTACTTATCTGCACCTACAGAGTCGTTTTTGTCGTCAAAACTTTCACCATTTGCCAGAAAAGCAATTGCGTTGCATATCGAGTCTATATCCTCTTCCCTACCATTCACGAAGACATAATCAGATTTAGCTTCAAAGCCCTTGAACTCGTGGTTGTCGAGGGCTACTCTGTCAGCGGCGGCTTTAGCTGTGTCGCCGCGTCTTCTCATTCGCTCATAGTAAATGTTGAAGGCTTTGCGGGGGTCGAGGTCTGCGACAACATAGATAATGCAGACTTCCTTATTACCCTTATAGCGGTTCATAAACTCGTTTACGCCTCTGGGGTCAATAACGTACAAGTCGTTTTCTTCTACCTGCGCGGCGGTGGCACAACACTCATAGCCATTATAGAGTGTGTAGGCTACCTTGTTTGGAAGACTGTCGAACTTCTGCTTGCAAACAAAGGTATGTCCTGTTTCTCCCTCGTAGCGGGGTGGTCTTGTTGTGTAGGACTGTATGCTTTTAAGTCCGTAGGATTTTTCGCACTCATTGGCAATTGTGGTTTTCCCGCTTCCCGACTTGCCGACCAAAAGAACTATACGTCTTTTCATTTACACCCTCCACTTGCCGAAGGTGTCGTTGATTTCTTCTTCCGGGATTTCCTCTTCAAGCTCAACGTCAAGATACTCGGACAGGTTAAGGGAGAAAAGTCCCATAATACTGGAGGCGTTTACCACCTTAATAATATTTCCGCTGTTATGTACGTTGGAAACGCACGGGAGTTCTAATGCCGCCTGCACAAAACGCTTTACGTCTTCAATTGTTGTAAGCTTGATTTTAAACTTTTTCATTCTCTTTTATCCTTTCTTCACAGTCTTTTAAGTATTCGTCTTTTATCTGGAAAAACTCATTGTAGGCATTGTAGCGCTGGCGGATTGTTGAAATGGTTTTATTGTTCTCGCCGCACCACTGCAAAAACCTTGCAAAGAATTTCTCTTTACACATATTGAACTCAGGGCACCCGAAGCGATAGACACAGTTCGGAACAAGCACATCTCCCCATTCGGGTTCTATCGGCGTAAGCTCTTCTTTGAATTCTTCGGCTAAAGCCCGTGCCTCGGGGGTTGCCATATAACAGAGGCGTTTACGCCATATATCTATCGTATTCTGGGCGTTGGCGTAACCGTCATAATTAACAGGAGCTTCCTGCGGTTTCTTGCCTCTGGGAATATCATCAATCAATCTGTCGTCTCTTTGGGAAGATATGAACTTCTCGTTCTTGTGACGAGACCATTCTGTACTAACCCAGTAGGGTATCTGCTTCCAAGTCCAGTCGATTTCAAGCAGTCTTATCGGAGAATGTTCGGAAATAAGAAGCTTTTTCTTAAACTCATCAGTGGGCTCTATATCGGTAAACTCCTTGTTTACCGTTGTACGACAATGGTTCTTCACTCTTTTCCAGTGATTTGCAAGATAGTTTATAATCATCGCATCACATCCTCTCGGTTACGCAACTACCGCAGAAAAGCTGACTCGTTTTCCAGCAGTAGTAGTGAGTATCGCCGTTGTAAATCGGCTTGCCGCACACCGCACAATCACCCTGATGTCTCGCAATCTGCCCGTCCTTACATCTGGGGCAAGCCCACTTATTATCATCGTCAGCGGGAACATCAAACTCATACCCGCATTCCATACACTTAAATTCTGCCATTAATACGCTTCTCCTTTCGTTATACAGTCAGTGCAGAACATTTCGCCTGTAGGCTCGCATTTATAGAAATTGTCGCCCGCAAGGATATATTCTGAGCAACTACTACATTCATACATAATTCTTCGGATGTCTCCACTTTTGCAGCGAGGGCAGGCATAAGAGTATCTGTAAGGCGGGGTGTCAAGCCCATCGGGTT